>NZ_JAFCMC010000001.1:0-417969 GCF_018130085.1 Bradyrhizobium sp. AUGA SZCCT0169 | reverse complement strand
AAAGGGCGCAGGGAAGACCGGGTGCGCGCTGCACCCGCGGTCCCGTGTGCGGTTTGCACTAAGTAGGCTGCACACGAGCATACAGGGCAGCGGTGAACACCCGGCCTTCCCTGCGCAATGGCTTTACGGCTTATGCCGTGATCTCCCCGGAGACGAGTTCTTGGTTGACTCCGTCGCTGCCGTTCAGCTTTCGCCTACCCGACGGCTTGACGCCAGCAACGGGCGCCAGGACCACACGGTTTTGCCGTACGCTTAATCCACGCCGTCGTCTCAGCGCAAACAAGCGTCCACCGCAACCCGTCCAACGTCCGTGACGACGGCCGACGCCCTTCTGAGTAGGACGGGATGGCGATAGATCCGCACTGATTTGGGTCGGTCGACAACAGAAATATTTTCGATTTACAGAAATTCTCTACTTGACACGATTTCCGCAAAACAGAACTGATTTGCCCGTCGGGTTGTTTTGCCGCACCCGCCGCGCTTACAATTCTCTTGCGTACGAGGCGACGCAGTTCGCAAGGCATCGGTGGGCGGCAACGTTCAAGTGCGACAGCTATCGTCCCGGCTCACGTCTCGCTTTCCGCCGCACCCTGCGCTTCGCGGCGCCACACGGCCGGGCTGACGCCGACCAGGGCCGAAAATACCCGCGTAAAGTGGCTTTGATTGGCAAACCCGGCGGATATTGCGATCTCCGCAAGGGACAGGCCACGGACGGTCATCAACTGCTTGGCGGCGTCAACGCGTTGGCGAAGGAGCCACTGGTGTGGCGGCAGGCCGACGGACGCCCGAAACGCGCGAGAAAAATGGCTGACTGACAGGTTCAATTCAGCCGCGATCTCCTGCAGCGTGAATTTGCCACTGAGATCAGACTGGAGCCTTTCGCAGGCACGCTTCGTCTGCCACGGAGCAAGGCCGCGATACACGGGTTCGGCGTTGCCAAGCCCGCCATACGCCCGGGCAACGTGCGCTGTGAGCGCCAGCATCATGTAATCGACGAAAAGCTGGTTCGCTTCGGATGGCCGGCGCAATCCCTGCAGGAGCGCCGCGCCGATGTGATGCACAGCGCCGTCGTCAAAGCCGGTAGCGAACTGACAGTCGAGCTGGCCGACCCGCCGCGCGCCGAACCGCTCCGCGACGCCGTTGAGCGCCAACGCCGGAACATAGAAATGAACGGAGTGGAACGGCTTTTCGATCACAAAGCGCGGATCGCACTTCATGTCGTACAGATATGTCGTGCCTGCCCGGATGTTGGGCTTGGCCACGCACTTGCCATGCTCCCAGTATTCGCAGTCGGGATAATCGCGAAGTTTCAAGCTAACGAGATAGGCATCCTCGGGTGCGATGGCGCCGCAAAGGCCCGGCATGGGATTGTCATCCCGCGTTTCGGTGGCTGTGACCTCGACACCGCGCGTAGACCGCGTGATCAGCGATGACGGTGTATCCTGAAGGTGCAGCAGGTCCTTGAACGCCTGACCGTGAAAACCGCTCTGTGTCATATGCGTTTAGCCAGGGGTAACGCAGCCGGCGGATCAGCATCATTGCTGCGCCGTCCCGCATTATCGTAGATCAGCGAGGGGCCGTCCAGCGCGGCCGATGACAGGGCCGTTTACGCTGCGATTTCAAAGTATCGTGGATTCCCAAGTTATCATGGATTCCACGGCCCGCTTCGAGCGAATTTCGGAACTTGGACTCCTTGACGGGATGCTTGTTCACCTCAGGACCGGACGTGGTCAGGCCGAATTTCCGGCGAGGGACTGCTCGTGATCCGCCCGTCCGGGTTGTTTTGTCGCACCGATGTATCCGGATCGTTACAATCCGAACCGCGGGCCGCTCTTTCTCCTGCGCAGGCTGTCGTATAAAAGTGAATCGCTCCCGGAACGGGCCGAATTCGCGGCGTGGATGGTGGTGGCCATTGGTTGATCCAAAATTCATGAATCTGACATCTGATCGACGCACGCGCGGACAGGCATTTGAACCGGGGCATGGAATGGTAGTTCGATTTACGACGGTGCGATCCTCCGTGGCAATGCGGCGTCTGGGTGTTCCTGCCATTGTGACATTCGCCGCTGTGGCCGCGTTGACGACCTTGACGGGACTGGCCGCCGACGCCGCGCCGAAACAGGCGCGCCCGAAGCCCGCCACCGAGGCGACGGCGCCGCGCGATGCCGGCGAGCCGCTGATGGCGATCGTGTCGATCAAGAGCCAGCAGGTCACTCTCTACGACTCCGACGGCTGGATCCTGCGCGCGCCGGTGTCGACCGGCACCAAGGGACGCGAGACGCCCGCCGGCATCTTCGCCATCCTCGAGAAGAACAGGGAACACCGCTCGAACATGTACGACGATGCGGAGATGCCGAACATGCAGCGCATCACCTGGAACGGCATCGCGCTTCATGGTGGGCCGCTGCCCGGCTATGCGGCCTCGCACGGCTGCGTGCGGATGCCGTTCGGCTTTGCCGACAAGCTGTTCGACAAGACGCGGATCGGGATGCGGGTGATCATCTCACCCAACGACGCCGAGCCAGTGGAATTCTCCCATCCGGCGCTGTTTTCGCCGAACCGCGAAGCCATCGCGGCCGCGCCGGCCAAGGCCGAAGCGCTGCCCCGCGAGGCGGCCGAGGCTGCCAAGGCAGCCGACGAGGCGAAGAAGGCCATCGCGACGACGACGCGCGAGACCGCGTCGCTGACGGCGTCGCTGCGCAAGCTGCAGGGACTGAAGACCCGCGCCGACGGCGAGCTTGCCTCCACCGAGAAGGCGGTCGCCGCCGCCAAGACGGACGAGGCCAGGGCGAAGGCCGAGGACCTCAAGCAGAAGGCTGCCGCCAAGGCCGCGGACCTCGGGACCCAGCTCGAGACCGCCAAGGCCGACGCGAAATCGAAGCTTGACGCCGCCGCCGCGGCCAAGGAAGCGGCCAAGGTGGCCCAGACCAGGAAGGCCGACACCGCCAAGGCAGCGAGCGAGGCCAAGCTCGCGCTCGAGCCGGTCTCGATCTACATCAGCCGCGCGACGCAAAAGCTGTACGTGCGCCGCCCGACGCATAAGCCGGCACCGGACGGCGGCGGCATCGTGTTCGATGCGACGATCGAGGTTCCGGTCACGATCCGCAATTCCGACAGGCCGATCGGCACGCACGTGTTCACGGCGGTGGCGCAAAACGATTCCGGCCTGCGCTGGACCGCGGTCACGATCGACAGCGCCGACGACGCCAAGGCCGCGCTCGACCGCATCACCATCCCGCAGGAGGTGCTCGATCGCATCGCGCCGACCGCCATGCCGCGATCCTCGATCGTGATCTCGGACGAGCCGCTGAGCGTCGAGACCAACTATCGCACCGAGTTCGTCGCGGTGCTGAGCACCGAGCCGCAAGGCGGCTTCATCACGCGCAAGCCGACGCCCCCGATCGATGTCTACGCTTCGAGCGACCCGGTCCAGGGCGACGGCTTCAACCCATTTTTCCAGCGCAGCTGGGAACCTCAGCCTCCCCAACCCGCCAATACCCGCCGGCGCGGCGGCCAACAGTACTGGCAACCGGGCACGAACTGGTGGTAGGCAAGGCACGCTGCGCGTAGGGCGCGGGGCTCGTTGGGTGATTGATCCGACTTGTCTGCCGTGGAGCGGAGGGTGGGTGAAGCCACCGGGTCGCGCGAATGCGCGCCCGATGATAAACTCCGCGAAACCCACCCACTTTCACAAAGCGAGGTAGATGGGTTTCGCTTCCGCCGTCGCTCTTTGAGCTACGGCGGAAAAGTCGCTCACCCATCCTGCGAACGATCAATTTGGTCAGATGTAGTCTCAACTTCCGTTCGAGCCTCACTGATCATCAGGTCGTCCTTCGAAAGGCTCGCCATGCCGCATCCCGCCCGGTTTGCTCTGCGTTTCCCGCTGGCCTGTATCGCCGCCGGCACCCTGGCCTTGTCGCCCCTGCCCGCACGGGCCGCGCCGGTGGCCAGCATTCACGAGCTGGCGCAGCAGGAAAAGGCCCCGCTGCTCGACACGCTGCGTGACCTCGTCAACATCGAATCCGGCAGCAAGGATGCCGAGGGCCTGGCGCAGCTGGCGGCACTGATCGCCGATCGCCTGACCAAACTGGGCGGCAAGGTCGCGATCATCGAGCCTGCGGACATCTACCGGATGGACGACACGCCGCCGAAGCCGGGTTCCATGGTGCACGCCGAATTCAAGGGGACCGGCACCAAAAGGATCATGCTGATCGCCCACATGGACACCGTCTATCTGAAAGGCATGCTGAAGGACCAACCCTTCCGCATCGACGGCGAGCGCGCCTATGGGCTTGCCGTCGTCGACGACAAGCAGGGCATCGCACTGATCCTGCACGCGGTGGCGATGCTGCAAAAACTGAATTTCAGGGATTACGGCACGCTGACCGTGCTGATCAATGGCGACGAGGAGATCAGCTCACCGGGCTCGCGCAGCACCATCTCCCGCATGGCGGGCGAGCACGACGCGGTGTTTTCCTACGAAGGCGGCGGAATGGACGGCAATTTGCGCCTGGCCACCAGCGGCATCGGCGCGGCGTACCTGACAGTGGACGGCAAGGCCTCGCACGCCGGCGCCGCGCCGGAAAAGGGCGTCAACGCGCTGTACGAGCTGTCGCACCAGATGCTGCAATTGAGCGACCTGTCGCGGCGCGAACAGGGCCTGTCCCTGAACTGGACGGTCTCGCAGTCCGGCACCAATCGCAACGTGATCCCGGCGCAGGCCACCGCGCAAGGCGACGCAAGGGCGCTGAAGGTGTCTGACTTCGCCGAGCTGGAGGCGACGCTGCAGAAACGCATCAAGACCCAGCGGATCCCCGACGCCAAGGTGCAGCTCCGGTTCGAGATGCGCCGCCCGCCGCTGGAAGCAACCCCCGCCTCGCGCCGCCTGGCCGCCCACGGCACCGCCATCTACGAGGAACTCGGGCTGCCACTCAAGGTGATCGACGTCGCCTCCGGCGGCGGCACCGACGCCGCGTTCGCCGCGCTGAAGACAAAGGCCCCCGTCATCGAGGGATTTGGCCTCAGCGGCTTTGGCGCCCACTCCAACGACGCCGAATACGTCAAGCTGGAGACCATCGTGCCCCGGCTTTATCTGTCGGCACGCATGATCATGGATGTGTCTCAGGACAAGGTGAAATAATGCGGTGCAGCGGGGTTGCGCCGCAGGAACCTGCCTCGTCGTCACGAGTTCCAAAAATTAAAAGGCCGCTGAGTGATGTCAGCGGCCTCGCTAAAATTTTTAAGTATGAAATCCTGCCTGGCAATTTGATAGCGCAGAACCGTTCTATTGTGGATTCCGGGCAAATACGGTGTCCCGATCTCCGGAGCCGGTGGGCGGATTGCTCGTCATTGCGAGCCAACGGCGCGCCCGATGACAGGCTCCGCGAAGCAATCCACGCCTCGGCTTGGCGCAAGATGGATTGCTTCGTCGCTTCGCTCCTCGCAATGACGGGGCGGCCACTTGAGGTAGCCGCTTCGCCCTTTGCACGCTAACATCCTGGGCAAGGACGTCCGCTCGAGAAGCGCTCCGGGAGGAATAACCATGCGGCTGAATTCAACTATTTTCCGCAGCATCGCACTCGGCTTCGTTGCCGCCCTCGCGTTTTCCAGCGCAGCCTCCGCCGCCGAGGTGCGCGTCATGATCTCCGGCGGATTGGCGGCCGCCTATAAGGCGCTGGTTCCTGAATTCGAGCGTGCCACCGGCCACAAGGTGCTGACCGCCTACGGTCCGTCGATGGGCACGACTGTCAATGCGATCCCGGTGCGGCTGGAGCGCGGCGAGGCCGCCGACGTGTTGATCATGGTCGGCTATGCGATCGACGATCTCGCCAAGCAGGGCAAGGTGATGGCGGAAAGCAAGATCGACCTGGTCAAATCGCCGATCGGGGTTGCGGTGAAGGCCGGCGCCCCGAAGCCGGACATCAGCAACGCGGACGCGGTCAAGCGCGCGCTGCTGGCCGCGAAAACCATCGCCTATTCCGACAGCGCCAGTGGCGTCTATGTCTCGACCGAAATGTTCGACAAGCTCGGCATCAAGGACGCCATGAAGGACAAAGCACGAAAAATTCCGGCGACCCCGGTCGGCGAAATCGTCGCGCACGGCAACGCCGAGATCGGCTTCCAGCAGATCAGCGAGCTGCGGCCGGTCGAAGGCATCGACATCGTCGGTCCCCTGCCCGACGAATTGCAGAAGATCACGGTGTTCTCCGCCGCGATTGCCAGCGTGTCGAAGGAGCCCGACGCCGCCAAGGCGCTGATCAAGTTCCTCGCCTCGCCCGCGGCGCGGCCGGAGATCGTCAAGAGCGGGATGGATCCGATTGTCGGGGCGAATTAGGGGCTAGCTCGTCATGCCCGGCCTGGGCATCCACGTCTTTGCAGCCTGATACAAAGAACGACGTGGATGGCCGGGACAAGCCCGGCCATGACGGAGAGTAATTTTGGTGGCCCAATTCACCGGTGCATCCCGTGCTGCATCGCCAGCAACACGATCACCACCAGCGCCAGCACGATGGTCGTGCTCTTCCAGAACAGCAGCGGGTTGCGTTCGATCAGCGGTGTCGACGAATTGCTGAGATAATTGGCGTTGGGATGACGCAAATCATGCAGGAATTCCGACAGGCTGTCGTATCGCTTGTAAGGGTTCGGATGCACCGCGCGCTCCAGCGTGCCGTCGACCCATACCGGCACTTCGCGGTCGCGGTGCGAGGCCGGGCTGTAGACCAGCCTGTTGAACTGCGAGCGGGTCCGGGCTTTCGCCGCTGCCGCGCCATAGGGCAGCTTGCCCGTCAGCATGTGATAGGTGATGACGGCGAGCGAGAACAGGTCGGAGCGCGACGAGACCGGTTCGCCCAGAAAATATTCCGGCGCGGTGTATTGCGCGGTGCCGAGAATGTCGTTGCGGTTGCCGGATGGAGCGGCCTCGATGACGCCGGTGATCTTGGTCGAGCCGAAATCGATGATCTTCACCGTTCCGGTCTTGTCGATCATGATATTGTCGGGCCGCAGGTCCTGATGCAGCATCTCCTTGCGGTGGAAGGCGCGCAGGCCCTTGGCGATCTGCTCGACGATGCCGCGCACCGTTTCCAGCGTCGGCCGGGGATTGTCGATCATCCATTGCGTCAGCGTCTGGCCGTCGATGTATTCGGTCGCGACATAGAGGAAGTTGCGCTTGCGTGACGGCAAACACGGCTTCAGCACGTGCGGGCTGTCGATCCGCCGCGCCACCCACTCTTCCATCATGAACCGCTTCAGATATTCCGGGTCGTCGCGCAGGTCGATCGAGGGGATCTTGAGGGTGACGACCTCCTCGCTCTCGATGTCGACGGCAAGGTAGATGTGGCTGCGGCTAGAGCCGTGCAATTCCCTGACGATCCGGTAGCCGTCGAACACCTGCCGCGCTTCCAATAGCGGCGGCAGCGGCAGCTCACGCGGCTGCCCGAACACTTCGCTGGCGGCGCTTTCGGGCAACTCATCGACGCGAACGATCTGGATGGTGAGATTGTCCTTGCTACCGAGTTCAAAGGCGAGTTCGGCGACGGCTTTCGCCGCCTGGTCGAGATCGGCGGCGTTATCCCGGACCGTTCTGGCGATATGGCGATCGCTGACATGTTCGTAGATGCCGTCGGTCACCAGCACGAAGGTGTCGCCCTTCTCGACCCGGGACATCAGGTAGTCGATTTCGATCTGCGGATTCACCCCGAGCGCGCGGCCGAGATAGGACTGTTCCGACGAAATGATGACGCGATGGTCGTTGGTCAGCTGCTCCAGCGAGTTGCCGGACAGGCGATAGATCCTGGAATCGCCGACGTGAAACAGATGCGCCGTGGTCGACTTGAGGACGATGGCGCTCAGCGTGCAGACGTAGCCGCGGTCCCTGTCGTAGGAATACTGGCTTCTTCGCGTTTGCGAATGCAGCCAGGAATTGGTCGCCTCCAGCACGCGCTGGGCCGACGTTCGCACCGACCAGGATTCCGAGGTGCAGTAATAGTCGGTCAAAAAACCCTTGACGGCGGACTCGGCTGCGATGCGGCTGACATTGCTGCTCGAGATACCGTCCGCCAGCACTATGGCGATGCCCTTGAGGCTCAATAGCGGCTCGGCCGGAATCAGGACGCCGTGGAAATCCTGATTGGTTTCCTTGCGGCCTTTGTCGGAGTACTGCCCGACCGAGATTTTCAGTTCGCGCGGCATCGAGTCCGTGAAAGGAATGGGGGTCTCAACCCCTGAGAGTTGAGACCCATTGCGTGTCTAAGACGCGCGTGAACGCGCTGACGAGGCCTGCTCGGTCAACCTCACCGCGCGCTTCGGCGCGGTCTTGACGTGTGTGGTGTAGAGCGTCAGGCCGGTGAAGGCGAGACCGCCGACGAGGTTGCCGACCACGGTCGGGATCTCGTTCCAGATCAGGTAGTCCATGATCGTGAACTTGCCGCCGAGCAGCAGGCCGGCGGGAAACAGGAACATGTTCACGATCGAATGCTCGAAGGTCATGGCAAAGAACAGCATGATCGGCATCCACATCGCGATCACCTTGCCGCTGACCGTGGTCGAAATCATCGCGCCGACGACGCCGGCCGATACCATCCAGTTGCAGAGCATGCCGCGAACAAACAGCGTCAGCATGCCGTTGATGCCGTGCTCCGCGTACCCCACGGTGCGGCCCTCACCGATATGGCCGAGCGCGACGCCGACCTTGTCGGGCGGCGTGGAGAACCCAAACGTACAGACGATCGCCGCCATCACCGCGACAGTGAAAGCTCCGCCGAAATTGCCGATGAACACCAGACCCCAGTTGCGCAGCACACCGCCGAGCGTCACGCCCGGACGCTTGTCGATCAGCGCCAGCGGACACAGCACGAATACGCCGGTCAAGAGGTCGAATCCGAACAGATAGAGCATGCAGAAGCCGACCGGAAACAGGAGCGCCCCGATGATCGGCTGGCCGGTATTGACGCCCATCGTGACGGCGAACCACGCCGCCAGCGTCAGGATGGCGCCGGCCATATAGGCTCGAATCACGGTGTCCCGAGCCGACATGAAGATTTTGGATTCCCCGGCATCGACCATCTTGGTCACGAATTCCGAAGGCACGAGATAGGCCATTGCAGTTCCCCCTGTTCACAAAAATCTAGTGAGCGCCGGCAGCCATATGGCCCGCGCCGATGTGAGGTGTGGCGAGCCGTCCTCGCGCGCGCATGCCGCAACCACAGCAGAAGCAATACGCTTCTGTCGGGCGCCGCGGGTTACGCTCGCGCTTGATTGGAGACAGAGATGTTTGTGGAGTGGTCCCGATGACTGCTCCAAACGCCTCAACGAGGTCGCTTGATCCCTGCGCCTTGGCCAACACTGGCTTTGGCAATCCGTAGGACGGCAGTCGTCATTGACTGAGATGTATTTAAGCAATCGATGTGCCAACAGGGCGCTGGCGCGGAAGTGGCAAAAGCCCCGTGATTACAGGATTAATCGCCCCGGAGCGCACCCGGGGGCATGGATCTCATGCCTTGTATTTGTGCAGTTGCACAGATGTAGCGCAGGGCTCGATATTCTCACACGAGCAGTCCTCCCCCGCAAGCGCGGGAGAGGGAGCGCTTGCGTGCTCGTGGAAGCAGTGAGATCTAACGCTCTACCAGCTCACTTCGTCTGCGTTCTGATCGGCGAGTCCTTCAGGCCGTTATTGTCATAGGCCTTGCGCAGCGTGCCGTTCGAGATCGACTCGGTCAGGAACTTGACCGCAAACGCGTGCGCCTGCGGATGATTGAGCGGCACCGCGACCGCGGTCACCGTCTGCTTGAAGGTTTCGTCGAGCACCCGCGTGCCCTGAATCTTCTTGGCCGTGGCGTTGAGCGTTTCGCGCGACAATGCGAAGGCATCGATTTCTCCCTTCGCGAGCAGGCCGGCGATTTCGTCAAAGGTCTGATAGCCGGTGACCTTGGCATTCTTCAGATGCGCCAGCCGCGCCGCGGATGGTCGTGGTGTTGTTGACGGCGGCGATTTTGACGCCGGGTTGATCGAGGGTCGCAAAATTGGTCACCGTCGAGCCAGGCTTGACGATGTAGGTGGCGTCCGCGACCTCATAGATCGGCCCGAACGACATCTTGCCTTCGCGCTCCGGATCCTTCGGCAGGAAGGTGACGTCCCAGGTGCCCTTCGACGCGGCGTCGACGATCTGGCCGGAATTCTGGTGCACGACATATTCGACGGGAACGCCGAGCTGCGCGGCCATCGCCTTGCCGAGATCGACCGGAACGCCAGCATAGCCGGATTCGGTTTTGGTCGACCAGAACGCGCCGCCCGCCGGGCTGATCGCAATCGCCACCCGCAGCTTGCCGGTCGGTGCGATTTCATCTTTCAGGGCATCGGCATTTGCCGGCATCGCTATCATCATGGCTCCTAGGACGAGGCCGGCAAGTCGCGGCAATTGATGGGACATAGCTTTCCTCCACGCCGGGTCTTCGCCCGGTCAATTCTGGAAGTTTGCTTTTAGCTCAGCGACGATCGGGCGTACAGCGACCCGCCATGCACGCCGCATATGACGCAAAGCCCTATCCAGACCATCTGCAGGCCACTATCGTCTGCCGCAAAAGCAGATCGGGAGCGAAACGTTTTGATGGGTAAATCCGGTTTTGATGCGGAATTCGATGTCGTCGTGGTGGGCGGCGGTTCCGCCGGCTGCGTGCTGTCGGCGCGGCTGACGGAAAATCCAAACGTGTCGCTTTGCGTCATCGAGGCCGGCGGACGCGATCGCAATCCCTGGATTCACATTCCGATGGGCTTCGGCAAACTGGTCCCGAACCCGAAGATGAACTGGGGTTACGAAACCGAACCCGAACCGGGTCTCGGCGGCCGAACCGTGATCTGGCCGCGCGGCAAGGTTTTGGGTGGCTCCGGCTCTATCAACGGCCTGGTCTTCCTGCGCGGCGCCCCCAGCGACTACGACGAATGGCAGCGCCTCGGTGCGCGTGGCTGGGGCTACAAGGACGTGCTGCCCTATTTCAAGCGAATGGAACACAGCGTTGATGGCGCCAACGAATGGCGCGGCACCGGCGGTCCGATGACGGTGTCGAACATCAAACGCCCTTCGACGGCGGCGAAGGCATTCGTCGAGGCCTGCGAGCGCCTGCAATATCAGCGCAACCCCGATTTCAACGGCGAGCGTATTGACGGCGTCGGCTTCGCCCCGCTCAACGTCCACAATGGCTGGCGCCGCTCGACAGCAGTCGGATATCTCAAGCCGAACCTGGCCCGCAAAAATCTCGAACTGATGACGAAGACCCGCGTCCGCCGCATCCTGTTCGAGGCAAGCCGCGCCATCGGCGTGGAGGTCGAACGCGACGGCCAGATCCAGCGCATCGGCGCCCGGCGCGAGCTCATCGTCTCAAGCGGCGCGATCAATTCTCCGGTGCTGTTGCTCGCCTCCGGCATTGGCCCGGCCGCGGAACTGGCAAAGCTTGGCATCGACGTGAAATGTGACCTGCCCGGCGTCGGCAAGAATCTGCAGGACCATTATCAGTCGAACTTCACATTCAAGACCAACGCGACCGATACCTTGAACGAAGCCGTGACGAGCCCGGCCAAATCGGTCAAGCTCGCGCTCGAATGGCTGCTCAGGGGATCCGGACAGCTCTCGGTCGGTGCGACCGAAGCGACGCTTTTTGCGAAATCAGATCCCTCCGAACCGGTGCCTGACATCCAGTACCAGTGCCTCAATTTTTCGACGGATGGGTTCAAGCACGGCCTGCATCGCTGGCCGGGCTTTACCTTCATCTTCAGCGTCTGCCGGCCGAAGAGCCGCGGTGAAATTACGTTGCGCGACGCGGAGGGCCGCACGCCACCGCGCATCCGCGCCAACTATATGACCGACCCTGATGATATGCGCATCATGCTGGCGGGCTTTCGCATTGCCCGGCAGATCGTCGCGACAGAGCCTTTCCGATCGCTGGTGGTCGAACAGATCAGGCCCGGTCCGGAAGTTACGAACGACGAACAGGCCGCCGATTATATCAGGAACGTCGGCTCGACCGTCTATCATCCCTGCGGCACCTGCCGGATGGGCGAGGATGACGGAGCCGTCGTCGACAGCCAGCTCCGCGTTCGCGGCATCGACGGTCTGCGGGTCGTCGATGCGTCCATCATGCCGGCAATGCCCTCGCCGAACATTCACCCGGCGACGATCATGGTCGCCGAGAAGAGCTCTGATATCATCGGCAAGGCGCTAGCCAACCGATCGCCGAACTCAGAGGCGATCAATTGGTCCGCGCCGCCGGCACCTTGATTTCCTGCGGCAGGATGATGGCGGCGACGATCACCAATAGGCACAGCGCGCCGAACGCCTGCAGCATGGTGACAAAGCCGCCCTTTTCGTACAGCCACGCCACCAACCCGACGGAAGCGCCCGCCGCCGTGAAGCCGATGAAGTAGCGCACGGAGTAAGCCCGCGAGCGCCATTCATCGGTGGTGTACTTGCCGACCATGGCGTCATTCACCGTGACCTGGCCGAACGCGCCCATGACGATGCCGATCGAGGCGATGATCAGCGGCAGGTTCGACAGCGTCGCCGCGAAATACAGGAACGGCGCCAGCAGGAACGACAGCGGCAGCATCACGGTCTTCAGCGAATAATGGTCGATCAGCTTGCCGATGGTGTATTGCGTCATCGCGCCGAACACATAGACGCCGGCCGCGATGACGCCGAGCAGCGCCGGGCTCGCGGTCAAGTCGGCCAGCCGCTCCGCGAACAGCTTGGGCAGCGCCACGGTGACGGCGTTGAAGGTGGTCGAGATCGCGATCACGACGATCAGCAGCGCCAGGATCACCCGCCACATGTCCTCTTTCGCGATGCGCGCCTGGGCTGCCGCCTGCCTGGAGCCGGTTCGATCCTCGTGCACGACCATCATGGCGAAGGCCACGCCGATCAGCATGGTGACGACGCCCGGCACGATGAAGGCCCAGCGCCAGCCGAGGTATTGACCGATCACGCCGGTGACCAGCGCCGACGACGCCACGCCGAGATTGCCCCAGACCCCGTTCAGCCCCATCTCGCGGCCGAGCTTGTCGGCATAGGACACGATCATGGCGGTGCCGACGGGATGATAGATCGAGGCGAACAGGCCGATCGCGAGCAGCACCGCGCCGAGTTCCAGCGGGGTCTGCACGAAGCCGACCGCGATCATCGAGGCGCCGATGCCGGCAAAGAAGATCACCATCATGTGGCGGCGGCTCCAGCGGTCGCCGAGCCAGCCTGTGATCAGCGAGCCCGCGCCAAAGGCGACGAAGCCCGGGGTGGCGTAAGGCAACAGCTCCGAATAGGCCATGCCGAATGCCGGCCCCATGATGATGACCGCGGCTGCGAAGATCAGCATCGCGTAATGGTCGATGAAATGGGCGGCGTTGACGAAGCCGATCACCCGGCTGGGGCTGTTCATGGTCTGGTCCGGTCCTTGGCGCTTGTTGGGCGTTTCTTGGCGGGCGGGTCCCGGTCAGAGGCCTGGGCCCGAATCCCGCAACTTTCCAAAATAGGTTATAGGGAGTTGTCCTGACGGGATGTCGCCAATGAATATCGCCGAAAAGCCAATCGCCGCCATTATCGGGCGCCGCATCTCGACCGGCGACGGCATCCACATGATCGCCAACAACTACAAAAAGGGCTTCCGGATCGACACCCACATGCACCGCGAGGCGCAGCTGGTGTACGCCGCCCGGGGCACCATGCAGGTCACCACCCCGAAGGGCCGCTGGCTGGTGCCGCCCGACCGCGCGGTCTGGGTGCCGGCGCGGCTGGCGCATGCCATCGACGTGCTCGCCGACATCGAAATGCGCACCCTGTATTTCGACCTCGACTGGCTGGCTCGCGAGGAACGCAGCGAGAGCCTCAGCTCAGAATTCGTGGTCCGGGTGTCGCCGCTGTTGCATCAGGCAATCCTGGCGCTGTTCGACGAGCACACCACGGCCGAGCGCACCGGCCTGCTGCTCAAACTCGCAATGCTGGAACTGCACCAGGCGGAAGATTCCGCGACCTTCATCCCGCTGCCGCACGAGCCGCGCTGCCGGCGCGCCGCCGACATCGTGCTGTCGGATCCGACCGGCGACCATGAGATCGAAACGCTGGCGCGCGAGGTCGGCACCTCGGCGCGGACGCTGTCGCGGCTGTTCTCGGCCGAGACGCAGCTCAGCTTCAAGAGCTGGTGCCAGCGCGCCCGTGTCGCGGCTGCGATCGAAAAACTCTCCACCGACGCCAACGTCTCGGTCAAGCAACTGGCTTCCGACCTCGGCTATGCCAGCGTCCCGGCGTTTTCCCATGCATTCCGGCAGGTTACCGGCAAGACCCCGACGGAGTTCGCTGAGAAGGCTTAAACGGGATTCGTCATACGCGGGCTTGACCCGCGTATCCATCATTCTTGAAAAAAGCCTCCTTCCATGGAGATGATGGCCGGGTCATAGGCGAGCGGAAGCGACGCCGTCCTTCGGACGGCTATGCCCGGCCATGACATACTGGGAGACATGACATATTTCCGTACGATCCATGCGCTTGAATAAGATCGGCCGCGCCCTAGATTCGATATAAGGTTCGGCATCACCACCGGAATCGACTTAGCCCATGGCCAACGCCTTCTTCTCCGACCTGCTTTCGACGATTTCCGAACGCGGCCGCACCCTGCTTCGGCGCGGCGGATCTTCGGATACCAAGGAAGACGCCTCCGAACTGCTTGAACTGTGCGAGGCACTCCTGTCGGGCCGCGGCGAGGCTTCGGGCACCGCGATGGCCCGCGAAGTGCTCGACCGCTACCATGACCTCGACACAGCCGGCCGGCTTTCGTTCTTTGCCGCCCTCGCCCGCGACTACGGTCCCGACCGCGAGCGGCTTTCGCGGGCGATCGAGAGCTGGCGCGCGCAGCCGAGCGACGCCGACGCCAGCGATCTTCATTTTGCTTCCGAGCCACGGCGCCAGGAACTGGTGCGCCGGCTCAACCGCGCGCCGGGCGGCACCAGCGATCTGGTGGCGATGCGCGCCGATCTGCTTTCGCTCATGAAGGGCAACAAGGATCTGGCAGCGCTGGACCGCGACGTGGTGCATCTGCTGTCTTCTTGGTTCAACAGGGGATTTCTCGTGCTGCGCAGGATTGACTGGTCGACGCCAGCGAATATTCTGGAACAGATCATCCGTTATGAAGCAGTGCATGAAATCCACGACTGGAACGATCTGCGCCGCCGCATCGACCCGATCGACCGCCGCTGCTACGCGTTCTTCCATCCGCAGCTGACCGACGAGCCGCTGATCTTCGTCGAGGTCGCGCTGACCGAAACGATCCCGACCGCGATCGCGCCATTGCTCGCCGCCGAGCGCCAGCCGGTGGCGATCGACCGCGCCCGTACCGCGGTGTTCTATTCGATTTCGAACACCCAGAAGGGGCTTGGCGGCATCTCGTTCGGCAGCTTCCTGATCAAGCAGGTGGTCGAGGAATTGCGGCGCGAATTGCCGAAGCTCGACACCTTCGTGACGCTGTCGCCGGTGCCGGGCTTCATGCAATGGCTGAAGGAAGCCGACGACGTTCCCTTGTCGGACGAGGAACGGACGCTGCTGGAAAAGCTCAACCAGCCGGACTGGTTCGAGAACGCAGAGACCACCACGCAACTGCGCGCGGTGCTCGAGCCGTTGGCCGCGCATTATTTCCTCAAAGCCCGCACCTCAAAGGGCCGGCTGATCGATTCGGTGGCGCGCTTCCATATCGGCAACGGCGCACGGCTGGAGCGGATCGACTGGCTCGGCGATCTCTCGCCGAAGGGCGTTCGCGAGTCCGCCGGCATCATGGTCAATTACCTCTACCGGCTCGACGACATCGAAAAGAACCACGAAGCCTACGCCAACCAGGGCGAGATCGCCGCTTCCAGCGCGGTGAAGAAACTGCTCAAGACCGAAGGTCGGCGGCTGCTGGACATGCGGCTGTCGTAGGCGCGCTTTCCGTACGCCGGCTTCAATTGGACTGATCGCGCATGGCTTCCGGCCTCATGCCTCCCAGCGATCAAGCCGTCACGGGAGTGTCGCCGGAGCCGATTGATCCAGCACGGCGCATCGACGCCATAGACGCGTTGCGGGGCGTCGCGCTGTTCGGCGTGATGGCGATCAACATCACGACGATATTTCGCGTCTCGATCTTCGAACAGTTTCTTTTCCCTAAGACGCCGGCATCGCCGCTCGATCACACGGTGGAAACGGTCCTGAAGCTGGCGATCGACCTGAAGGCGCTCGCGCTATTTTCGCTGCTGTTCGGTGTGGGCCTTGCCATCCAATTCGAGCGGCTTTCAAAAAGCCCCCGCCGCGCGGCGCTCCTCGTGCGCCGACTCGCCGTGTTGCTGGCATTCGGACTCTTTCACCTTTGCCTGATCTGGAACGGCGATATTCTCACCGAGTATGCGCTCGCTGGCTTGATCGTCCTGCCATTTCTGTTCGGTCAGCGCTGGCTACTGGCTGTCGCCGCGCTGGCGTCTCTCGGGCTGTATCTTGCGATGCAGGCCTTTCCGCCGCCGGGATTGTGGCCCGGCACGGCGGCGATGGCGCAGGATGTCACGGAGGCGCGTCGCATCTATGCCACGGGCGGATTCCTCGACGTGCTGACGTTCCGGCTCCGCGAGATTCCCCTTTTTGCTTATCTGCACGCCAATATCTTTCCGCGCACGGTCGGGTTGTTTCTGCTCGGCGCGTTCGCCTGGCGCACCGGCATTCTGCGAAACCCGCCTCGTCATCTGCTGTTCTCGATCGCCGCCGCCTGTATCAGCCTTGGCGCAGCTTTGATCCTTGCTCGTGCCGGCGGTTTTACCGCGGGCAGCGGCCGGATCGGCGTCCTGGCAGAACCTCTCGGCACCATCCTGCTGGCGCTGGGTTACGGGGCGACCATCATCGGCATCGCCAGCCTCAAAAGCGGAAACCGGTTGCTCGGCTGGGCCGCGTCGCTGGGGCGGATGGCGTTCACCAACTACCTCGCGCAATCCCTGATCTTCGGCTGGATCTTCTACGGCTACGGCCTTGGCCTGTTCGGCCAACTCGGTGCCGCCAGCGCGCTTGCGATCGGCGTCGCCGTTTACGCCGCGCAGATCCCGTTCAGTGCGTGGTGGCTCGGCCGATACCGCTATGGCCCGGTCGAATGGCTGTGGCGCACGCTGATGTATGGCGCGGCCCAGCCGATGAGGCGGACGGTGTAGCGCCAGCCTCAGATCTTGTATTCGTAAAGCAACCGGGCGCGGATGGTGCCTTCCAGAGCCCGGATGTCCGCGAGCACGCGCTGGCCGTCGGCGGCGGAGGCATCGGCGTCGAGCACGACATAGCCGACATCGTTGGCCGTCTCGTAATATTGCGCGGCGATGTTGACCGAGTGGCGCGCGAGCACTTCGTTCAAACGGCCCAGCATGCCCGGCAGATTGCGCTGCACCTGGATGAACCGCGTGCCCGACGGCCGCGGCGGCAGCTGAACCTGGGGAAAATTGACCGCGCCCATGGTCGAGCCGGAATCGCTGTAGTCGACGAGCTTGCGCGCCACCTCGGCCCCGATGCGTTCCTGCGCCTCCTCGGTCGAGCCGCCGATGTGCGGCGTCAGGATGACGTTTTCCAGACCCTGCAACGGTGAGACGAAGCGGTCCGCGTTCGAGCGCGGCTCGACCGGAAAAACGTCCACCGCGGCGCCACGGAGCCTGCCTTCGCGCAGCGCGTCGGCGAGCGCCTCGAGGTCGACGACGGTGCCGCGGCTGTTGTTGATGAAATACGCACCCGGCTTGATCGCCGCAATCTCCTCGCGCCCGATCATCCCAGCCGTGGCCGGCGTCTCCGGCACATGCAACGACACGACGTCGCTTTGTCCCAGAAGCTCATGCAAGCTCGCGACCGGTTCGGTGTTGCCGTGGCGAAGCCGGTCGGTGTGATCGTAGAAGATCACCTTCATGCCGAGCGCTTCGGCGAGATTGGAGAGCTGCGAGCCGATATTGCCATAGCCGATGATGCCGAGCGTCTTGCCCCTCACCTCATAGCTGTCGCTGGCGGACTTGTCCCAGCGCCCCTGATGGGCCGCGTTGGAACGCGCCACGATCCGGCGCAGCAGGATCACGATCTCGCCGATCACCAGTTCGGCCACGCTGCGCGTGTTGGAAAACGGGGCGTTGAACACGGGAATCCCAACCCGGCGCGCGGCGTCGACATCCACCTGATTGGTGCCGACGCTGAAGCAGCCGATCGCAATCAGCCGGTCCGCGGCTTCCAGTACATCCGGCGTGATCTGCGTGCGGGAGCGGATGCCGAGCAGATGCACGCCCTTGATGGCTTCCTTGAGCGCATCGCCCTCCAGCGCCTTGGACAGGCGCGTCATGCTGGAATAGCCGGCAGACTCGATCAGCTGTACGGCGCTGTCGTTGACACCTTCGAGGAGCAAGACCCGGATCTTGTCTTTTGCGAGCGAGAGTTGGGGGAGTTTGCTGGTCACGATCGCAGCGTCCTTTGGAGATAGATGATTGGTGAACTGACGGCCCGGAAAACCATTCTCACGCCGCCAGTGCCTTCATTTCCTTGTAGAGATCGGATTTGCCCTCGAAGCCGATGCCCGGCAAATCAGGCATGGTGATGTGGCCGTTCTCGACGCGAACGCCGTCGGGAAAACCGCCATAGGGCTGGAACAGGTCGGGATAGCTCTCATTGCCGCCGAGCCCGAGACCGGCCGCGATATTGAGCGACATCTGGTGGCCGCCATGCGGGATGCAGCGGCTGGCCGACCAGCCATGGGTCTTCAAGGCTTCAAGCGTGCGCTGGTACTCGCAGAGCCCGTAGGACAGCGCGCAATCGAACTGCAGCCAGTCGCGGTCCGGACGCATGCCGCCGTAGCGGATCAAATTCTTCGCATCCTGATGGCTGAAGAGATTTTCACCGGTCGCCATCGGCGCCGGATAGAATTCGGCGAGCGCTGCCTGCAGCGCGTAGTCGAGGGGATCACCGGCCTCCTCGTACCAGAACAGCGGATACTGCCGCAGCATTTTTGCATACGCGATCGCGGTTTCGAGATCGAAACGGCCGTTGGCGTCGACGGCGAGTTGCGCACTGCTGCCGATTTCCTTCAGCGCCGCTTCGATGCGCTCGCGGTCCTCGGCGATCGGCGCGCCGCCGATCTTCATCTTGACGACGTTGTAGCCGCGGTCGAGATAGCCGCGCATTTCGCCGCGCAGCGCGGAGAGATCCTTGCCGGGATAGTAGTAACCACCGGCGGCGTAGACGAACACGCGCGGATTGGCGTCAAGGCCATGGCGCTCGGCAAGCAGCCGGAACAACGGCTTGCCCGCGACCTTCGCCACCGCATCCCACACCGCCATGTCGATGGTGCCCACCGCGACCGAGCGCTCGCCATGGCCGCCGGGCTTTTCGTTCGACATCAGCGTCGACCAGACCTTGTCCGGATCGAGATTGCCGCCTTCGGCATCAAGCAGCGACTTCGGATCGGCCTCCTTGAGCCGCGGCGCAAAGCGCTCGCGGATCAGACCGCCCTGCCCGTAGCGGCCGTTGGAATTGAAGCCATAGCCGACCACGCGCTTGCCATCGCGCACGACGTCGGTGACGACGGCGACGAGGCTCGTCGTCATTTTGGTGAAGTCGATGTAGGCGTTACGGATCGGCGAGGAGATCGGCTTCGTGATTTCGCAGACATCGACGATGCGGACGGACATGATGGTGGCTTTCGAAATATTGGGCATGTCATTCCGGGGCGATGCGGAGCATCGAACCCGGAATCCCGAGATTCCGGATCTGGTGCTGGCGCACCATCCCGGAATGACGGGATCACATCGTCACTTCTGATCCCGGAAATACGGCTCGACCGGGCCATGAACCTTGATCGTCAAGGGATTGCCGAAGCGGTCCTTGGCATTCCCCGCAGTGACGCGGATCCAGCCCTCGCTGATGCAGTATTCCTCGACATTGGTCTTTTCGGCGCCCTTGAAGCGGATGCCGACGTCGCGCGACAGCAGTTCTTCGTTGTAATAAGGGCTGCTCGGATTGGTCGACAGGCGGTCGGGGAACGCGTCGGTTTCGGTTTTCTCGTTCATAGCAGTGCCTCGATTTCTCTTCTCAGTGCTTCGGGTGTCACGGTCGGTGCATGGCGCCCCACCACCTTGCCCGAACGGTCGACCACGAATTTGGTGAAATTCCATTTGATCGACGCGCCCAGCAGGCCCGATCGTTCGTTCTTCAGGTATTCATACAGCGGGTGCGCCTTGCTGCCGTTGACGTCGATCTTGGCGAACATCGGAAACGTCACGTGAAATCTGGTTTCGCAGAACGCCTCGATTTGTTTGGCGTCGCCCGGCTCCTGCGCGCCGAACTGGTTGCAGGGAAAGCCGAGCACCGCAAAGCCGCGCGGCGAAAGTTCGCGGTGCATGGTTTCCAGGCCCTTGTATTGCGGCGTGAACCCGCAGGCGCTGGCGGTGTTGACGATCAGCAGCACCTGCCCCTCGAACCGCTTGAGCGGAACCTCTTCGCCGGCCAGCGACTGCGCCGTGAAATCATAGATAGCTGACATCAAACTCTTTCGATCTCTTGTTTGACGCGTCTTCTTACGCGAACCGGCGTCCACTTCGCTTGAAAACGCTCTGTTAGCTTGCCGGATCGATCGCCGCCGACGGCGTTCCGCCGGCCTCGATCGCCTCGCCCGCGGCAAGGCAGAGATCCTCCCGGTAACGGCCGGAGACCAGCTGAACGCCGACCGGAATTCGTCCCACCAGTCCCGTAGAGACCGTTAGCCCGGGCAGCCCCATGAAGGGAATGGCAATCTGCGGCAATTGGGCGTGCCAGACCCTCGCAAAAGACGCCTCGTCCTTGCGGTCGAGATGGTCGGGGAACGGCAATTCGCCCGATACCGGCATCAGCAGCACCGGGTATTGTTCGAAGAATTCCAACCATTCGCGGGTCAGCGTCGCGCGCCGGGTCAGCGCCTTCGAGAAATCAGCGGCATCGAACGGAAACACTTTGGTCCGGTTGCCGCGCAGGCAGGCCAACGCGCCGGGATCGCCCTCACGCTCGGCGGTCTCCAGCTGCGCCTCATAGCTGTCGCCGAGCCAGAGCTTGGTCTGCAGATTGGCGGGCTCGCGCAGCGGCGGCGTATTGGTGATTTCCTCGACGATCCAGCCCGCGCGCTCCAGCCGCTTGCCGGCGTCGGCGACCGCGGCTTTCACCTCCGGAACGGGATCGAGGCCATCCGGATTGAGGCACATCGCGACGCGCTTTGGCACCGGGGGGCCTTCCAGCGGCGCCGGCACCCACCAGGGATCGCGATAATCCCTCGCCGACATCGCCGCCAGCGCTATCCGGATATCGCCGATGGTCCGCGCCAGCGGGCCTGACACGGCGCTGATCTGGGGACCAATCGTGCGCTCGGGGAGTGCGGCGTTGAACGCCGGAATACGGCCCATCGTCGGCCGCAGGCCATGGACGCCGCAGGCATAGGCCGGGTAGCGGATCGAGCCCGCGATATCGGTGCCGTGCGCGATATGCCCGATGCCGGCCGCGACAGCAGCACCCGCGCCGCCGGAGGAGCCGCCCGGCGTGATGCCGGGATCGCGCGGGTTCTTGGTGTCGCCGTGCACGAGATTGGTGGTGAACCAGCGATAGGAGAAGGCGGGGCAATTGGTGCGCCCCAAAATCACAGCGCCGGCCTTGTAGAGATTATCGATCACGGGGCTGTTGTCCGCCGCAATGGCCTCGCGCTGCAGCTTCAGGCCGTTGGTGGTGGCAAAGCCCTGCTGGTCGATATTGACCTTAACCGTAATGGGTACGCCGCCGAGGGGGCCGACATCTTCGCCCCGCCCGATCGCGGCATCGATCGCCGAGGCCTGCGCCAGCACCTCGGCCGGCTTGTGGTCGACCACCGCATTGATCCTGGGATTGACCGCGTCCAGCCGCGCCAATGCTGATGTGGCCGCCTCCTTGGCCGAGACCTTTTTTGTCTTGATCAGCGAGGCCAGCTCCGCGGCCGACAGGCGCCAGATTTCTTGCATGGGAAACTCCGTTTGACCGCCTTGTAGCGCCGCGCGAACGGCAACGCCAGCCGGGGCCGTGCACGAAGGTTTAGCGCAAATGGGCAATAAAATGAGCGAGATCGGCGATCTGCTCTGATGTGATCGGGCCCATCACGTCGGCCATGCTGCCGTCATAGCCGTGACGGCTATTGTCCTTGTATTCGCCAAGCGTCTTGGCGAGATAATCCTCGCGCTGGTTGGCTATCCGCGGCACGTTTTCCTTGCCGGAATAATCCGGGTTGTGACAGTTGTTGCAGCGGTGCTGCTGCCCCAGCGCCTGGCCGCGCTGCATCCGCGCGGGATCGCCGGCCGCTGCGGGCGGCACGGGCTTGGGCAGTTTGGCGATGAAATCGGAGAAGGTGCGCAGATCGTCGTCGGTCAGCTGCTTCGCCATCTCGTTCATCGGCTCGAAGCTGCGCAGCTTCTCGCGAAACATGAAGAGCTGGATCAGCGTGTAAGGCGCCTGCTGCGCGCCGAGCGAGGGCGTGTTTTCGGTCTCCGACTGTCCGCGCTCGCCGTGACAGGCCAGACACGGCGCGATGCGCTCCTGGAAGGTTTCCGCGCTTGCGATTGAGGCGATAAAGGTAAATGCCAGCGCCGTTATTATTCTATGCATTGGCACCGCCGTCATTGCGAGGAGCGAAGCGACGAAGCAATCCACTCTTCCTTTGTTGAAGGTGGATTGCTTCGCTTCGCTCGCAATGACGTTCCTTCCAATCACTTGGCGCCAGCCACCTTCTGCTTGCCGTAGGTGATGCGATAGACGGCGCCGTTGTAGTCGTCAGAGACCAGCAGCGAGCCGTCCTTCAACTGCAGCACGTCGACCGGGCGACCGATATACTTGTTGTCCTCGACAAACCCGGTGAGGAACGGCTCCACGGATTTGACTGACCCGTCCTTGTTCAGCCGGGCGACGAGGACGTCACCGCCAACCTTCTTGGTCCGGTTCCACGAACCATGGCGGGCGATGAAGATCGCGTTCTTGTAGGACTTCGGGAACATGTTGCCGGTGTAGAACCGCATGCCCAGCGCTGCGGAATGCGGGCCCAGCAGGCCGACCGGCGCGGTGTAGTCGCTGCAGGATTTTCCCCAGCCGAATTCGGGATCGACGATGTTGCCCTGCAGGCAGTAGGGCGCGCCGAAATGTTCGCCCACCTTGGTGATGCGATTGAGTTCATCCTCGGGCACGTCCTCCGACATCCAGTCGCGTCCGTTGTCGGTGAAATAGAGCTGCTTGTTCTCCGGGTGCCAGTCGAATCCGACCGTCATGCGCACGCCGCGCGCGAGCACTTCGGCGCCTGACCCATCGAGATTCATGCGCCTGATCTGGCCGTGCGCATCGCTGTGCAGCACGTTGTTGCCGGGTTGCCCGACCGGAATGTACAGCTTGTTGTCGGGGCCGATGCCGATGAACTTCCAGCCGTGGGCTTCATCCTTGGGCAAATTGTCGTAGATCACGGTCGGCTTCGGCGCATTGTCCAGATTGTCCTCGATCTTGTCGATCCTGGAGATCTTCGACAGTTCGGCGATGTAGAGCGTGCCGTTCTTGAACGCGACGCCGTTCGGACGATAGAGGCCGGAGGCGATCACCTTCACCGAACGCTTGCCGTCCTTGTTGACGACCGCATAGACCTTGTCGATCAGGCGGGTGCCGGCAAACACCGTGCCCTTGTCGCCTTCGATCAGCGAGCGCGCGTTGGCCATCCCGGCGGCGTAGACTTCGATGTTGAAGCCGGCCGGCACCTTCAGCTTGGCGGTCGGCAATTTGTCGGGCGCAGCGGGAATCGGCGGCGGTGCGATCGGGGCGAGCTTGGCGGCGGCTTCATTATCGGCTGGCCGGCCGATCAAGGGCGAGCCCGGCGGAAGCGGGGCGGCGGCTGCCGGCGCCGCACCTGCCGCAGGCGGCGTGGCCGGCTGCTGCGCTGCAACGTTCAACGTCAATGCACCGAAAAAAGCGCCGGCCAGCAACAGGCTGCGCGGCGCCGACGAATAGCTCATCATGGCATTCTCCCTGGCGGAAGCCTTATCCTCGCGCGGACAAGCATGTCAGCGCCGGTGGCATTCCCGGGCGGCACTCTCTAATATTTGTCCGTACATCTGCAATCGGAAAACATCGCTGACCCATCGTCCACGGTCATTCCGGCCGATGCGCAGCATCGAACCTCAGACGTGCATTTGCGCATCGGGGAATCTCGAGATTCCCCAGTGTGCAATTGCGCACCTGAGGTTCGCGCTCTCGCAAGCCCCGCAATGACGGTGGCTGAATCAATGCCGGGTGATGGAGCGATCCGTCGTGTCGAGAATCGCCTCCGTGAACGGAAACTCGAGCACGATCTCGCCCTCGTCGTCGGTGACCTCGATGGTCGCGTTCAGCAGCGCGCCGTCAGTGCCTTCGGTCTTGAGCAGTTCCCGGATCATGGCGCGCGCCATTTCCCAGGCGCGGTCGGGATCCCGCAGCACTTCGCCATCGGGATCGGAAATCAGCTCATCGCCGATACGGGTGTTGAAAAAATAGCGTGGCATCGGCGGTAACCTACTCCATGGAGGCAGCACTTCGTTGCAAAGAAAAATCAACATTCACGGCGCTGCGATCAACCCGGAAACGCTTGATCCCACGCCGTTTTGACCACCTGCCTTCGCACAAAAACGTGACTTATTTCGCAATGCAACATGCAAACACGCATGCCTGCTGCAAAGATTTCACTGGCGAACTTTTTGATCCGCATTACCTTGTGTCCGAGGGCGAAGTTCGTCCGGTAGCAAAAGGAGCGCCTATGGCCTGGAAAGCACCGAAAATCGTCGAAGTGCCGGTCGGCATGGAAATCAACATGTACGCGTGCGCCGCCCGCAAGTAACCGGCAGCGACCGCAAAGGCTTTAGCGAGGTGGATCCCGGGCCTGACACGTTCCCGAAAGCGGAACTGTGTCTTTGGCCCGGATCCGCCTCGTAGCGTTTGACATCACCGTTTGTGCCCAAGTCTTGAATTTGCCAGGAGACGGATCATGCTTCGCGTCGTCGTCCTGGGCGCCGCGGCAGGCGGCGGCGTTCCGCAGTGGAACTGCGGATGTCCGGTGTGCCGGACGGCCCGCAACGAACATCCCGAACTTCAGAGCACGCAGGCCTCGATCGCGGTCAGTGCCGATGGCGAGCACTGGTTCCTGATCAACGCCTCGCCCGATCTGCGCCAGCAACTGACCGCGACGCCGCAGCTTCATCCCAGGGCAGGCCAGCTCCGTCACAGTCCGATTGCGGGCGTCATCCTGACCAATGGCGAGATCGACGCGGTCGCAGGCCTGTTGTCGATGCGCGAGGGATCGCCCTTCACTCTGTATGCGCATGAGCGGGTGCTTGCGATCCTCAAATCCAACAGCATCTTTAATGTGCTGAGCGAAAAGAATGTGAAACGCCAGCCGATCGCGGTCGACCGGGCGTTCGAACCCGCATTGCCCGATGGTTCGCCATCCGGCATCGAAATCCTCCCCTTCGAGGTTCCCGGAAAGGGCGCATGGTATCTCGAAGGCAAGGCGCATCCGGCCGGCGGCAGTGGTGTGGGCGATACGCTTGGGCTTCGCATCCTGGACAAAGCCAGCGGCAAGTATCTCTATTTCCTTGCCGCCTGCGCGCGGGTGACCGACGATCTGAAGGCGCGGCTGAACGGCGCCGCACTGGTGTTCTTTGACGGTACGGTGTGGCGCGACGACGAACTGGTTGCCGCGGGCCTCGGCAACAAGACCGGGCAAAGCATGGGACACATCTCGATGTCAGGCGAGGACGGCGCGATCGCAAGCCTTGAAGGACTCGACATCGGGCGCAAGATGTTTTTGCATATCAACAACTCCAACCCCGCCTTGCTGCACGGCTCGGACGAGCGCAAAACCGCCGAGCAGGCCGGCTGGCACATCCCCGCCGATGGAATGGAGATCACACTGTGAGCGTCGTGCCCGTCACCAGAATGACCGCGCTATCGATCGGCAAAGGCATTTCGCTCAATAACGCCGAGGAACTGGAGGCGACGCTGCGTCACATCGGCGCGACGCGCTATCACAACCTGCATCCGTTCCACCGGCTGCTGCATGGCGGCAAGCTCAACAAGGGCCAGGTGCAGGCCTGGGCGCTGAACCGTTATTTTTACCAGAGCACGATCCCGCTCAAGGACGCGATGGTGATCTCGCGGTTCCGCGACCGCGCGACCCGCGTCGAATGGCGGCACCGGATCGAGGATCACGACGGCGATCTCGGCTCCGAAGGCGGCATCGAGCGCTGGCTCAAGCTGACCGAAGGCCTCGGGCTCGACAGCGCCTATGTGGAATCGACCGAAGGCATCCTTCCCGCGACGCGCTTTGCGGTCGAGGCCTACGTGCATTTCTGCCGCGACAAGACGCCGCTCGAGGCGATCGCCTCCTCGCTGACGGAACTGTTCGCGCCGAACCTTCATGAGGAGCGCATCTCGGGCATGCTGCAGCACTATGATTTCGTCAATCCGGACATCATGAGCTATTTCAGCCGCCGCCTGCAGCAGGCGCCCCGCGACGCCGGATTCGCGCTCGATTACGTCAAGGCGCACGCCAGGACGCCGGCGGAACGCGAGGCGGTCTGCAACGCCCTGATCTTCAAGACCAATGTGCTATGGGTTCAGCTCGATGCGCTGTATCATGCCTATATCGAGGGCCACATACCGCCCGGCGCGTTCGTGCCTCAAGAGGGCTGAAGCCGAAGCCAATAACCAGGAACTAGCGATCGATGGCAGTAAGCCGCAACATCAGTGTCAGCGAGGCGAGCCGGCCGAAATTGCCGCGGCACGCCAAGCTGAAATTTGATGAGACGCGGCAGGTCTGGGTGATCCTGGCGCCCGAGCGCGTGCTGGCGCCGGACGAGATCGCAGTCGAGGTGCTGCAGCTTTGCGACGGTGTTCGCAGCGTCTCCGACATGATCGATCAGCTGACCGCCAAATACGCCGCGCCCCGCGAGGCAATTGCAACCGACGTCGTCGCCATGCTGCAGGACCTCGCCGACAAGGGCTTTCTCACCGAAGCGCGCGAGAAGACGTCATGAGCGACATTCTCACCGACGGCAAAGCGGCAACCGCGCCCCATGACGGGCTCTCGGTGCTGGAGCAGCGGCGCTCGACGGCGGAGACGTTCGGCATCCCGCTCGCGGTGCTGGCCGAGCTGACGCACCGCTGCCCGCTGCAATGCCCCTATTGCTCCAATCCGCTCGAACTCGACCGCGGCGGCACTGAGCTGACCACCGAGGAATGGAAGAAGGTTTTGACCGAGCTCGCCGAAATCGGCGTGCTGCAGATCCATTTCTCCGGCGGCGAGCCGACCGCGCGCAAGGATCTGGTCGAACTGGTCCAGCACGCCAGCGACGTCGGGCTCTACAGCAACCTCATTACTTCCGCTGTGTTGCTGACACGCGAAAAACTGTCCGCTCTGGCCGATGCCGGGCTGTGCCACGTGCAGATCAGTTTTCAGGGCAACGAGCCCATGGTGGCCGACCGCGTGGCGGGCCTGAAGAAGTCGCATGAGAAGAAGCTGGAGGTCGCGAAGTGGACGCGCGAACTCGACTTGCCGCTGACGGTCAACGCCGTCATGCACCGCCAGAACCTGCATCAGCTGTCCGACATCATCCAGATGGCAGTCGATCTGGACGCCGACCGGCTCGAGGTCGCCAACGTGCAGTATTACGGCTGGGCGCTGAAGAACCGCGCCGCCTTGATGCCGACCGTGGCACAGATCGAGGAGACCAGCCGCATCGTCGAGGAAGCCGAAGTGCGGCTGAAGGGCATTCTCGCGATCGACTACGTCGTGCCGGATTATTACGCGCTGCGGCCGAAGAAATGCATGGGCGGCTGGGGCCGGCAATTCTTCAACATCTCGCCTGCCGGCAAGATCCTGCCGTGTCACGCCGCCGAGAGCATCACCGGGCTCGAATTCCTTTCGGTGCGATCCAATCACTCGATCGCCTGGATCTGGCAGAATTCCGAAGCCTTCAACCGCTATCGCGGCACCGGCTGGATGCCCGAACCCTGCAAGAGCTGCGAGTTCCGCGAAGTCGATTTCGGCGGTTGCCGCTGCCAGGCCTTTGCGCTGACCGGCGATGCCGGCAATACCGATCCGGCCTGCACGCTGTCGCCGATGCATGAGCCGATCTTCAAGCAGGCCGAGCAGGAAGCAGCCTCCGACAATAACCGTTTCCTCTATCGCAATTTCGCCGGCGGCACGCTGGAGGCGGAAGACAAGCATGGCGCCTGACGCCGACGCCGGAAAATCCGCCAAACGCGCCGATCCGTTTGCACCGCTGACCTCGGAGCAGCTCGATGTCGGCGATGGCCACGACGTCTATGTCGAGAGCGTCGGCCGTATCGACGGCATTGCGGCGGTCTATCTGCATGGCGGGCCCGGCAGCGGTTGCCAGCCCGATCACCGCCGGCTGTTCGACCCTGAAAGATTCCATGCCGTGCTGTTCGACCAGCGCGGCGCCGGCCGCAGCCGCCCCAAGGGCCGGCGTGAGGACAATACCCTGCCGCATCTGATTGCGGACATGGAGAGAATTCGCGAGAAATTCGGTTTTGAGCGCTGGATGATCGTCGGCGGCTCCTGGGGCGCGACGCTGGCGCTGGCGTATGCGCAAGCGCACCCCGACCGCGTCACCGGCATCGTGCTGCGCGCCACCTTCCTCGGCACCCGCAAGGAGATCGAGGATGGCTTCCTCGAGGTGCTGCCGCGCTTCTATCCGGCGCTGCACGCGGAGTTCCTCGACGTGTTGCCGCCAGCGGAACGTACGCACCCGATCGACGCATATTTCCGCCGGATTCTTGATCCCGACACCGGCGTGCATGGCCCGGCCGCACGGGCATGGGGCGAGACCGAACGTATCCTCTCCGAGCACACGCCGGGCCGCGCCCGGCTCGATCCGGTCAATTCGTCGCGCGCCCTGCCCGCCACGCCGTTCATGGAAGCGCATTATTTCGCCAATGACTGCTTCATGCGGCCGAACCAGCTGATCGAAGAGGCCGGCAGGCTTGCTGACATTCCCGGTATCATCGTGCAGGGCCGTTATGATCTGCTGTGCCCGCCGGCGACCTCGCATGCGCTTGCCGCAGTGTGGCGCGAGGCCGAAATTCGCCTGGTCGAAGGCGCCGGTCACACGCTGTACGATCCCGGCGTCCGCGACGCCGTGATGAAAGCAGTCGCGGATATGGCTTCCAAGATTACCAGATAGGGATTTTCGAAATGCCGATAGCCGGAAAAGGCATGCTGCTGACGTCGATGAACATCGATGCGGCCGACGAGGCCGAATTCAACCGCTGGTACGACCGCGAACATCTCGAAGAGCGCGTCGCGATGCCGGGCTTCCTCGAAGCGCGGCGCTATGTCGCGCACGAAGGTGACCCGAAATATCTCAGCCTCTATTCCACCGAAACCATCGAGGTACTGGACAGCCCGTTCTACCGCACCGCGCTCGCCAATCAGACTGCCTGGTCGAAGGCCAACATTGCCCGCTTCAAGAACATGATCCGGGGCGTTTCGCGTATCACCATCAGCCGCGGCACCGGCCGCGGCGCCGCGCTCGGCATCATCCGGCTGCGGCCGCCCGCCGGCGGCGAGGATAAATTACGTACCGCACTGCGGGATCAACTCGATCCCGCAGAACTCGACGGCATCATTTCCGTGCACCTGCTGGAGAACAATCCGGCGCTGTCGAAACCGATCACTGATGACCCCGCAGCGCCTAATCCGGGCGCCGGCGACTGGTTCGTGCTGATCGACGCCACCGATGTCAGCGCGGTTCCGGCGGCCGCGGCGCGCTTCAACGACAATGCCGCAATCAAGCCGCTGGTGGTGACGAGCGGCGTTTACCGGCTGATGTGGGATCTCGCGAAGAGCGATCTGCACCGTGCGTAACATTGGCGACAACGCCGTGCACTCATGCTGCACCGCCACATAGTATCAGCGAATATTAACGTTCACACGTGCCATGCATGAAAGCTGGCAATCGCGCAAATTTGCCTTTGTGACTCGTCTGGAATGGCTCTAAGCTCCGATAAGATAAGCCTATGATCCAATTCAAAAACCACAAGAACGCCTACTGAGCGTTCAGGCAACAAGGCCGCGTTCGGATTGCTGACGCGGAAAGGTAGGAATGAAACCGACTGACATCTCGGCGCCGGACTACTTTCACAAAGTGGTTGATTGCCAATGGGCCTGCCCCGCTCACACGCCAGTTCCCGAATACATCCGTTTGATTGCCGAGGGGCGTTATAGCGACGCCTACATGATCAACTGGAAATCGAATGTGTTTCCCGGAATTTTGGGACGCACCTGCGATCGCCCGTGCGAGCCGGCCTGCCGCCGCGGCCGCGTCGAGGAAACACCCGTTGCGATCTGCCGGCTGAAGCGCGTCGCCGCCGACTTCAAGGACGACGTCAAGCACCGCATGCCGAAGGTATCGGCGAAGAACGGCAAGCGCGTCGCGCTGATCGGCGGCGGTCCCGCTTCGCTTGCGGTGGCGCGCGATCTTGCGCCGCTCGGCTATCACTGCACGGTGTTCGACGCCGATCCCAAGGCGGGCGGAATGATGCGCAGCCAGATCCCAAAATTCCGGCTGCCGGATTCGGTGATCGACGAAGAAACCGATTACATCCTAAACCTCGGCATCGAGTTCAAGGGCGGTCACCGCATCGACAGCCTGAAGCAGCTGATGGCTGAAAATTATGATGCGATTTTCGTCGGTTCCGGCGCGCCGCGCGGCCGCGAACTCGACATCCCCGGCCGCAAGGAGGCCGCCGCTAATATCCATATAGGCATCGAATGGCTGGCTTCGGTTTCGTTCGGCCATGTCGAGAAGATCGGCCGCCGCGTGATCGTGCTCGGCGGCGGCAACACCGCGATGGATTGCTGCCGCACCGCGCGGCGCCTTGGCGGCGAAGACGTCAAGGTGATCGTGCGTTCCGGCTTTGAGGAAATGAAGGCGAGCCCATGGGAAAAGGAAGACGCCATTCACGAGGACATTCCGATCCTCAATTTCATGGTGCCGGTGGGATTCAAACATGTAGCCGGCAAGCTCATCGGCGTCACCTTCCAGAAGGTGAAGGCGGAATACGACGCCAAGGGCCGGCGTAACCTGGTGCCCGCGGGCGAGCCGGACCAGACCATTCCCTGTGACGACGTGCTGGTCGCGGTCGGGCAGGAAAACGCCTTCCCCTGGATCGAGCGCGACTGCGGCATCGAGTTCGACAAGTGGAACATGCCGCAGGTCGATGCCAAGACGTTCGCATCGACCAATCCGAAAGTCTTCTTCGGCGGTGACGCGGCGTTCGGCCCCAAGAACATCATCTGGGCGGTGGCGCACGGCCACGACGCCGCGCTGTCGATCCACAAGATGCTCTCCGGCGAGGATATCACCGAGCGCCCGCTCCCCGAGGTGCACGTCTCCTCGCAGAAGATGGGAATCCACGAGTGGAGCTACGACAACGACATCTCCGGCGACAAGCGCTACAAGGTGCCGCACCGCGACAAGGTGATTGCGCTCAAGGACATCCGCGCAGAGGTCGAACTCGGCTACGACGTCAAGCTCGCGCTCGGCGAGGCGCAGCGCTGCCTGAACTGCGACGTGCAGACGATTTTCAGCGCGCCCGCCTGCATCGAATGCGACGCCTGCGTCGACATCTGCCCGATGGATTGCATCACCTTCACGGAAAATGGCGAGGAAGAGGATCTGCGGACCCGGCTGAAAGCGCCCTCACCGCGTCACGACCAGGCGCTTTATCTTGCCGACGGGCTCAAGACCGGGCGCGTCATGGTGAAGGACGAAGACGTCTGCCTGCATTGCGGGCTCTGCGCCGAGCGTTGTCCCACCGGAGCCTGGGACATGCAGAAGTACCTCATCGATATGACTCACGCGGGATCACCATGTCAGTCCAAAGCCCGATCAGCAGCGTAAACGACTTCGTCGTCCGTTTCGCCAACGTCAACGGCTCGGGTTCGGCCAGCGCCAACGAGCTGTTCGCGCGCTCGATCCTGCGCCACGGCGTGCCGGTGAGCCCGCGCAACATCTTTCCCTCCAACATCCAGGGCCTGCCGACCTGGTACGAGGTGCGGGTGACCGAGGAAAGCCATCTCGGCGCCCGCGGCGGCGTCGACATGATGGTGGCGATGAACCCGCAGACCTGGGACAAGGACGTCGCCTCGATCGAGCCCGGCGGCTATCTGTTCTACGATTCCACCAAGCCGATGCCGACGTCGAAGTTCCGCGCCGACATCAACGTCATCGGCGTGCCGCTGACCGCGATCACCAACTCGACCTATACCGATCCGCGCCAGCGCCAGCTGTTCAAGAACATCATCTATCTCGGCGCGATGTGCGCCCTGCTCGACATGGACCCGAAGATCGTCGAGCAATTGATATCAGAACAGTACAAGGGCAAGGAAAAGCTTCTCTCCTCGAACGTCCACGCGCTGCATCTCGGCCGTGACTGGGCGCTGCAGAACCTGAAATGCCCCATCGGGCTGCAGGTGAAGAAGGCCGACAAGGTCGGCGACCGCATCTTCATGGAAGGCAACAGCGCGGCCGCGCTCGGCGCCGTCTATGGCGGCGCCACGGTCTGCGCCTGGTATCCGATCACGCCGTCGTCGTCGGTGGCGGAAGCCTTCACCAGCCATTGCAAGAAGCTGCGGCACGACCCCGAAACCGGCAAGGCCAAATACGCCATCGTGCAGGGCGAGGACGAGCTTGCATCGATCGGCATGGTGATCGGCGCCTCCTGGAACGGCGCGCGCGCCTTCACCGCGACTTCCGGACCCGGCGTCTCGCTGATGACCGAGTTCATCGGGCTTTCGTATTTTGCCGAGATTCCCGGCGTGATCATGAACATCCAGCGCGCCGGCCCCTCGACCGGCATGCCGACGCGCACCCAGCAATGCGACATCATCGCCTGTGCGTACGCTTCGCACGGCGACACCAAGCATATCCTGCTGTTCCCGGAAGACCCGGCCGAAGCATTCGAGTTCGCGGCGCAATCGTTCGATCTCGCCGAGCGGCTGCAGACCATGATCTTCCTGATGCTCGACCTCGACATCGGCATGAACCACCGGCTCTGCCGTCCCCTGAAGTGGGACGATTCCAGGCAATATGACCGCGGCAAGGTGATGACCGCAGAGATGCTCGACGAGCCTGGCCGCGATTTCGGCCGCTATCTCGACGTCGACGGCGACGGCATTCCCTACCGCACCTATCCCGGCACGCATCCGACCAAAGGCTCGTTCTTCACCCGCGGCACCTCGCGCGACCGCTATGCGCGCTATTCGGAAGAAGGCGCTGTTTACGCCGACAACATGCAGCGGCTGGTGCGCAAGTTCGAGACCGCGCAGGACATGGTGCCGCGGCCGTTGCAGGCCAACGCCACCAAGCCGACCAAATACGGCGTGATCTATTTCGGCTCGACCGCGCCGGCGATGGACGAGGCGATCGGCCTGCTGGAGGCGCGCGGGCACCAGCTCGACCGCATGCGCATCCGCGCCTTCCCGTTCCACTCCAGCGTCGCCAGCTTCATTGCCGACCATGACTTCGTGTACGTCGTCGAGCAGAATCGCGACGCCCAGCTGCGCCAGTTGATCGTCAACGAGAACGGCATCGATCCGGTGCGGCTGGTGCCGATCCTGCACTATGACGGCACCCCGATCACCGCGCGCTTCATCGCCAGCGCCATCGGCGACCATCAGGACCATCTGAAAGTGACTCCTCTCCGCAAGGCCGTGTCATGACCTACATTGCAAAACCGAAATTCCACCATCCCGGCCTGCCGAAGAACGATCTCGGCTACACCCACAGGGACTACGAGGGCAAGATTTCGACGCTGTGCGCCGGCTGCGGTCACGACTCGATCACCGCCTCGATCATCGAAGCCTGCTTTGAGCTATCGATCGAGCCGCATCGCGTCGCCAAGATCTCCGGCATCGGCTGTTCCTCGAAAACGCCGGATTACTTCCTCGGCAATTCGCACGGCTTCAACTCGGTGCACGGCCGCATGCCGTCGGTCCTGACCGGCGCCAACCTCGCCAACCGCGACCTGATCTATCTCGGCGTCTCCGGCGACGGCGACAGCGCCTCGATCGGCTTCGGCCAGTTCGCCCATTCGATCCGGCGTGGCGTCAACATGACTTATATCGTCGAGAACAACGGCGTTTACGGCCTGACCAAGGGCCAGTTCTCGGCCACCGCCGACCGCGGCTCGAAATCCAAGAAGGGTGTGATGAACACCGACAACGCCATCGACCTGGTGGCGATTGCGCTGCAGCTCGGCGCCAGCTTCGTGGCGCGCAGCTTCTCCGGCGACAAGACCCAGCTGGTGCCGCTGATCGCGGCCGCCATCCGCCACAAGGGCGCGTCGTTCATCGACGTCATCAGCCCTTGCATCGCCTTCAACAACCACGCCGGCTCGACCAAGAGTTTTGACTACGTCCGCGAACATAATGACGCGGTCAACCGCCTCGACGTCATCACGGGTCGCGACCCCATCACCGTCGATTATGCCCCGGGCTCGGTGCAGATGGTGGAGCAGCACGACGGCACCAGGCTGGCGCTGCGCAAGATCGACGCCGATTACGACGCCAACGACCGGCTGGCGGCGATGACCTTCCTGCAGAAGCACGCCGCCAAGGGCCAGGTGGTGACCGGCTTGCTCTACGTCGATCCCGACGCCGAAGACATGCACACCCATCTCGACACCGTCGAGACGCCGCTCAATAAGCTGGAAGCCAAGGAATTGTGCCCGGGCTCGTCAGCGCTGGACAAGATCAACGCCAGCCTGCGGTAGGGCATCTAGTCGTCAGGTCGCAACGTCCATGCATCCTGCGATATGAGCATTAGCCTCGGAAGCAGGCATCGGTTGCTTGCGTACAAGCAATCATCGCGACCGCGCTGCCGACAATAAGCCCGACCGGATTCGCTATCCACGGAATCCGACGGGCGTGCTATGGTTTGTCGACCACGCGTCGATAACTTGCCGCCATAAATTTTCATAATTCCTAGTTGAGAAATATGATGAGGCACAAACCTGCCGCGGTTGCCGCGGCCCTGGCGGCGACGATCTTTTGGACCGTCGGCACAGCAAGCGCAGCCCCCAAAAGCAAGCCGAACCAGATCAAGTACGAATATGTGTCGCCAAAGGACCCGGCACACCAGCCGATCCACGACCAAATGAGGCAGGGTCGCGCACTCGAACACCTGCAGGAACTGCTCAGTCCACTCCGCCTTTCCTACCCGCTGACGCTGAAGGTCGCGGGTTGCGATGGCGCCGCAAACGCCTGGTACGGCGATGAAGTCATCACCGTGTGTTACGAAATGCTGGCGGACATCCTGAAGGGCGCGCCACCGCAAGACCTTCCCGGCGGATTATCCCGGGCGGACACGGTGCTGGGCCCAATTCTCGCGGTGTTCCTGCACGAGACCGCGCATGCGGTTTTCAACATGCTGCAAATACCTGTGCTCGGCCGCGAGGAAGATGCCGCCGATCAATTCGCCGCCTACGTCATGCTTCGACTAAGCAAGGACGAGGCCCGCAGAACGATCCTGGGCTACGCCTATCACCATGCGATTCAGATGCCGGGACCGCAGGTCACCGTTCCTATCCAATCGCTTTCAGGTGAACATTCGACGCCGGCCCAGCGAGCGTTCAACATTCTGTGCATCGCCTATGGCGCAGACAAGACGTTGTTTGCCGATGTCGTCGAAAAGGGCTTCCTGCCCAAGGACCGGGCCGAAGTCTGCGCAAGGGAATACGATGACCTCAACTTTGCCATGACAAAGCTGATCAAGCCGCATATTGACCAGCGCCTGGCCGGAAAATTTCACGGAACCTGGGCACGAACCGTCAGCGCCCGTCGCGCAAATCTGGCGCGTCGATAGGATTTGGGGACGCGGGAGCAGCTGACACCCAACCCACCCCGCGGCTGGCCAGCGAATTGCGCCTCGGCTCGTCAGCGCTGGAAAAGATCAACGCCGGCCTGCGGCAGAGCGGAACGTACGAAGAAAGGGTCTGCCGAGTGCAGCCGACCTTATTGTGCGCGTCTCAATGCGGTTGCACTGGTAGCAACGGAAAACCTTGATGAGTGGCTTGGCCCCGATAGCGGGCAGCTTGCCTAACAGCCGCATTTCGGCGTGGCACTTTTCGCATACCCGGATTTCCCGTATTTGCTGGCCCATCTCGATATGATGTGTACGAAACCCGTCGGAACAATGGAGTTTTGCTCCGTAAGACTACGGCAAAAGAAAAGCCGCCCCCTGCCGAGAGGACGGCGATTAAGGGAGTCTTAGGCTAGTCGTGCCGATGATCGACCTCAGGTGAACGCTCAAGGAAGAGGTTCCGCCGTGCTCAGAGACGGCACTTATGCGGCATGGTTCAAGACCCCCGTAAGCCAAGGCACTGGCATCGTCCATGTTGCAGACGGCAGGATCTGGGGGCGCGACGGCGTCATGACCTACGAGGGGTCATGCGAAGTCGAGGGAGACCGATTCACCGCGGTCGTCATTACAAGAAAACACACCGACGGGCTGCCAACCGTATTCGGCGATGATCAGGAGCTCGAGCTTAAGCTGCAGGGAACGTGCACCGGCAAGATAGCGACCTACACCGGAACGGCGGCACAGTTCCCGGGCCTGCTCCTGGAGGGAACGCTGATTTACAACGAGCAGACGCGCGCCGCGGAGGCGAGCGAGCCCATACCCCCGTTCGATCCGCACAAACTGCCGAAATTACCGACGCGCGGGCGCTGATCGCTCGGGATCGCCGGCGTGGCTACGCCACCGCGGCCAGCCCGCGCGGGTTGGCGACGTATTCCTTCAGCACCTTGCCTGTCGCGTCGACCTCGACCAGCGAGACGTTGTAGGTCCAGAGGTCGGCGAGGTGCTGCAGCACGCGCTTGGCGTCGGTGTCATTGAGCTGCGCGCCGTTCAGCACGGTATGGCGCAGCATCAGATGACGGTCGCCGGCGAGGTCAACATCGACGACTTCGATGTTGGCGTCGATGAAGCCGACGTCGTATGACCGTGACAGGGCGCGGCGCACGCGCCGATAACCGCGCTCGTCGTGGATCGCATCGACCCGGATGCCGGCGGTCTCGGCTGGATCGTCATGCAAGTGGAACATGCGGAAGTGCCGCATCAGCCGCGGTGATAGGAACTGGCTGATGAAGCTCTCGTCGCGGTAATTGGCCCAGACATCGCGGAGGACGCCCATCGTATCGCCCTTGCCGGCGATATCCGGAAACCATTCGCGATCCTCGTCCTCGGGATTGGTCACGATGCGCTCGATATCCTGCATCATCGCAAAACCGAGCGCGTAGGGGTTGAAGCCCGAGAAATATTTACTGTCGAAGTCGGGTTGGAACACGACGTTAGTATGCGACGACAGGAATTCGAGGAAATTGCCGTCGGAGAGCTGCCCCTGCAGGTGCAGCCGGTTCATGATGCGGTAATGGACGTAGGTCGCGGTGCCCTCGTTCATGACCTTGGTCTGGCTCTGCGGGTAAAAATACTGTGCGATGTGCCGCACGATGCGCAGCAGCTCGCGCTGCCACGGCGCCAGGCGCGGCGCGGTCTTTTCCAGGAAGTACAGGATGTTTTCCTGCGGCAGGCCGAGCAGCGCGCGGCGGCGATCGGCGCTCAGCGTTGCCACGCTCTTGACCGGCCCGGTCGGAATGGTCCGCCACAAATCATTGAACACGCTTTCTTCGTGCTGGCGGCGGTACTGGGCCCGCTTCTCCTCGACGCGCAGATCCGGCAGCTTCTTGCCGGGATAGCGGTTGATGCCATGCGACATCAGCGCGTGGGCCGCATCGAGCGTCTGCTCGACCGCCAGCCGGCCGTGACGCTCCTCGCACTGCGCGACATAGGTCTTGGCGAATTCGAGATAATCGAGAATGCCGTCGGCGTCGGTCCACTGCTTGAACAGATAATTGTTCTTGAAGAAATGATTGTGGCCGAAGGCGGCGTGCGCGATCACCAGCGTCTGCATGGTCGCGGTGTTCTCCTCCATCAAATAGGAGATGCACGGCGACGAGTTGATGACGATCTCATAGGCCAGGCCCATCAGGCCCTTGCGGTAGGACGCCTGCTGATAGGCGAAGTGCTTGCCGAACGACCAATGCTTGTAGAACAAGGGCATGCCGACCGAGCAATAGGCGTCGAGCATCTGCTCGGCCGTGATCACCTCGATCTGGTTCGGATAGACATTGAGCCCAAGCTCGGACTCCGCGATCTCCTCGCAGGCGTCATGGATCCGCTGCAGCGTCGGGAAATCCCAATCAGCACCCTGAAACAGCCGTTCGCCTGTCATGGTGCCCTCTCCTGTCTTACGCGGCGCTGGAAGAGATCGTGAAACACCGGGAAGATTTCGCTGCGCTCGCAGACCTTGCGCATCGACAGCGGCGCACCGGCGAGGCGCAGGCGCTCGTACAGCGTCCATAGCGACGAGTCCGGCATCTCGAAAGTCAGCCCGGCATCCTGGCCGACCTCGAGATAGGCAAAGAACTGGCTGACGGGCAGAATCTTCTCGGTCAGCAGCCGGCCCGCCACCTCGCCGTCGGACGTGGAGTTGTCGCCATCGGAAGCCTGCGCGGCGTAGATATTCCAGTCCGCCGGGCGGAACCGCGAACGCACGATCTCGTGCATCTCCTGCAGCGCACTCGACACCAGCGTGCCGCCCGATGCCGGGCCATGGAAGAATGTATCCTCGTCCACCTCTTCGGCGCGGTCGGTATGACGGATAAAGACGATCTCGACATGGCGATAGCGCCGCTTCAGGAAGACATAGAGCAGCGTGTAGAAGCGCTTGGCGAGGTCCTTCATGTGCTCGGTCATCGAGCCCGAGACGTCCATCAGGCAGAACATCACGGCCTGGGCAATCGGCTTCGGCGTGGTCTCGAACCGCCGGTACCGGATGTCGATCGGATCGATGAACGGGATCCGCTTGGCCTTGGCCTTCAGGGTTTCAATCTCGGCCAGCAGTTCGGCGCGGCGCGCCTCGTCGCCGCAAATCAGCAGTTCGGCTTCAAGCGCCGCAATCTCTTCCGGCTTCGGCCGCCGCAGTGCCACCCGCCGCGCCATCGCGCGGCTCACGGTACGGGAAATGGAAATATTCGCCGGCGAACCCGACGTCGCATAACCGGCCCGGCGGATTCCTTCGCTCTCCACCTCGGCAAGCTTGCGCTTGGCGAGATCAGGCAATTCGAGATCGTCCAGAAACAGGTCGACGAATTCCTCGCGGCTGAGAACGAAGCGGAACGCGTCTTCGCTGTCGCCCTCCCCCGCGCCACCGGCCTTGCCGCCCGAGCCGCCCGAGCGCGGCAGCATGTCGCCTTCGATGAACTTCTTGTTTCCGGGAAGTATCATGTCGCGGGTGCCGCCTTCACGGCGGAACCGCGGCTCGTCCATGCCGTCGAGCGGGATGCTGACCTCGCCGCCTTCCAGGACATCCTTGATGTCCCGGTCGTGCGAGGTCTTCTTCACCGCCTGCTGAACCAGCGCCTTTGCCCGGCGCAGGAACCGCTGACGGTTCTCGAGACTCTTGCTGCCCGGATTTAGCCGCCGGTCAACGATGTGAATAGCAACCACTTCGCATCCGCCTCAGCCGGCTTGCTTCACGCGCATATACCATTCGACGAGTCGGCGGACCTGGCGTTCGGTGTAACCGCGGTCCACCATCCGCGCGACGAAATCGTCGTGCTTCTTCTCGGTTTCGCCGTCCTTTTTCGAGCCGAACGAAATGACGGGCAGCAGATCTTCCACTTGCGAGAATATCCGCTTTTCGATCACCTCGCGAACCTTTTCATAGCTGGTCCAGCCCGGATTCTTGCCGCCATTCTGGGCCCGCGACCGCAGCGAGAACTTCACGACCTCGTTACGGAAGTCCTTCGGATTGGCGATACCCGCAGGCTTTTCGATCTTGGTCAGCTCCTGATTGAGCAATTCGCGATCGAGCAATTGTCCGGTGTCGGGATCCTTGAAGTCCTGATCCTCGATCCAGGCATCGGCGTAATCCACGTAGCGGTCGAACAGGTTCTGGCCATAATCCGAATAGGATTCGAGATAGGCCTTCTGAATCTCGTTTCCGATGAATTCGGCATATCGCGGCACCAGTTCGGCCTTGATAAATTCGAGGTAGCGCTTTTCGGTTTCATCAGGGAGCTGCTCGCGACGGATCGACTGTTCCAGCGCATACATCAGGTGAACGGCATCCGCGCCGACTTCCGACGTATCGTGATTGTAGGTTGCGGCGAGCACCTTGAACGCAAAGCGGGTCGAGACGCCGTCCATGCCTTCGTCGACGCCGGCGGCATCCTTGTATTCCTGGACGCTGCGGGCCTTGGGATCGGACTCTTTCAGGCTTTCGCCGTCATAAACCCGCATCTTTGCAAACACGGTGGAGTTTTCGTGACGTCGCAGCCGCGACATGACCGAGAAGCGCGCCAGCGTCTCCAGCGTCGACGGCGCGCAGGGCGCGGCGGCGAGTTCAGAGCCCTGGATCAGTTTCTCGTAGATCTTCTGTTCCTCGGTGACGCGCAGGCAATACGGCACCTTGATGACGCAGATGCGGTCGATGAAGGCTTCGTTGTTCTTGTTGGTCTTGAAGCTCTGCCATTCGGATTCGTTGGAGTGCGCAAGAATGACGCCGGTAAAGGGAATCGCACCGATATTCTCGGTTCCGATATAGTTGCCTTCCTGCGTCGCCGTCAGCAGCGGATGCAGCATCTTGATCGGCGCCTTGAACATCTCGACGAATTCGAGGATGCCCTGGTTGGCGCGGTTCAAGCCGCCGGAATAGCTGTAGGCGTCGGGGTCGTTCTGGGCAAAGGTTTCCAGCTTGCGGATGTCGACCTTGCCGACCAGCGACGAGATGTCCTGGTTGTTTTCATCACCTGGCTCGGTCTTGGCGACCGCGATCTGCCGCAGCCGCGACGGCTGGATCTTGGCGACACGGAATTGCGAGATGTCGCCGCCGAACGATTCGAGCCGCTTGTAGCACCACGGGCTCATCAGCCCGGTGAGGCGGCGGCGCGGAATGCCGTATTTTTCCTCGAGCATCGGCCCGAGTGTTTCCGGATCGAACAGGCTGAGCGGACTTTCGAAGACCGGGCTTAACTCATCACCAGCCTTCAAAACGTAAATGGGGTGAACTTCCATCAACGCCTTCAAACGTTCGGCGAGCGATGACTTGCCGCCGCCGACCGGTCCGAGCAGATAGAGTATCTGCTTGCGCTCTTCGAGGCCTTGAGCGGCGTGCCGGAAGAACCCGACGATGCGCTCGATCGTTTCTTCCATGCCATAGAAGCCGGCGAAGGCCGGATAGGTGCGCATGGTGCGGTTCAAAAAAATACGGCCAAGGCGTTGGTCCCTGGCCGTGTCGATCATCTGAGGTTCGCCGATTGCCGCTAGCAACCGTTCGGCCGCATTCGCATATTTAAGCGGATCGCTTCGACACGATTCCAGATAATCCGCCATCGACATGTCGCTCTGACTTCTGGCTTCGAAGGAGCGGGCGAAGGCGTTGAACAGAGAATCGTTGTACATAGATTCATCTCCTCATGGTTCAGCTATAACGTAGGATGCGCTGGCCAAGTTCCAAGCCCCGGCAAGCCTCCTGCGTATCCAATCGCGAATCACCAACAGCAGATGTGATATCTGACACGCGAGTGACTCCATCACGCAATGCAATAGTCGTGCTAAACGACTCCGCAGCTCAAGAATGTGCTGGAATCCACCGAATCTGTAACCGGAGTGCAACATGCGGCATCCGGAGAAGTACTGGTTTTTCAGGTAGATGAACGAACCTGCAGAGTTCGCGCGGTCGAATACGCGCCGCCGCAATGCTTGTCGATTCATTAATGCGCGCCGCGCGCGGCGTCCGTTCAGCGCGTTGGACCATAACGGACGATCTGAGATCCAGATCACTCCAGGCTGCGTCATCCTCGGCAGATCATCTCTCTGTTCGGTGTCGTTCGACGAATCCAAACGCGCAAATTCCGTTTCTGGGGCTTATGCCACTCACCACGACGGGTGACGTTTGCGTTCTCGTCGGCATGAAGGCCGTCAAGGCGGCGTTCATTGCGACTGTAATCAAGTCCCGAACGCGGCGAACCGATACAAGAGGCTCGCGCGCTAGTACTTTTGGATTAGTCCGGCGCAACCAATTTGCAGATCCTCCTGAGTGCGGCGCAAAACGAACCCGCGCTGCCGCCAATCGGCACAGCTGTGCTCCAGGTCACGGTCCGAATTGGACACCGGCCGGGATTTATTGTGCAAGGCACAATGCGGGCAAATCATGGGGCGCGAACGGGCGCATCGCCCAATATTTAGGCAACCGGCTGCCTGCAGCGGTTTCCCGCCAACTGCCTGAAATTGAACGCAGCCGCGGCCACCTGCGACCAATGAGCAGATTGAAGCCACACCTTGGCGGCGCCTGGCGCCGCACCACTTCGGTGCGGACGGTCGGTGTGTCACGCATCTAGGGACGATCATGAAGCGTATCTTCCTGTGCACCCTCACGCTGGCCGCGATGGCCTCGCTTGCCGGGCCCAGCCATGCTCAGGACGGCGTCGTGAAGGCAAAAGCTGCCGCCTTCGACAACAGGGTGTTCGCCGGCCCCCTCGGTCAAAAGACCTATGCCTGTTTCGTGCGTCGCTATGACGCCAACCACCTGGCGCAGCACCCCAAGCAAAAAGTCAGCGCCATGAAGCTGCTGGTCACCGCCGAAAATCCGCCGGAAGAGAAGATCACCAATTACTCCTTCCGCATCGGCGTCAAATATCGGCATCGGCCGGGCAATTTCGACTCCAGCGGTTATTGCAACCATGTCGTCACCGAGGACAAAGGCAACGAAATCCACTTCGGCTGCGGCGTCGATTGCGACGGCGGCGGCATCGATATCGCGATGAAGGACGACAAATCAGCCATCATCCAGCTGGAGCGGATCAGGATCTGGGACCGCAACAAGCCCGACGACGATTCCAGCAATGATCTGGTGGCAGGCGCCGACGACAAGATTTTCCGGGTCGACCGCGCCGATTTGCGCGAATGTGCCGAACTCGTGACCGACCGCAAGGAACTCGCGGCGCTCAGGCATAAGTGACAGCTTTTAGGCAATCGAGTTGGAAGACGTCATGCATCGACGCAGCATCTTGTGGGCCACGGCGTCCGCTTTCGGTACCGCCTTTGCTGCCTCGCGCGCCGGCGCGGCGACCGAGGCGCCGCCGACGAAAAAACTGAAAGTGGTCTATCACCTCAACGACCTCGACAAGGTGAGCTTTGTCGTCGGCAACATCCAGAACCATCTCGACGGCGTCGGCGGGCCCGACAACGTCACCATCGCTCTGGTCGTTCACGGCCAGGCGCTACGCGCGTTCCACGCCTCCGCGGCCAATCCCGATCTGGCACGGCATGTCGGCCAGTTCGCCAGGGCCGGAATTGAACTCGCCGTCTGCGGCAACACCATGAAATCCCAGAAAGTCGGCCTCGCCGATCTCTTGCCGGGCTTCATTTCCGCCGATCAGGGCGGCGTGGTGCGCATCGCCGAGTTGCAATCGCAGGGCTATCTCTATCTGCGACCCTGATCGCAATCCGCGATCGTGATCGCAATCTGCGATCGTGACCGCGGCGTCCGCTTTCCCGTCACAAAATTGTGCTGGATTTCGGCAACTTCCCGGGCGCTCGTCCCGCGGATCGAACTGACATAAATGGCGTTATCCCACCGGATACACCCTTTCCGACCAGCAGCCATTCAATCGACTTGCCGTCCACTTGCCATCCAATTGTTGACATTCCCGCCTCGCACCCGAAAGCTGCCGGGGAACCCGAAACCGACGACCGGACAGAACAGGCATCATGAATCCCGTCAAAGCACTCGAAAACCATGGTCAGGCCGTCTGGCTGGATTTCCTCGCCCGCGGCTTCGTCGCCAAGGACGATCTGAAGAATTTGATCGACACCGATGGCGTCAAAGGCATGACATCGAACCCCGCGATCTTCGAGAAAGCCATCGGCAGTTCGGACGAATATGACAGCGCGATCGGCCAGGCGCTGAAAAAGGGCGACCGCCCGGTCGCCGATCTGTTCGAACACGTCGCCATTGAAGACATCCAGAACGCCGCTGACGTGTTGCGGCCGGTCTACGACCGACTGAAGGGCGAAGACGGTTTCGTCAGTCTCGAGGTCTCGCCCTATCTGGCGATGGACACCAAAGGCACCATCGCCGAGGCCGAGCGGCTGTGGAAGGACGTCAAGCGCAGGAATTTGATGGTGAAGGTGCCGGCGACGCCGGAAGGCCTGCCTGCGATCGAGCATCTGATCGGCGAAGGCATCAGCATCAACATCACGCTATTGTTCTCGCAAAAGGTCTATCGCCAGGTGGCGGAAGCCTATCTCGACGGGCTGGAGAAACTCGTCGCTGAGGGTGGTGATCCCTCGGGTGTGGCCAGTGTCGCCAGCTTCTTCGTCAGCCGGATCGACAGCGCCGTCGACAAGCAGCTCGACGAGAAGATCGCAAAGGCCAACGACCCCAGCGAAAAGGAACGCCTGAGCGTGCTCAAGGGCAAGGTCGCGATCGCGAACGCCAAGATGGCCTATCAGGACTACAAGGGCCTGTTTTCGGGCGCGCGCTGGGACAAGCTCAAGGCCAAGGGTGCAAAACCGCAGCGGCTGTTGTGGGCTTCGACCGGCACCAAGAACAAGGACTACAGCGACGTTCTCTATGTCGAAGAACTTATCGGCCCCAACACCGTCAACACCGTGCCGCCGGCGACGCTGGACGCATTCCGCGATCACGGCAAGGTGCGTGACAGCCTTGAAGAAAATGTCGAGGACGCCCGACGGGTACTGGAGGAATTGGAAAAGTCCGGCATCTCGCTCGACGCGATCACGGCCGAATTGGTCACGGACGGTGTCAAGCTGTTCGCCGACGCCGCCGACAAGCTCTACGGCGCGGTCGCCCACAAGCGCGCGGCGTCGCTCGGCGCGGGCATCGACAGGCAGCAATTGGCGCTTGGCGACGGCATCAAGAAAGCCGTCGAGAAGAGCACCGAGGACTGGCGGGCGTCAGCGAGAATCCGCCGGCTCTGGCACAAAGACAAATCGGTCTGGAGCAACGACGACGAAAATAAGTGGCTGGGCTGGTTGAACAGCCCGGCTGCCGCTGATGTCGCCGACTACGAGGATTTTGCCCGGCGCGTGAAGGGACAGAACTTTTCGGACGCCATCGTGCTCGGCATGGGCGGATCGAGCCTCGGTCCGGAAGTGCTGGCGGAAACATTCCCGAAGAAATCCGGCTTCCCGAAACTGCACGTGCTCGACTCCACCGACCCCGCGCAGGTCCGCGCGATGGAGAAGAAGGTCGACCTGGCAAAGACCCTGTTCATCGTTTCCAGCAAATCCGGCGGCACTACCGAGCCGAATGCGATGAAGGATTATTTCTTCGATCGCGTTGCCAAGACCATCGGCGCCGACAAGGCCGGCCATCGCTTCATCGCGGTGACCGACCCCGGCTCATCGCTGGAGAAGGTCGCGACCAAGCAGGGTTTCGCCCGCATCTTCTACGGTGATCCCTCGATCGGCGGACGCTACTCGGTGCTGTCGCCGTTCGGGCTGGTGCCGGCGGCGGTCGCCGGCATCGATGTCAAAAGCCTGACCAAGCACACGCTGGCGATGGTGCGCTCCTGCGGCGCCGACGTGCCGCCGCACGAAAACCCGGGTGTGCAGCTCGGCCTTGCGCTCGGCCTCGCCGGGCTCGAAGGCCGCGACAAGGTGACGATATCCTCGTCGAAGAAGATTGCCGATTTCGGCGCCTGGGCGGAGCAATTGATCGCGGAGTCCACCGGCAAGGACGGCAAGGGCCTGATCCCGATCGACGGCGAGCCGCTCGCCGATCCCGCCATCTACGGCGACGACCGCTTCTTCATCGATATCCGAACCGAAGGTGAAGTCGATGCGGCACACGACGACAAGCTGGCCGCCCTCGAGGCCGCCGGGCATCCGGTGGTCCGCATCGTGATGAAATCGATCGACCATATCGGCCAGGAGTTCTTCCGCTTCGAGATGGCGACCGCCGTCGCCGGCGCCATCCTCGGCATCAATCCGTTCAACCAGCCTGATGTCGAGGCGGCCAAGATCAAGACGCGCGAACTGACTGCGGCGTTCGAGAAGACGGGTTCGCTGCCGGCCGAGCAGCCGGTGGTCGCAACCGCCGAGGCCGACATCTACACCGACGAAGCCAATGCAGCCGCGCTGCGCAAGGCCGGCGCCAATGGCACTCTGGAATCTTGGATCAAGGCGCATCTGACGCGTCCCGGCAGCGGCGACTATTTTGCGCTGCTGGCCTATATCGCGCGCGACGGCGGCTCGATCGACACCCTGCAGAAGATGCGGCTGGCGGTGCGTGACGTCAGGCATGTCGCGACCTGCGCCGAATTCGGACCGCGCTTCCTGCATTCGACCGGCCAGGCCTACAAGGGTGGGCCCGACAGCGGCGTGTTCCTGCAGATCACCGCCGACGATGCCAAGGACCTGGCCGTGCCCGGCCAGAAGGCGAGTTTTGGCGTCGTCAAGGCGGCCCAGGCGCGCGGCGATTTCGACGTGCTGACCGAACGCGGCCGGCGCGCATTGCGGGTTCATCTCAAGGGCGACCTCAAGCCGGCGCTTGCCGCGCTGGATGCCGCGATATCGGAAGCGCTCAATTAGGGAAGTATTGGCATGCAGCTTGGCATGATCGGCCTCGGCCGGATGGGCGGCAACATCGTGCGGCGGCTGATGAGGAACGGCCACACGTCAGTGGTCTACGACAAGGATTCCAAGGCCGTTGCCGCGCTGGCGGCCGAAGGCGCTGCCGGCGCCGAGACGCTGGAAGCTTTCGTGGCGAAACTGGAAAAGCCGCGCACCGCCTGGGTGATGCTGCCGGCCGGCAAGATCACCGAAGCCACCATCGACGCACTGGCCACGCTGATGGAGCCCGGCGACGTCATCATCGACGGCGGCAACACGTTCTGGCAGGACGACGTCCGCCGCGGCAAGACGCTGAAAGAACGCGGCCTGCATTATGTCGACGTCGGCACCAGCGGCGGCGTCTGGGGCATCGAACGCGGCTATTGCATGATGATCGGCGGCGACAAGGCCGTGGTCGACCGGCTCGATCCGATCTTCAAGACGCTGGCGCCGGGGATCGGCGACATTCCGCGCACCGGCGGCCGCGACGGCCGCGATCCCCGCATCGAGCAAGGCTATATCCATGCCGGCCCCAGCGGCGCCGGCCATTTCGTCAAGATGATCCATAACGGCATCGAGTATGGGCTGATGCAGGCCTACGCCGAGGGTTTTGACATTCTCAAGAACGCCAATATCGAGGCGCTGCCCGCCGAGCATCGCTTCGATCTCGACATTGCCGATATCGCCGAGGTGTGGCGGCGCGGCAGCGTGATCCCCTCCTGGCTGCTCGATCTCACTTCGTCGGCGCTCGCCGAGAACCAGACGCTGGATAATTATTCCGGCCATGTCGAGGATTCCGGCGAAGGCCGCTGGACCGTCAATGCCGCGATCGACGAGGCGGTGCCGGCCGAGGTGCTGACGGCCGCGCTCTACGCCCGCTTCCGCTCGCGCAAGGACCATACATTCGCGGAGAAGATCCTTTCCGCGATGCGCGCAGGCTTCGGCGGTCATAAGGAGCCGCCGAAGAAGCCGGACTCGAAGGCTTAACGCCCATGGCGGTCGGCAAACTGGCACAGACGAAACCCGATCCCTGCTCCTTCGTCATCTTTGGCGTCACCGGCGATCTCGCGCATCGGCTGGTGATCCCGGCCCTCTACAATCTGGCGGCAGCCGATCTGCTGCCGGAAAAGTTCTGCGTCGTCGGGATAGCCCGCAAGGGCATGACCAGCGACCAGTTGCGCGACAGCCTGATGAAGGGCCTGCATCAATTCGCCACGCGCCAGGTGGACGAGGAGATCGCGATGCGCCTGCTCGCATGCGTCACCTGCATCGAGGCTGACCCGAGGGATCCCTCCTCGTTCGACGCGATGGGCGAGCAACTCGACAAACTGGAAGCCGCGCGAAACACCCAGGGCAATCGCCTGTTCTACCTCGCGACGCCGCCGAGCGCCTTCCTGCCGATCAGCCGCGAACTCGGCCGCACCGGCATGCTGGTCGAGAACGGCACATGGCGGCGGCTGGTGGTCGAAAAGCCGTTCGGCACCGATCTGGCATCGGCAAGAGAGCTCAACAGCGAGCTCCTGAAGCTGGTCGAAGAGCATCAGATCTACCGGATCGATCATTATCTCGGCAAGGAGACCGTCCAGAACATCCTGGTGCTGCGCTTTGCCAACGGCATGTTCGAGCCGATCTGGAACCGCAACCATATCGACCACATCCAGATCACGGTCGATGAAAAGCTCGGCGTCGGCCATCGCGGCAGCTTTTATGACGCGACCGGCGCGTTGCGCGACATGGTGCCTAACCATCTGTTTCAACTGCTGTCGCTGGTCGCGATGGAGCCGCCATCGAAATTCGATGCGCATTCGGTGCGCTCGGAGAAGGCCGACGTGCTGGCCGCGATCCAGACCCAGAGCGAGCAGGAGGCGCTGCACAATTCGGTGCGCGGGCAATATCGCGCCGGCATGGTCGGCGACACCGAGATCGAGGATTATCGCAGGACTGCCGACGTCAAACCCGCCAGCACCACGGAAACCTATGCCGCGCTGAAACTGACCATCGACAATTGGCGCTGGGCCGGCGTTCCCTTTTATCTGCGCACCGGCAAGGCGCTCGGCATCAAGCGCACCGAGATCGCCATCAAGTTCAAGCAGGCGCCGTTCGCGATGTTCCGCGACACGCCGGTGGACCGGCTCTCGCAGAATTACCTGATCATCTCGACCGAACCGACCGAAGGCATCGCGCTGCAGTTCAACACCAAGGTGCCGGGCCCGGCCATCAATATCGACGGCGTCGAGATGAAGTTTCGCTACAAGGATTATTTCCAGGCCGAGCCATCGACCGGCTATGAGACCCTGATCTACGACTGTATGATCGGCGACAACATCCTGTTTCAGCGCGCCGACAGCGTTGAGGCCGGCTGGCGCGCGGTGCAGCCCTTTCTCGACGCCTGGAAGAACGCCGGCGGCAAGGGCCTGAAGGTCTATGAACCCGGCAGCGAGGGCCCCGAGGAGGCCAACGACCTCCTGGAGCGCGATGGCCGAAGCTGGCGGAAGCTCAGTTAGAGATATGTCGAACGACAATCGCCATGTGATGACAGTTGCCGATCCGGCCGCGATGGCCGAGGCCGCCGCGGAGCGGGTCATCGCGCGGATATCGGAAAACGCCGGCCGCGTCGCGATCTGTCTGACCGGTGGTTCTAGTCCGAGACAGCTCTATCAGTTGCTCGGCACTGACCCCTGGCGAAGCCGGATTCCGTGGCAGCGCGTGCACTGGTTCATGGGCGACGAACGCTTCGTTCCGGCAGATGATCCCCTCAACAACATGGGCGTGGCACGGAAAACCTTTCTGAACCAATGTGCGCCGGCCGCCAACGTCCATCCAATCCCGACGAGTACAGCCGACCCCACCGATCCCGGTCGCGGTGCTGCGCTCTATGAGGGCGAACTGAAAGCGTTCTACGGCGCCGATGCCCTCGACCCGGCCCGGCCGCTGTTCGATCTCGTGCTGATGGGCGTCGGGCCCGACGGCCATACCGCGTCGCTATTTCCCGGCGATCCCGCGCTCGACGAGGTCAGGCGCTGGGTGGTCGGCGTACACAAAGCGAATGTCGAACCGTTCGTCCCGCGCATCACGCTCACGCTTCCGACACTCGCTTGCTGCCGCGAAATGCTGTTCGAGATCGCAGGAGCCGACAAACGCGCGATCTTGACGCGCGTTTTCGCAGGCGAGAACCTGCCGGCGAACCGCGCGCGATCCGACGGCGAGACGATCTGGCTGGTGGATCAGGCGGCATTGCCGGAGAATTTTCGTGCGTGATGCGGCAAGCCCCTGCGCGCTGGTGGTGATGGGCGTCTCCGGCTCGGGCAAGAGCACCATCGCTGAAAGCCTGGCCGCGCGGCTGGGCTGGCGCTACGAGGATGCGGACAAATTTCACCCGCCCGCCAATGTCGCGAAGATGAGCGCGGGCCAGCCGTTGACGGATGAAGACCGCTGGCCGTGGCTGCAGGCGATTGCCGACGAGATCGACCGCCTTTCGGCGGCCGGACAACGCGCCGTCGTCGCCTGCTCGGCGCTGAAGCGCAGCTATCGCGACATTCTCGTGCATGGACGCGATGATATCCGCATCGTCTTCCTGAACGGGACGCAGGACCTGATCGCGGACCGGTTAGCTGCCCGCAAGGGGCATTTCATGCCGCCGGGGCTGCTCGCCAGCCAGTTCAGGACGCTGGAGCCGCCGCAGCCAGGCGAACGTCCCATTACGGTGTCGATTGCCGCGCCGATTGAAACCATCGTGGACGACATTGTCCGTCAATTGAAAGTGCCCTCATGAGCCGCATTGCACTTGTCGTTTCCGATGTCGATGGCACGCTGTTGACCAAGGACAAGATCCTCACCGACGACGCAAGGAACGCCGTGCGCGCGCTGCACGCCGCCGGGATCGGCTTCACCATCGTCTCAAGCCGCCCGACCATCGGCATGGGCTTTCTGATCGAACCCCTTGCGATCACGCTGCCGGTCGGCGCCTTCAACGGCAGTTCGATCGTTAATGCGAAGCTGCAGCCGATCGAGCAGCATCTGATCGCGCCAGCGATAGCGCAGCGCAGTCTCGACGTGCTCAATGAATTCGGCGTCGATATCTGGCTGTTCAGCAACGAGCGCTGGTACACGCGCAATCCGGACGGCGAATACGTTCCGCACGAGATACGGGCGATCAAGGCCGATCCGACCATCATCGCGGATTTCACGCCGCATCTGCTAGAGGCCTGCAAGATCGTCGGCGCCAGCTCGGACGCGGCACTGCTCGCGCGCTGCGAAGCCGCAATGCAGCAGGCGCTGGGCACGGAGGCCACCGCGGTTCGCTCGCAAACTTATTACCTCGACGTCACCCCCGCGGGCCACGACAAGGGCACCTTCGTCGAGAACGTCGCCAAACGGCTCGGCATTTCCTTCGACGCCGTCGCCACCATCGGCGACATGCAGAACGACCTGCCGATGTTTGCCCGAAGCGGCATGTCGTTCGCGATGGGAAACGCGGCCGATGACATCAAGCAGCGCGCCACGCATGTCACCGATACGAACGAACGGGGCGGTTTTGCCCGCGCGATGGAGACGGTTCTGAAGTTCGGCTAGATCGAACCGAAGCTACTTCGACCGCTGCATCGCCGGCTTCTCGGTGGTTTGCTTCGCCGCGCTGAGGTTATGGGCGGTATTGATCAGCGCGATATGCGTCAACGCTTGCGGGAAATTACCGGTCTGGCGGCCAGCGCCGGTGTCGAACTCCTCGGCCAACAGGCCGACATCATTGGCAATCGCCACCACGCGCTCGAACAACACCCGCGCCTTGTCGAGTTCTCCCGTCAGCACATAGGCATCGGCGAGCCAGAGGCTGCAGGCCAGGAATGCGCCTTCCGCCGGCTGCTGCTCGACTTCGCGGGGGTCATGCCGCAACACGAAGCCGTCCCGCATCAGGTGTTTCTCGATTGCGACCAGTGTGCCGCGCACGCGAGGATCCGTTGGTTCAAGGAACCCGACCGATGGCAGCAACAGGATGCTGGCATCCAGCATTTTCGAACCGTAGGATTCGACGAACGAGTTCAGCTCGCGATCAAAACCCTTTTCGCAGACGTCGCGATGAATGATGTCGCGCAGCCTCCGCCACTTTTCCAGTGGCGCCTTGAAGCCGAATTTTTCGACGCTCTTGATGCCACGGTCGAATGCGACCCAGGTCATCACCTTGGACGAGACATAGTGCTTGCCGTCGCCGCGGCGCTCCCAGATGCCGTGATCCAGCTGATCCCATTGTGTGGCCAGATGCTCCAGCACCGTGCATTCCAGCGCCCAGCTTCCTTCATAGAGGTCGAGCTTGGCTATTCGCCACTGATGGAAGGCGTCGATCAACTCGCCATAGACGTCGAGTTGCAGCTGCGCGTACGCGGCGTTGCCGACCCGGACCGGCTGCGCGCCCTCATAGCCCGGAAGCCAGCCCGCTTCCCATTCCAGCAGCCGCCGCTCTCCCATGATGCCGTACATGATCTGCATGTTGGCCGGCGATCCCGCCACCGCGCGCAACAGCCAATTGTGCCAGGCGAGGGCTTCCTCGGTGTAGCCCGAGTTCATCAGCGCCAGCAGCGTAAAGGTGGCATCGCGCAGCCAGCAGAAGCGATAGTCCCAGTTGCGCGCGCCGCCGAGTTTTTCCGGCAGCGAGGTAGTGGGCGCCGCGACGATGCCGCCGGTCGGCGCATAGGTCAGCGCTTTGAGCGTGATCAGCGAGCGCATCACGAGATCGCGATGTTCGCCTTCGTAGCTGCAGCGGGCGCTCCATTCGCTCCAGAACGCCTCGGTTTCCTGCAAAGCGACCGCGGCATCGATCGGCCCGGGCACCGCCAGATGCGAGGGCCCGTAGGTAAGGACAAAGGGCACGGTATCGCCCTCGCCTACCTCAAACTCCGCCACCGTGGTCAGGTCCTCGCCGCGGGTCGCGACCGGCGTTCGCAGCACGGTCATGTCAGGCCCGCAAATCGCGAGCAGCCCCGAGCCGTCCTCGCTTTTCCTGACCCAGGGAATGTCGGCGCCAAAACCAAAGCGGATCACCAATTGCATCCGCAGCTTGACCCGGCCGCTGACCCCGCGCACCAGCCGCACCACGTCGGACGCATTGCCGCGCGGCGGCATGAAATCGATCAGCTCGACCACGCCATTGGCGGTGTCAAACCGCGTCTCCAGGATCAGCGTGTTGCCCCGGTAGCGGCGTGACGTCCTGGTGATCTCTTCTGCGGGCGCGATCAGCCAGCGGCCATGCTTATGGGTGCCGAGCAGCGCGGCAAAGCAGGCGTCGGAATCGAACGCCGGCCAGCACAGCCAGTCGATCGAGCCGTCACGACCGACCAGCGCCGCGGTCTCGCAATCGCCGATCAATCCGTAATCTTCTATCCTGCACGACAAGGCTTGCTACCACCTGGATCGGACCTATCCGCGCGACCGCTCGCGTGTCGCCGCCTTCAGCGCGGCAACGTCGATCGTGGACGCGATCTGCTCGAGCGGCACCGGCAGCCGGCGACGCCAGTTCGGGTGTTCGTTGACCGTGCCGGGAATATTGGGCTGGTCCACCAGACCCAAAAAATCCTCCAGCGCGATCGCGAGCAGCCGTGATGGCGTCCGCGCGAGGAAATTCGTCACGGAATAGAGATCGTTTTTGTCGATGCCGTTACCGCGCAGCAAATCGTCCAGCATCGCCAGCGCGTGCCAGCGCGCATCATCGCTTTCTCCGGGGTCGATGCCGAGCGCGCGCTTGGTCTTGAGGTCGCCAAAAGAACGCCAGCCGGCATAGGTCGAGAGATCGTGGGTGTTGAAGGTGACCAGTGCGTTGGCGAGGTAGTGATCGAGGCTCTTGAACGGACCTTGGTCCTCGCGCTCGAACATCATCACCAGATAGGACCAGATGCCCCAGCTGGCGATCTGGTCGCGGAATCCCTCCGGCACCGTGCCGAGGTCCTCGCCGATCACGACGCAGCGGCTGGCGACACTCTCCTGCGCAGTTGCGGCCAATAACGCCTCGAACGGCATCGGCACATAGACGCCGTCGGCGGCGCTGAAGCCTTGCGGCACCAGGTAGAGCCGTTTCAGGCCGAGCACGTGGTCGAGCCGGATCGCCCCGGCGTGCCGCATCGAGGCGCGCAGCATTTCGCGATAGGGCTCGAAGGATTTTTGCTCCAGCCCGGTCGCGTTGAACCCGGCGAGACCCCAGCTTTGGCCCGCGGTGTTGAGCGGATCGGGCGGCGCGCCGACGCCGAGGTGCCTGGAGATCGCCACCTGCTCGTTCCAGGCGTCGAAACCATCGGACTGAACGCCGACGGCAACGTCGAGATAAAGCCCGACCTTCATGCCGAGCTGGTGAGCACGATCCTTCGCGGCAGCCAATTGCCGGTCAGCGGTCCATTGCACGAATTCGACGAAGCCGATCTCGGCCGCGTCGGCGCCATGGTGCAATTCGGCGCACATCGCATCGTCCGGCTGCCGCCACGGCTCCGGCCATTCCCACCAAGGCTTGTTGAATCTGTGCCGGAGGACTTCGAAGCAGGCGAACCGCGACAGCAGGGCGGCGCGCTCGGCCCGGAATATTTCCAGGTCCTGTCGGCGACTTTCTGTCGCACCGGCCGTAAACTGGTCAAACGCCACCCGTAGCGCCCGCCACTTTAGACTGGCAATGCCGACATAATCGATGATTTCGCCGGTCTTGACGCCCGCCAGCGCGCCTCTCGTCTCGTCGTCGATGCGGAATTCAGGGATCTTCTCGACGTCAATATAGAGCGCGTTGAGAAACAGCCGGCTGTTCGGCGAATAGGGGCTGCAATCGCCGGGCCGGTCGTCGAACAGGGCATGCAGCGGATTGAGGCCGACGCCATCGGCGCCGAGATGATGTGCGAGCTCAATCAGGCCTTGGAGGTCCGTAAAATCGCCCATCCCCCAGTTGCGCTCGGACCTGACGCTGTAGAGCTGAACCGCCAGCAGCCAGACACGATCGAAATCCCCGCCAAAAGCCCTTGGCGGCGCCGATATCAGCGGTACGTCCTCTGTGACCACCCCCGCATCGGTCAATTGCAGCCGATGGATGCCCAGCGGCAGCCGTTCGGGCCATGCAATAGCCCGTTCGTTTGCTTCGCCCTCCGCGACAACCTCCGCCCCCGCAACGATTTTCCATCGGACCGGAAGTTTTGCAGTCGCTGCGAGTTCGGTGTGGGCCACCTGCCCTGACCGGACCACGACCGGGGCGCCAATCAGCGGGCCCGGGGCCTGCGGCGGCAAGGCATCGAGGATGATTTTGAGGGCGGCCGCGTCCGTCACACGGCGATGACCCTGACCGTCCACGAATTCGGTCTGGATTCCCTGGCTGGCAGCTTGAGCGAAAAGGTCCATTCGGCACGCGGTTTGCACGCAAACGTCTCAGAGGCGTCGCGAAATTGTCCAAATACAGGAAGGGGATAGACGGTGTCTAACGCTCAGCCCTCTGATCGGTTCCAAGGGAACCAAAGTCGGCTGAGCGGCTTCTTACATATCTCCGGAACGTCTCCTTTCTCGCAAGTGAAATGGGGCGTCGTTTCCATGGCTATGGCATCACCGTGAACAAAAAAGTCCAAACCGGCGAAAGCTCCAAGGCCGGCGTCTCCTTCCGATTCGATACTGCCGATCCGCTGAATGACGGCGGCAGCTTTGCGATCGATGCAAGCGAGGTGCCAGCCGTCGAGTCCAGCGACGACGAGCTTTGGTACAAGGATGCCATCATCTATCAGCTCCACGTCAAGGCTTTTGCCGACAGCAACAATGACGGCATCGGCGATTTCGCAGGCCTGACGGAGAAGCTGGGTTACCTCCAGGATCTCGGCGTCACCACGCTGTGGCTGTTGCCGTTCTACCCCTCACCCGGGCGTGATGACGGCTACGACATCGCCGACTATGGCGACATCAATCCCGATTTCGGGACGATGAAGGATTTCCGGCGCTTCATCCAGGAAGCCAAGCGGCGCGGCCTGCGCGTCATCACCGAGCTCGTCGTCAATCACACCTCCGACCAGCACGACTGGTTCAAGCGCGCCCGGCGCAGCGGCCCGGATTCGAGCGCGCGCAACTGGTACGTCTGGAGCGATACCGACCAGAAATACCAGGGCACGCGGATCATCTTCACCGATACCGAGAAGTCGAACTGGACCTGGGACCCGGAAGCCGGCCAGTTCTACTGGCATCGCTTCTTCGCGCACCAGCCGGATCTCAATTTCGACAATCCGCGCGTGGTCAGCGCGCTGGTGAAGGTGATGAAGCGCTGGCTCGATACCGGTGTCGACGGTTTCCGCCTCGATGCCATTCCCTATCTGTGCGAGCGCGACGGCACCAACAACGAGAACCTGCCCGAGACCCACGCCATCATCAAACGGCTGCGCATCGAGCTCGACGCCTATGCCAAAGGCAAGGTGTTGCTCGCGGAGGCCAACCAATGGCCCGAGGACGTGCAGGAATATTTCGGCCGCAGCGATGAATGCCACATGGCCTATCATTTCCCGCTGATGCCGCGCATCTACATGGCGATCGCGCAGGAAGACCGCTTTCCGATCACCGACATCCTGCGGCAGACGCCTGACATTCCGAGCAATTGCCAATGGGCGCTGTTCCTGCGCAACCATGACGAGCTGACGCTGGAAATGGTCACCGACGTCGAGCGCGATTATTTGTGGTCGACCTACGCCAACGACCCCCGCGCCCGCATCAATGTCGGTATCCGCCGGCGCCTGGCGCCGCTGATGGACAATGACCGGCGCAAGATCGAGTTGATGAACTCGCTGCTGCTGTCGTTCCCGGGCACGCCGATCATCTATTACGGCGACGAAATTGGCATGGGGGACAACATCTATCTCGGCGATCGCAACGGCGTGCGCACGCCAATGCAGTGGACGCCGGACCGCAATGGCGGGTTCTCGCGCGCCGATCCGGCGCGGCTTTATGCGCCCACCATCATGGATCCCGTCTACGGCTATGAATCCGTCAACGTCGAGGCGCAGTCGCGCAGCCTGTCGTCGCTGCTGTCAGCCACCAAACGGCTGATCGCGGTCCGCAAATCGACGCTGGCTTTCGGCCGCGGCACCATGACGTTCATCCGCCCGGAAAACCGCTCGGTGCTGTGCTATGTGCGCCAATACGAGGACGAGGCCATCCTCTGCGTCGCCAATTTGTCGCGCTCCGCACAGGCCACCGAACTCGATCTCTCGGCGTGGAAGGACCGGATTCCCCTGGAGATGCTCGGCCGCACGCGCTTCCCCGCGATCGGCGAACTGCCCTACATGATCACGCTGGCGCCGTACGGTTTCTACTGGTTCGAGCTGCAGGAGCGCGACAAGTCCGAGCCGGTGGCGCAGCGGGCGGTGCCCGAATTCGAAACGCTGGTGGTGCCGCTGGGCGCGACCTGGGTGTCGCTGGCGCGCACCCGCGGCGTGTTCGAACGCGACGTGCTGCCCGGGCATCTGGCGCGGACGCGCTGGTACCCGGAGCGATCGGCCAAGGCCATCCAGCCGACGCTGATTTCGGCGATCCCGTTCTGCGATATCGGTGACAACCGGCCGTGGCTCGCCTTCTTCAAGTCGACGCAGCGTGGCGTCACCACGCGTTATGTGCTGCCGATGCAGATCGAATGGGTGCGGTTCGACCGCGAGCGCTACAACCCACGCGCCCTGGCGGCCGTGCGTCAGGGCGCCCGCGAAGGAACGCTGCTCGACGTCGCCAACGACCAGATTTTCATCGCGATCCTGCTGCGAAACCTCAAGGAGTCGCTGATCGTCGACGAAAGCGAGCAGGGTTTGAAGCTGGAATTCCGGCCGACCAGCCGTTTCTCCGACAAGGCAATCAAGCAGCCCGAGCACATCCGCACGATCGAGACCGAGCGGGCCGACAGTACTGCGCAGGTGGACGACGATTATGTCGTCAAGATCTACCGCACGCTGCAGGCCGGCATCAGTCCCGAGATCGAGATGGGCCGCTTCCTGACCGAGATCGCCGGCTTTGCCAACACGCCGGCGCTGCTCGGCAGCGTCGAACTGATCGATGGCGACGAACGAAACGCCATCGGCATTCTGCATGCTTTCGTCGCCAATCAGGGCGACGCCTGGGCCGTGACCGCGGCCTATCTCGACCGCTTCGTCGACGAGCAGCGGCTGCTGGCGGCAAGCGAGCGTGTCAGGGAAAGCGAGGATCAGGTCTCGTTTCTGCGCTACATGTCGCAGGCCGGCCGGCGCGTCGCCGAGATGCATGTCGCACTGGCCAGCAACAATGAGCTGCCCGACTTCGTGCCGGAGCCCATCAAGCACGAGGATGTCCAGCGCTGGTACGGCGACACCCTGGCCCGCGTCGAGCGCGTCTTCGACACGCTGAAGCAGCGACGCGATGCGCTGAAAGAGGCGGATCGTCCGCTGGTCGATCAGCTATTGGCCCAGCAATCCGGCCTGCCCGATCGGCTGAAGGCGCTGTTGCCGCAAGAAAATGCCGGGCTCAATATCCGCCATCACGGCGACTTCCATCTTGGCCGGCTGCTCATCGTCAAGGACGACATCTTCATCGTCGATTTCGACGGCGACCCGCGGCGCTCCATCGCCGAGCGCCGGCGCAAGGCGCCCGCGGCGCGCGATGTCGCCAGCATGGTTCGTTCGATCGATTATTCGACGACTGCAGCCCTTGAGCGGGCGCTCAAGGTAGCCCACGATGAAAACGGCAGGCTCGGGGCTGCGCTCGCCGAGTGGCGCAATCGGGCGACCGCCGCGTTCCTGGCCGCCTATCGCGAAGCCCTGGTTAACAAGCGCCTTTGGCCGGCCGACCCCGAAGCCGCCGAGTCGATGCTCAACTTCTTCCTGCTGGAGAAGGCATGCTACGAGATCGAATATGAACTATCCTACCGGCCGGATTGGCTACGAACGGCCTTGACCGGAATGCTCCGTATTTTGCCGCAACAGTCGCTTGAGGCCTTATGACCAAGCTACCCGCCGAGGCCTATGCAATCATCCAGGGCAATCACACCGATCCCTTCCATTATCTCGGCCTCCATACCGAGGGCGACCGCAAGATCGTGCGTGCGTTCCTGCCGGAAGCCTCCAATGTCGAGGCAATCGGTGAACATGGTGAACGGGCGCCGCTGGCGCGGATCCATGACGCCGGGCTGTTTGCCGGTGCGCTGCCCAACGGCTCTACGCGCTATCAATTGCGCGCCCGGTTCGGCGACAAACTGGTCGAACTCGACGACCCCTACCGCTTTCCGCCCGTCCTGAGCGACTTCGACCTTTATCTGCTCGGCGAAGGCACTCATCAGCGCATCTACGACAAGCTCGGCGCCCATCCGATGACGCTGGAAGGCGTCGCGGGGGTGGCCTTCGTCGTGCTGGCGCCGAACGCCCGCGGCGTCCACGTGGTCGGCGATTTCAATTACTGGAATCCGCGCCGGCACCCGATGCGGGTGCGCGGCGTCGGCTATTGGGAGCTGTTCATCCCCCACGCCAGCGTCGGCGACCACTACAAGTTCGACATCATCGAACCCAACGGACAACATTTGCCGCTGAAGTCCGATCCGGTCGCCTTTGCCGCCGAAGTGCGTCCCAAGACCGCCTCGATCGTTTTCGACCAGGCCAATCTGCCGCGTCCGCGCCCGGCTCCGACGGGAATGAACGCGTTGAACGCGCCGATGTCGATTTACGAGGTTCATCTCGGCTCATGGCGACGCAAGGGCAGCAACGAATGGCTGACCTACCGCGAACTCGCCGAGCAGCTTCCGGCCTATGTCAGGGATCTCGGATTTACCCATGTCGAACTTCTTCCCATCAGCGAACATCCGTTCGACGGCTCATGGGGCTATCAGCCGACCGGCCTGTTCGCACCGACCAGCCGGTTCGGCACGCCCGAGGATTTTGCCGCGCTGGTCGATGCCTTCCATCGCGAGGGCATTGCCGTGCTGCTCGACTGGGTGCCCGGACACTTCCCCGACGATCCCCACGGCCTCGGCCATTTCGACGGCACCGCATTGTACGAACACGCCAACCCCTTGCAGGGCCGCCATCTCGACTGGGGCACGCTGATCTACAATTACGGCCGCACCGAAGTGGTGAACTTCCTGGTGTCGAACGCGCTGTTCTGGCTGGAAAGATACGCCATCGACGGGCTGCGCGTCGATGCGGTCGCCTCGATGCTCTATCTCGACTACTCGAGGCCCGCCGGCGAATGGATTCCGAACCAGCATGGCGGGCGGGAAAATCTCGAAGCCATCGGCTTCCTGCGCCGCTTCAACACCGAAGTGTTCGGACGCTTCCCGGACGCCACCACCGCGGCGGAAGAATCCACCGCATGGCCGCAAGTCTCCCGCCCGGTCGAATATGGCGGGCTCGGCTTCGGCTACAAGTGGAACATGGGCTGGATGCACGACACGCTGAAATACATCGGCAAGGATCCGATCCACCGCAAATTCCATCACGGCGACATCCTGTTCGGCCTGCAATATGCGTTCTCGGAAAACTTCATCCTGCCGCTGTCGCATGACGAAGTCGTGCACGGCAAACGCTCGATCCTGGGACGGATGCCCGGCGACGACTGGCAGCGTTTTGCGAATTTGCGCGCCTATTACGGCTTCATGTTCGGCCATCCCGGCAAGAAGCTGATGTTCATGGGCTGCGAATTCGGCCAGGAGCGCGAGTGGAATCACGATCACTCGCTGGATTGGCACCTGCTGCAGCAACCAAGGCACGCCGGAATCCACAGCCTGGTCCGCGACCTCAATCACCTCTATCGCACGGTGCCGGCGCTGCACGAGCTGGATTGCAGCCAGCCGGGCTTCGAATGGGTCATCACCCATGATTCCGGCGGCAACGTCTTTGCCTGGGTCCGCAAGGGCCTTGATGCGCGAGCGCGCTGCCTCGTGGTCGTGAACTTCTCGCCCAACGTCTACTATGATTACCGGGTACGTGTGCCGTTTGCCGGCAAATGGAAAGAAGTATTCAATTCGGACTCCGCGCATTATGGCGGCAGCAATGTCGGCAATATCGGCGAGGTCCGGACGCTGGAGGGCAACATCCCCGAACTCAACCTGACCATTCCGCCGCTGGCCGCGATCTTTCTCGTACCGGATAGCTGACGCATGCGCCTGACCGCGGGAACGCCCTCACGTCTTGGCGCAAGCTGGGACGGCAGGGGCACCAATTTTGCGCTGTTCTCGGCCAACGCAGAGAAGGTCGAACTCTGCCTGTTCGACGGCCAGGGCCGCCGCGAACTCGAGCGCATCGAATTGCCCGAGCGAACCGAGGATGTCTGGCACGGCTATCTCAACGACGTCTCGCCCGGGCAGCTCTACGGCTATCGGGTCCACGGGCCCTACCATCCCGAGCACGGGCACCGCTTCAACGCCAACAAGCTGCTGCTCGATCCCTATGCAAGGCGGCTGGCCGGCCGGCTGGTCTGGAGCGACGCGCATTTCGGCTACCGGGCCGGCAGTTCGCGCGAGGATCTCTCCTTTGACCGGCGCGACAACGCCCGCGGCATGCCCAAGGCGGTGGTCGTCGACGAGACCTTCAATTGGGGCCGCCGCGAGATGCGCCCCAACATTTCCTGGGAAGACACCATCATCTACGAGGCCCACGTCAAGGGCCTGACGCAGAAGCGCGACGACGTCCCGCCGGGCCTGCGCGGCACCTATAGCGGGCTCGCCTCGCCTGCGATGATCGATCATCTCAAGCGCCTTGGCGTCACCACCATCGAATTGCTGCCGGTCCACGGGCTGATCGACGACCGCGTGCTGGTCGAAAAGAAGCTGGTGAACTACTGGGGCTACAACACACTGGCGTTCTTCGCGCCCGAAGGGCGCTACGCGCAGGACAATCCGCTCGATGCGTTCCGCACCACGGTGGCACGGTTGCACGACGCCGGCATCGAGGTGATGCTCGATGTCGTCTATAATCACACCGCCGAAGGCAATCATCTCGGCCCGACGCTGTCGTTTCGCGGCATCGACAATGCGTCCTACTACTGGCTTAAGCCGGACAATCGGCGCTTTTATGACGACTTCACCGGCTGCGGCAGTTCGGTCAACCTGACCCATCCGCGCGTGCTGCAAATGGTGATGGATTCACTGCGCTATTGGGTCGAGGTCTGCCACGTCGACGGCTTCCGCTTCGATCTCGCCACCACGCTGGCGCGCGGGCCGAACGGTTACAACCGCAACGCCGCCTTCCTCACCGCCGTGCGGCAGGATCCGGTGCTGGCGACCGTGAAACTGGTCGCCGAACCCTGGGATCTCGGTCTGGGCGGCTACCAGGTCGGCGCGTTCCCGTCGCAATGGTCGGAATGGAACGACCGATACCGCAGCGCGATGCGGCGCTACTGGAGCGGCGCAGGCAGCCTGATCGGCGAAATATCCGGTCGTATGACCGCCTCCTCCGACCTGTTTCACCATGACAATCGCGCGACGCGCGCCGGCATCAACCACATCACCGTTCATGACGGCTTCACGCTGGCGGATTTGTTCAGCTACAACGAGAAGCACAACGAGGCCAACGGCGAAGACAATCGCGACGGCTCCAGCCACAACGACAGCAACAATTGCGGGCATGAAGGCCCGACCGATGACGTTGCGATCATTGCGTTGCGCCGCCAGCTCCGCAAGAATCAGCTGGCATGCCTGATGCTCGCGCAGGGCACGCCGCTGATGCTGGCCGGCGATGAAGTCGGCAACTCGCAAGGCGGCAACAACAACGCCTATTGCCAGGACAACGAGATCGGCTGGGTTGGTTGGGAAAACCTCGGCAAGGAAGGCGAGGACCTCACCGATTTCATCGGCCATTTGACCGGCCTGCGCCGGCGGTTCGGCCAGATCCGCTGCCAGCGCTGGCTCGATGGCCGTCGCGCCGACGGCTCCTACGGCGTGCTGTGGCTGACGCCGGCCGCCGAGGAAATGAAGGAATCCGACTGGAAGTTTCCGGAAGGACGATTCCTCGCCTATGTGCTCGGACCGATGGAACAAGGACAAGCACCGATCTTTATCGTTCTGAACGCCGCCCCCGAAGAGATCGCATTCAAATTGCCCAAGATGAGCAAATACAAGAGCTGGCAGCGGGTGCTGAATACCACCGAAATCGCACAAGCGACGGCCGACTTCGCTGCGGGCGCCGACCTGAAAGCACCGCCGCGCTCGGTGCTCGCCTTTGCGGGCTCAGCATGAATGACCGACAATTTGGCCCACAGCTGACGAAAGACGGCACGCGCTTTCGCCTGTGGGCGCCGGCGGCCAAGCGCGTCGATTTGCTGCTGCAACAACCCCATGCGATGCAGCGCGGCGACGATGGATGGTTTGCCGCCGAGGTCCCCGGCGCGAAATCAGGCGCCCACTATAAATTCCGCATCGATGACGAGATCGATATCCCCGACCCCGCCGCCGATTTCCAGCCCGAAGACGTCTTCGGTCCGAGCGAGGTGATCGACCACGCCGCCTTTCCGTGGCGCGCGACGGAGTGGCGCGGGCGGCCCTGGCAGGAAGCCGTCATCATCGAGGCTCATGTCGGAACCTTCACGCCGGACGGCAGCTACCGCGCCATGATCGGGCGGCTCGATCATCTCGTGCAGACCGGCATCACCGCGATGGAATTGCTGCCGCTGGCGGACTTCGCCGGCAGCCGCAACTGGGGGTATGACGGCGTGCTGTGGTATGCGCCCGACAGCGCCTATGGCCGGCCTGAGGATCTCAAGGCGCTGATCGACGAGGCGCATCTGCGCGGCCTGATGGTGTTTCTCGACGTGGTCTATAACCATTTCGGCCCCGAAGGAAATTATCTCGGCCGTTACGCGCCGGGGTTCTTTACGGAAGCCCACACGCCGTGGGGCAGCGCGATCGATTACCGCGTGCCGCAGGTACGCGCCTTCGCGATCGAGAATGCGCTGCATTGGCTGCGCGATTATCGCTTCGACGGATTACGGCTGGATGCGGTGAACAGCATCGTCGAGCCCGGTGGTCTCTCGCTGCTGCACGATCTCAGCATGGCTGTAGGTCAGCTCGCCGCGGCTACCGGGCGGCACATTCATCTGGTGCTGGAAAACGGCGACAACCGCGCCAGCATTCTGGATGCGGCGCAGGACCCTCCGCGCGGCAAATATCGCGCGCAGTGGAACGATGATTATCATCACGCCTGGCGCGTGCTGATGACCCGCGAGAAGCAGGGATATTATTGCGACTATCAGCGTTCGCCGCTGGACGATATCGCCAGATCTCTATCCTCAGGGTTTGTCTACCAGGGCGAAATGTCGGAGTTTCGCCGCGGCAGGCGCGGCGAACCCAGCGGCAAACTCGCACCGACGGCTTTCATCAATTTCCTGCAGAACCACGACCAGATCGGCAACCGCGCCTTTGGCGACCGGCTCGAAGCAGTGGCGGATCCCAATGCGATCGAAGCGGCGCTCGCCGTCATGCTGTTGGCCCCTGCGATCCCGATGCTGTTCATGGGGGAGGAATGGGGCTCGAAAACACCCTTCCCATTCTTCTGTGATTTCAAGGGCGATCTTGCCGACGCGGTCCGCAAGGGGCGCCGCAGCGAATACGCCTGGGCCTATGCCGAATATGGCGACGAGGTCCCCGACGCGTTGGCGCTATCCACCTTCCAATCGGCTGTCCTCGACTGGAATGAACGTGCCGCGCCGGCGGCACAACGACGGCAGTCAACCGTGCAGCAGATGCTGGCGATCCGCCGGCGGGAGATCGTGCCTCGCCTCGCCAGCGCGGCATTCGGCGAAGCAGAGGCCGCCGGCAATGGCCTGCTGACCGCCAGTTGGCGCATGGGCGATGACGCCACGCTTCGCCTGCTCGCCAACCTGTCGGACCTGGAGATCGCCAATACTTCAGGTGAATTCAAGGGAACCCTGATCTGGGGCAGCGAGTTGGGAGAGCGCGTCCCGCCATGGTCGGTGCACTGGCGCATCGGATAGGAAAATGCCCCCGGCGATCCCGATCGCGACCTACCGCCTGCAGCTCTCGGCGGATTTCGATTTCGATGCGGCCGCTGCCGTCGTCCCGTATCTTGCGGCCCTCGGGATCACGCATCTCTACGCTTCGCCCTTCATGACGGCTCGCAAGGGCAGCACGCATGGTTACGACATCACCGATCACACCCATTTCAATCCCGAGCTCGGCGGCGAAGCCGGCTTCGAGCGGTTGAGCGCGGCGCTGCGGAAATACGATCTCGGACTGATCCTCGACTTCGTCCCCAACCATGTCGGCGTGCATTTCGCCGATAATCCGTGGTGGCTGGACGTGCTGGAATGGGGCCAGACCTCGCCGCACGCGGCATCCTTCGACATCGACTGGGAACTGTTGCCGTATCGCGCGCGTGGCGGCGTGCTGCTGCCGATCATCGGTTCATCCTATGGCCAGGCGCTGGAAAGCGGCGAGATCGAACTGCGCTATGATGCGGGCGAAGGCAGCTTTTCGGCATGGTATTTCGAGCATCGGCTGCCGATCGCACCCGAGCGCTACAGCGAAATCCTCCGAACCGTCGTCAGAGAAGCAGGCGCCGAAGATAGTCCAGCCGGCAAGGATATCCTTGCCCTCGCCGCGCGCTACCACGGGCTGCGCCGCCCGAACCGGAAGGAAGCGCCGGCGTTCAAAGAGGGGCTACGGGCAATCGCTGGAAGTACTGAGGCCATCGCGCACGGGATCGACGCCTATCGCGCCGGACCGGATCGTCCCGCCCAGACGCTGGCGCTGCATCACCTTCTCGAACGCCAGCATTACAAGCTCGGTCACTGGCGGCTTGCCTCCAGCGACATCAACTACCGCCGCTTCTTCGACGTCAATTCGCTCGCGGGATTGCGCGTCGAGGACGCCGGCACCTTCGAGGCCATCCATCAACTCGTCAGACGTCTGATCGCGGAACGAAAGCTGCAGGGCTTGCGGCTCGACCATATCGACGGCCTGCGCGATCCGGTCCAGTACTTTCAGCGCCTGCGCCGCCTGATCCGCGGCGCGCAGGGCGCCAAGCCATTTTACATGGTGATCGAGAAGATTCTCGGCGAAGACGAGAAGCTGCCTTCCTTCACCGGGGTTCACGGCACCACCGGCTACGAGTGGATGAACACGATCACGCAGGCGCTGGTCGACGGCGATGGCCTCGAGCCGCTCGGTGAAATCTTCCGCCAGATCAGCAGCCAGTCGCCGAAACTCGAACCGATCCTGAAGGAGGCCAAGCGCCGGGTGCTTGAAACCCTGCTCACCAGCGAATTCACGGTGCTGACGCGCCTCCTGGCGCGCATCGCCAGCGGACACTATTCGACACGGGACTATTCCGCCGACAGCCTGCGGCAAGCGCTGGAACTCTATGTGCTGCACTTCCCGGTCTACCGGACCTATTTGACGTCGTCGGGGCCGAACGCCCATGACCGTGCGCTGATCTCGCAAACGATCGCGAAGGCGCGCGCGGACTGGTTCGCCGCCGATGACGGCATTTTCGATTTCCTGCGCGATACCCTGACCATGGACCTGCTCAAGCCCGGCCGGCCTCCGCACAGCGCGCCGCGCGTGCGGCGATTTGCGCTGAAGGTGCAGCAATTCACCGGGCCGATGATGGCGAAATCGCTCGAGGACACCACGTTCTATCGCTACCACCGCCTGCTCGCGCTCAACGAGGTCGGCGGTGACCCATCTGCCAGGGCGCTCTCGGTCGAAGATTTTCATCAGGCCATGCAGACGCGGGCCCGGGAATGGCCGCATGGCATGACCGCGACCGCGACGCATGACACCAAGCGGGGCGAGGACGCCCGCGCCCGGATCATGGCGCTGTCCGAGATCCATGGCGAGTGGACCAGCGCCGTGGCGCGGTGGAAGGTTCTCAACGCGCCTCATTTGGTCATCGACGGCGAGATGCGCGCGCCGTCGGCGACATTCGAATACATGCTCTATCAGGCCCTGCTGGGAGCCTGGCAGCCGGACGACGAGGCGTTCCTGGAACGGATGCAGGCCTATGCCCTGAAGGCGGCGCGCGAGGGCAAGGAGGAGACCAGCTGGCTCAATCCGCACGAGGCCTATGAAGCAGGACTGAACACCTTCATCGCGCGCATTCTGGACCGCTCGATTTCCGCCGAGTTTCTCGACGCGCTCGATGCACTGGCGCGGCGCGTATCGCTATTAGGCGCCTTGAACTCGCTGAGCCAGATCACGCTCAAGGCAACGATGCCGGGCGTACCCGATTTCTATCAGGGTACCGAGCTGTGGGATTTCTCGCTGGTCGATCCCGACAACCGGCGGCCGGTCGATTTTGCCAAACGTGCCCACCTGCTCGCTTCACTGCAGACACCGGACTGGGACCAGCTGGTGCAGGATTGGCCGAGCGGCAAGTTGAAACTGGCCTGGACGCGGCAACTCCTCAAGTTGCGCACTGAGCTCGCCGATGTCTTCACGAACGGCGATTATCAGCCACTGGATATCAGCGGACCTCATCGCGACCACTTCATCGCCTTTGCCCGCCGCCGTGGCCGCGAGGCCGCAATCGTCGTCGTCACGAGATTGTCCGCGGCGTTCTCCGAAAGTGGCCGGGCGTGGCCCCGTGCGGAAAGCCATGATGCCACCCTCGATGTCAGCGGCTATTCGGCGGAGGGATTTGCCGACGCCGATGCCTCGCAATTGCGGTTGTCCGACCTGTTGGCGCACCTCCCCGTGGCCGTGCTGAAGGCGAGATATCACGGCGCGGCGATGCCTGCGCCGAAGCGCAGGCGCCTGATGCCAACGCCCTAGTTCTTCTTGGTCAGCAACAGGTTGCCGCGGCTCCGGATCGCGGCCTGGGCCACTTCGGCGAAGCGCTGCAGCAGCCATGGCAACACGACCTCCACCTTCACATGATCGTCGGCGACATCGACATGCCCGGCAGCCGCCTGCCCGAGCGCGCGGACGCGAAAGACCATGCGGTTGTCTTCCCATCGCTCCTCATCGACGCTCAGCACCGGCACGCTCGACGCAGCGCGCGATAGGCCGGACTTGAGGCGTCGCATGGCTTCTTCGCGGCCGAGGCTGTGCGGGATCGAAACGACGAGCGGTGCGGACATCGGAAAATCCTCAGGTCTGATCTTGCGGATGTAATTCCGTTCCGTTCGAAAGGAAGAGGCAAGCTCGATATGTGCGCTGCAATAAACGGAACTTTCACGATTGCCATTTGTTTTTCCGGTTGAGGGCAAGGCAAACAGCACCCAACGCGGGGCTGAGGAGAATTACATGTCAATCGGAACAATCATCCTTATCATTCTTATCATCGCCCTGCTGGGCGGCTTTTCCGGCATCGGCGGCGGTCCGTTCTACGGCACCGGCTATTACGGTGGCGGCGGCCTCGGCCTGGTGATCGTGATCTTGCTGATCCTGTTGTTGCTCGGGAAGCTGTAGGCAATTTTGAGATCGTAGGGTGGGCAAAGGTGCGCTTGCGCCGTGCCCACCTCTTTCATCGCAAGGGAAGAGGGTGGGCACGCTTGCGCTTTGCCCACCCTACTTCCCCGCCAGTTTCTTGATCGCCGCCTTGATCGACGCCGCCGCCTCATCGTAGCCCTGCCATGCCTTGGTTTTGGCCAGCAACGCCGGCACCGTGCGCACGGTGTATTTCTTCGGATCGAGATCGTCCCGTACCTGCGTCCAGGTTAGCGGCATTGAAACCGTGGCGCCGTCCCGCGCCCGCGGCGACAGCACGGCGACCGCGGTCGACATCCGGTCGTTGCGCAGATAGTCGAGGAAGATCTTTCCCTGGCGCTGCTTCTTCGACATGTTGAGCAGATAGCGCTCGGGATCATCGTTCGCCATCCACTGGCAAACGCCCTGCGCGAACGCCTTCGCTTCCTTCCACGTCACTCTGTCTTTGGCGCCGTACAGCAATGGCGTCACCACGTGCAGTCCCTTGCCGCCGGTGGTCTTGCAGAAGCTCTCGAGGCCCAAAGCGGTCAGCCGCTGCCGCATGTCCTTGGCGGCCTCGATCACGTCGGCAAACCCGACATTGGGCGCGGGGTCGAGATCGAACACCAGCCGGCCCGGCACATCGGGCGCGTCAGGCGCGCAATTCCAGGGGTGCAGCTCCAACCCGCCGCTCTGTGCGACGGCGGCCAGGCCCTCGACGCGATCGATCTGCAAATATGGCTTGCGGTCGCCGGAAACCTTGACGAGTTCGAGCAGTTCCGACTTGCCCGGCATGCCATGACGCTGAAAGAACGTCTCCCCCTTGATGCCATCGGGCGCGCGAACCACCGAGCACGGCCGCCCCTTGAGATAGCCGATCATCCATTCGCCGACCGCTTCGAAATAACGCGCAAGATCGAGCTTGGTCACGCCCTTGCCGTCACCGCCGTCGGGCCACAGCGCCTTGTCGGGTTTTGAGATGACGACGCCCATCACTTCAGCGGATTTGGCCGACGATTTGCCGGACCTGATCAAAGGTTTTGCCGCCTTGGTCATGACAGGCCTCTCCGCTTCAACCTCGTTCGCCGGCTTGTCCTGCCGTAGCCCCTTGAACGCCGCCTGCCTGATGTTGCCGCCGTCCGTCCACCCCGCGAATTCGATCTCGGCGACCAGCTCCGGCTTCAGCCAATGCACGTCGCGGGTCTTCTTCGGCGCGTCCTTGCCGCCAAACGGGCTCTTGTCCGAACTCGCCGCCTTCAGCGCCGGCATGATGCGCCGGACCGTGTCCTGCCCAAAGCCGGTGCCCACGAGGCCGACAAAGGCCAGATGACCGTCGCGATAGACGCCGGCCATCAGCGAGCGGAATTTGCCGTTGGTGGTCTTCCATCCGCCCAGCACCACCTCGTGTCCGGCGCGGGTCTTGGATTTGGTCCAGCTTTCGGACCGCCCGGATCGATACGGCGCGTCCAGCTTCTTGGAGATGATGCCTTCAAGCGCCAATTTGTTGGCGGCTTCCAGGACGGAATCGCCGCTTTCCTCGAAATGCGCGACATACTGAATCAGGCGGCCCTTACGCTTCCTGGCTTCCAGAAGCTGCTTCAGGCGCGTCTTGCGCTCGCCAAGCGGCAGGCCGCGTAGATCCTCAGATCCGGCGAACAGCAGATCGAACGCGAAGAAGATCAGCGCGCCGGTTTTGCCGTCGGAGATCGCGGCCTGCAGCGTCGAGAAGTGCGGCACGCCATGATGGTCGAGCGCGGCGATTTCGCCGTCGATCAGCACATCCGGCAGCGATGTCGCCTCCTTGGCGATGGCGCCGAACTTTTCCGTCCAGTCCAGTGCTTTACGGGTTTTCAGGACGGCGTCGCCATCCTCGACCCGCAATTGCATGCGGTAGCCGTCGAATTTGATCTCGTGGCACCAGCCGTCCGAATTGGGTGGGCTTTCGGCCGAGGCGCAAAGTTGCGGCGCGACGAAATCCGGCATCGCATCGGCTTTCTTAACTTTGGCCGCCTTAACCTTGGCCACCTTAACCTTGGCCGCGGCGCGCGCCTTCGTTGGAGGCGCGGACCGCGAGATCGACGTCCTGATCGATGTTTTTCCCTGCGCCCGCGCTTCCGCCGCCTCGCCGCGGTTGGAATGCCACACCGCATCGGCCTGGGCTTTGCCACCCCTCGCCAGCATGAACGGCTTTGGCGCGCTCCCCTTGCCGTTCGCGATCTGATCCATCGAGCGGCCCGACGCGACCGATTTGTCCTCGTCGAGGATATCGTTGGCGTCGCCTTCCCTCACGAACTCGTCGCGGTGTTTAATCAGCAGCCAGTTGGTGCGCTTTCCGCCGTAACGGTCGCCCTTCATCCGCACCAGCACCCAGCTGCCATGCAGCTTCTCGCCGTGCAGGTTGAATTTCAGGTCGCCCTTCTTGAAGCCGCGGTCGGGGTCGTCGGATTCCCAATAGCCGCGATCCCAGAGTTGCACGGTGCCACCGCCGTACTGGTCATCTGGAATGGTGCCTTCGAAATCGCCGTAATCGAGCGGATGGTCCTCGACCTCGACCGCGAGCCGCTTGTCGTGCGGATCGAGCGAGGGACCGCGCGTCACTGCCCACGATTTGAAAACGCCGTCGAACTCCAGCCGGAGATCGTAATGCAACCGAGTCGCGTCATGCTTCTGGATCACGAACCGCCGCTGTTTTGAGGGCGCCACCTTGACGTCGCCGGATGGCTCGCTGGTCTTTTCGAAATCGCGCTTTTTCCGGTAGGTGGTCAGGTTTCGCAGCGACACGGTCAAGCCTCATATCCGTCGGCCGCCCGCGCGGCGGCAAAAACCAGTATCCGAAACCCATGGTAACCGCTGAAGTTCCGAAACCAAACCCCGCCAGACGTGACCTGAGCACGCTTTCGCATCCCCACCGCTAGTCGTCCCGGCCTTGAGCTCAGATGCGCAATTGCGCATCGGGGGACCCATACCGCGTGATCTCTCGATGAAGGCTCGGTCGCAGAGACCTTTCGCAAAACTTCTCCCTGTGGTTATGGGTCCCGGCTCAAGGCCGGGACGACGGCGGTCTTTGTTGCTGCACTGAGCACTGAACATACTTTCGCGATCTCGCGGCCTGATGGGCCCGAGCTTTGCCAGAAACTTCCCGCCCTCTCATCAAGAGGGCGCAGGGAAGACCGGGTGCGCGCTGCACCCGCGGTCCCGTGTGCGGTTAGCACAAGAAATGCTGCACACGAGCATACAGGGCAGCGGAGAACACCCGGCCTTCCCTGCGCAATGGCTTTACGGCTTATGCCGTGATCTCCCCGGAGACGAGTTCTTGGTTGACTCCGTCGCTGCCGTTCGGCTCTCGCCTACCCGACAGCTTGACGCCAGCAACGGGCGCCAGGACCACACGGTTTTGCCGTACGCCTATCCACGCCGTCGTCTCAGCGTAAACCAGCGTCCACCGCAACCCGTCCAACGTCCGTGACGACGGCCGACGCCCTCTGAGTGGGACGGGATGGGCAAACATATGCACCTGATTTGCATTCTGGTAAACAGAAATATTTTTTTCTTTGGGGCTTGACAAGGATTCCGTAAATCAGAAGTGATCTGCCCGTCGGGTTGTTTTGTCGCACCCAACCGTCATTGCGAGCCAACGGGTCGCGCGAATGCGCGCCCGATGACAGGCTCCGCGAAGCAATCCATGCCTCGGGTTGGCGCAAGAAGGATTGCTTCGCTGCGCTCGCAATAAGGGAAATACGGCGTAGCTCTCGGACGGTCGCAACAGGAACCAAAACTAGCACTAACCGTTGAAGTTCCGAACCCAAACGCCTCACCGGAGATTGTCATGGCCCCTCGCGCCTATTGGAAAGGCTCGCTGAAGCTTTCCCTCGTGTCATGCCCGATCGCGCTGTATCCGGCCTCGACCTCCGCCGAGAAAACCCGTTTCCACATGATCAACAAGGAGACCGGCAACCGGCTGAAGCAGCAGATGGTCGATAGCGAGACCGGCGATGTCGTCGAGAGCGACCAGAAGGGCCGCGGCTACGAGTTGAAGAAGGGCGAGTATGTCGAGGTCGAAAAGGAGGAGCTGGAGGCGGTCCAGATCGAGAGCAACCACACCATCGACATCGACAGCTTCGTGCCCCGTGACGAGATCGACAAGCGCTATCTCAACAACCCCTATTATATCGTGCCGGACGGCAAGGCCGGTATCGACGCCTTCGCCGTGATCCGCGACGCCATGAAGGACCAGGACCGCGTCGCGCTGGCGCGCATCGTGCTCACCAACCGCGAGCACGTCATCGCGATCGAACCGCTCGGCAAGGGCCTGCTCGGCACCACGCTGCGCTATCCCTACGAGCTGCGCGACGAGGACAGCTATTTCGACGACATCAAGAGCCCCAGGATATCGAAGGACATGATCGAACTGGCCAGCCACATCCTCGATACCAAGGCGGCGCATTTCGATCCGTCGAAGTTCAAGGACGAATACGAGAACGCGTTGAAGGCGCTGGTCCGGCGCAAGGCCTCCGGCAAGCCGGTGAAGACCGTGGAGCGCGAGGAGAAGGCCGACAACGTCGTTAGTCTGATGGACGCGCTGAAGCAGAGCCTGAAAGGCAAAGGAGCGGCGAAGCGGCGAGCCCACGCCGGCACATCGCGCCGGACGCCGCAACGGCGAGCGGCCAAGAAGGCGCACCGGTCGGCGGCGCGGGCGCGCAAGGCGGGGTAGTTTCGAGAACGCGCCCCACTCATTCGTCATGCCCGGGCTTGACCCGGGCATCCACGACTTCCTTGCCGCAGCAAAGACGTGGATGGCCGGGTCAAGCCCGGCCATGACGAGATAGAGATGCCCTACTTCTTCGCCTTCCGCTTCTTCGCTGTCTTGCGCTTCTTGGCCGCCTTCTTCGGCACCTTCTTGCCCTTGGCGCGCGCCTCGGAAAGCCCGATCGCAATCGCCTGCTTCTTGCTCTTCACTTTTCTGCCGGAACGGCCGCTCTTCAAGGTGCCGGCCTTGCGTTTCTTCATTGCGCGCTTGACGTCGGTGGACGCCTTCTTCGAGTATCGTGCCATGGATCTACCTCCCGATTGGAAGGAAATTAATCATCGCTTGGCATGAAAGTTCCAGAGCCCGCAACCTCAGGCGATCGCGGCATGGAGCTCGGATGAATTTTTCGCAGCCCGCAATCGCGCTAGCGTATCCGGTGATCTCAAACTCCGGGCTACCAGCGCCAGCGCGGCGAGCGCTTCGTTCTCCACTGCCGCCGGCAGCAACAGGACGAACACGACGTCCACCTCCTGTCCGTCGATGGCATCAAACTCGATGCCCTGCTTCAGCTTTGCGAGCAGTCCATAGGGCCGCTTCAAGCCCGTCAGCCGGGCGTGCGGAATAGCGATGCCATTGCCGGTCCCCGTCGATCCCAGCTCTTCCCGCTTCAGCAGATGCGACGTCACCTGATCGACAGCCAGGCCGAGATTGACGGCGGCCGTGGCCGCCAATTCCTGCAACAGCTGCCCCTTCTGCGAGGCCCGAACGTCGATCATGACGTCGGTTGGCGATAGCAGATCGGAAATCTTCATCGTGACTCCAGCCAGGCTGCCGCGTATCAATCCGGCGCGCGCAGCCGATAGCCTATACCGGTTTCAGTCAGAACAAACTGCGGGCGCTCCGGATCGGCCTCGATCTTCTGCCGGAGCTGGCGCACATAGACCCGCAGGTATTGCGCGTCGGTCAGTTCATCCCACAGCTCCTTGAGCAGGAACCGGTGAGTCAACACCTTGCCGGCGTGCTGCACCAGCACGCGCAGCAGTTCATACTCCTTGGGTGACAATTTCACGTCCTTGTCCCCCACCTTGACGATGCGGCGCACAAGATCGACCGCGAGGTCGCCCGATCGGAATACCGGGCGCTCACCCTGGACCTGCAACTGGTGCCGCAGCGCGGCGCGCATGCGGGCGAGCAGTTCATCCATCCCGAACGGCTTTGTCAAATAATCGTCGGCGCCCAGATCGAGCGCCTGAACTTTCCCGGCCTCGTCGCCGCGGCTAGACAGCACCACGATGGGAACGCTGTCGTTGCGACCACGGATCATGCGCAGCAGTTCGTGGCCCTGGATGTCCGGCAGGCCGAGATCAAGGATGATCAGCGCGGGCCCCTCGGCCAGCTTTTCGAGCGCTATCTTGCCGCTGGGAGCTTCCAGAATATCGTAGCCCTGCGTGCTCAATCCCATCCGCAGCAGCTTGCGTATCGGCGGCTCGTCGTCGATGACAAGGACCTTGATCGGTGCGGCACTCATGCGGCGGTGTCCAGTGCATCTGATACGGCCGGGACCGGCAAGCGGATCGTCAGTACGGCGCCGCTCCGGTCAATCCGGTTGGCGGCCGAGATCGTGCCGTGCATGGCCTCGACAAAGCCGCGCGAAATCGCCAGGCCAAGGCCGGTGCCCGGGCGGACGTGATCGCCCTTTTGCGCGCGGTGAAACTTGTCGAATATCATGTCCAGCTCCTCGGGCGGTATACCATCGCCTTCGTCAATGATTTGCAGGGACACCCAATCTCTTTCCCGCGAACTCCTGATCGAAATCGTGGTGTTGGCCGGCGCATATTTCGCCGCGTTGTCCAGCACGTTGAAGAGCACCTGCTCGAACAGCACCGCATCAAGCTGCAGCATCGGCAAGTCGGCGGCCAGCTCAAGCGAAACCTTGTGGCCTCCAAGAATCTTGCTGGCGCGCCGAAGCACGCTGCCGACGATCTCGCCGATATCATGCAGCGCCGCATTCGGCACCACGGCGCCGGATTCCAGCTTTGTCATGTCGAGAAGGTTGGCGATGAAGCGGTTGAGCCGTTCGGACTCGTCGATCACGGTCGCCAGCAGATCCCGCTTTTCGGTATCGCTCAGGCCGCTATCAAGGTCCCGCATCGCGCTTGCGGCGCCGAGCACCGAGGCCAGCGGCGTCTTGAGATCGTGCGAGATCGACGTCAACAGCGCCGAGCGCAGACGATCCGACTCCACCGTGCGTTTGACGCGGTCCATATCCTCCACCAGCAGCACCCGTTCGATCGCGAGCGCGCCCTGATCCATCAAGGCATCGAGCAACCGGCGCTGATCCGGGGTGAGCAACGGCCCGGTCTTGTCATCATCGATGCCGATGACGCCGATCGGCCCGCGTCCGGTTCGCATCGGCAGGAAAAGGCGCTTGGCGCCCGGCAGCGTATCGGCGCCGCGGCCCGCGGCCCGGTCGTTGCCCCATGCCCAGTTCGCGGCGGCGAGATCCGCCTTGTCTAGTTGATCTTCGGGCGGATAGCCGGCCTTGACGGTAATGATGCCGTCCTCCGGCAACAGCAGCACCACCCGCACCTTCAACATCAACGCCGTCTGGTAGGCGGTCGCCCACAACACGTCGTCGAGGGTCGCGGTGCCCGCGAGCTTGCGGCTGAAGGCGTAGAGCGATTCCGTGGTGCGGACCCGGCCCATCGCAGTCACGGCCTGCGTTCGTACCCGCGCCGCGACGTTGGAAACCAGGATCGCAATCAGCATGAAGAAGAAGAAGGCGGCGACATTGGGCGGATCGGTAATCGTAAAGGTATAGACCGGCGGGAGAAAAAAGAAATTGTAGCAGAGTGACCCAACCACGCTTGCAAACAGCGACGGCAACAGCCCGTAACGGACGGCGGCCCCGACCACGGCCGTCAGGAACACGAGATCGACGTTTTCGATGCCCAGCCGCGGATGAACCAGCAGGCCAGCACCGAGCGCAATGGCGACGAACGCCAGGGACACCGCATAGGGCAGCGGATCGAACGGCTCCTGCCGTTCGGCCGTGCGCACCGTTTTCCTCGGAACGGGCTCGGCCGCGAGTTCCTCGCCGGCGATGACGTTGACGGTGATATTGCCGGCACGGCGCACCAGATCGTGCACCACCGAACCGCGCATCAGCTCGAACCACCACGACCGTGCCGACTTTCCGATGATGATCTGCGTCACGTTGTTCGCCTGCGCGAAATGGATGACGTCATCGGCGATGCGGCGGCCGACGCCGGGAATGGTCAGCGCCTCGCCGCCCAGCGCCTCGGCGAGCCGCATCGTGTCGGCGAGCCGGTCGCGCTGCTCGTCGGTCAGTTGCAGGCTGCGCCTCGTCTCGATGCTGATCGCCGTCCATTGCGCGTGCAGCCGATCGGCCAGCCGCTTGGTGTAGCGCACCAGCCCCGCCGATCGCGGGTCCTCACTGATGCAAACCAGAACACGCTCACCTGCGGCCCAGGGCCCGGCGATCGCGTTGGCCTGCATGTGGGTCAGGAGTTGCTCATCGACCCGTTCGGCGGTGCGTCGCAAGGCCAGTTCGCGCAGCGCAGTCAAATTGCCCGGTGAGAAATAGTGTTCGAGCGCCCGTTCGGCCTGCTTGGGGACATAGACCTTGCCCTCCTTCAGCCGCTGGATCAAATCATCGGGCGTGAGGTCGATCAGTTCGATGGCGTCGGCGAGATCGAACACCTTGTCCGGCACGGTTTCGCGCACCCGCACATGCGTGATCTGCGCGACCACGTCGTTGAGGCTCTCGATGTGCTGGATGTTGACCGCCGTATAGACGTCGATGCCATGGGACAGCAGCTCCTCGACGTCGAGGTAGCGCTTGGGATGGCGGCTGCCGGGCGCGTTGGTATGGGCGAGTTCGTCGACCAAGGCGATCTGCGGACGCCGCGCGATCAGCGCGTCGAGGTCCATCTCCTCGAGAACCTGGTCCCTGTATTCGAGCCGCTTGCGCGGCAGCACTTCAAGGCCCGTCAGCAGCGCCTCGGTCTCCGCCCGGCCGTGGGTCTCGACCACGCCGACCACGACATCTATCCCGGCCTTCCTCTTGGCATGGGCGCTTTGCAGCATCTCATAGGTCTTGCCGACGCCGGGGGCTGCGCCGACGAAGATCTTGAGCTTCCCGGCACGATCATTCTCGCGGCGCGCAGCCTCCAGCAACGCGTCCGGCGAGGGTCGTTTTTCATGATCCTGGCGCTGATTTGCCATGCGGCAATATAGTCATGTCATCCGGCGCGGCCTAGCTCCCGTCATTTGGCTGCGGCGGCATCCAGCGCCAGATTCAGTGCCAGAACGTTGACCCTGATCTCGCCGAGCAATCCTGCCATGCGGCCCTGGGTGTGCTCCGTGACCAGCTGGCGGACGCGCTCTTCCGGCATCTTCCGCGCCTTGGCCACCCGCGGCACCTGGAATAGCGCCGCCTCCGGCGAAATATCCGGATCGAGGCCGCTGGCAGAGGTCGTGACGAGGTCGACGGGGACGGAAGCGTTGGCGTTTTCCGCCTTCAGCTTGTCGACATCCTCCTTGAGCCGGTCGGCCAAAGCCTTGCTGGTCGGGCCGAGGTTGGAGCCGCCGGAATTGGCCGCGTTATAGGGTGCCGACACCGTCTTTGTGGAATCCACCGGGTCCGGCGCCGAGGTCGCCGAGAGCCGCCCGTGGAAATATTTGTCTTCCTTAAACTCCTGCCCGATCAGGGCCGAGCCGATCACCTTGCCGTCCTTCTCGATCAGGCTGCCTTGCGCCTGCTTCGGAAAGATCACGCCGGCAATCGCGGTCATCGCGAGCGGATAGGCAAGGCCTGTGATGGCGGTCAGCAACAGCAGCAGGATGATGGCGGGGCGAATTTCGCGAAGCATGGTGTGTCTCCTCAGGCCAGGTTCAAGGCGGTGACCACAAGATCGATAGCCTTGATGCCGATAAAGGGAATGATGATGCCGCCGAGGCCGTAGATCAGCAGGTTGCGGCGCAGCAGTGCCCCTGCCCCGACGGCACGGTAGGCGACGCCTTTCAGCGCCAGCGGAATCAGCGCGATGATGACGATCGCGTTGAAGATGATCGCCGACAGGATCGCGCTTTGCGGGCTCGCCAGATGCATGACGTTGAGCACCTCGAGCTGCGGATAGAACGCCAGGAACATTGCGGGGATGATGGCGAAATATTTTGCGACGTCATTGGCGATCGAGAACGTCGTCAGTGCACCGCGCGTCATCAACAGCTGCTTGCCGATCTCGACCACCTCGATCAGTTTTGTCGGGTTGGAATCGAGGTCGACCATGTTGCCGGCCTCGCGCGCGGCCTGGGTGCCGGTGTTCATGGCGACGCCGACGTCCGCTTGCGCCAGCGCGGGCGCGTCGTTGGTGCCGTCGCCGCACATCGCCACCAGCTTGCCCTTGGCCTGCTCGTCGCGGATCAGCTTCAGCTTGTCCTCAGGCGTTGCCTGGGCGAGGAAATCGTCGACGCCGGCCTCGGCCGCGATCGCCGCTGCCGTCATCGGGTTATCGCCGGTGATCATCACGGTGCGGATGCCCATGCGGCGCAATTCGGCAAAGCGCTCGCGGATGCCGCCCTTGACGATATCCTTGAGGTGGATGACGCCGAGCAGGCGGCCGTCCTTGGCGACAGCGAGCGGCGTGCCGCCGGCCTTGGCGATTTCGTCTGCGATGGCCTGGAGTTCGCGGGCCGCTTCCGTACCCACCGTCGGCTGGATCGCACGAACGGCGTTGCCGCTCGCCATGGTCTGAGCGGTGCCGCCGCCGATGTAATTGAGGATCGCATCGACCGCGCCCTTGCGGACGGACGAGGTGCCTGCGTCGATGCCGCTCATGCGGGTTTGCGCGGTGAAGGGCACGAATGTCGCGGCGAGCTCCTTCATGTCGCGGCTTCGAATGTTGTATTTTTCCTTGGCCAGCACGACGATCGAGCGGCCCTCGGGCGTCTCGTCGGCGAGCGAAGCCAGCTGCGCCGCATCCGCCAGCTCCTGCTCGGTCACGCCGCGGACTGGCCGAAACGCGGTTGCCTGGCGGTTGCCGAGGGTAATGGTGCCGGTCTTGTCGAGCAGCAGCGTATCGACGTCGCCGGCGGCCTCGACCGCGCGGCCGGACATCGCCAGCACGTTGAAGCGCACCAGCCGGTCCATGCCGGCAATGCCGATCGCGGACAGCAACGCGCCGATGGTGGTCGGGATCAACGTCACGAACAGCGCCACCAGCACGACCACCGAAATCGAGCCGCCGGCATAGGCCGCATAGCTCGGGATCGTCACGGTCGCGAACACGAAGATGATGGTGAGGCCGGCCAGCAGGATATTGAGCGCGATCTCGTTCGGCGTCTTCTGCCGCTCGGCGCCTTCCACCAGCCTGATCATGCGATCGATGAAGGTCGATCCCTGCGCCGCGGTGATACGGACACGGATCCAGTCCGACAGCACCTGGGTGCCGCCGGTTACCGCCGAACGGTCGCCGCCGGATTCGCGGATCACGGGCGCGGATTCGCCTGTGATCGCCGCCTCGTTGACCGAGGCGACGCCCTCGATCACTTCGCCGTCGGACGGGATGTTGTCGCCGGCTTCGACCAGAACGATATCGCCGACTTTCAGCGCGGTGCCGGGCACCAGGCGAAACGTCTTGTCCGAACCGGTCAGCAGCTTGGCCTGGCTCTCGGTGCGGGTCTTCTTCAGCGATTCGGCCTGCGCCTTGCCGCGTCCCTCCGCCACCGCTTCCGCGAAATTGGCGAACAGCACCGTGAACCACAGCCACATAATGATCTGGAAGGTGAATCCGAGATTCGTGCCGCCGGTGACGAGGTCGCGCAGGAAGATGATGGTGGTCAGCGCAGCCACGACCTCGACCACGAACATCACGGGGCTCTTGATCATCAGCCGCGGGTCGAGCTTGACGAACGACGACCTGATCGCCGGCACCAGGATCTTCGGGTCTGATATCGCCGAGGCCGTCACCTTTTTCTGCAGTTTCATGGCTTCCATGGACGTAACTCCGAAGAGAGATCGATCAGAACAGATTGTTGGCGTTGTCAGCGAGGTGCTCGACGATCGGTCCGAGCGCCAGCGCCGGGAAGAAGGTGAGACCGCCGATGATCAGGATCACGCCGACGACGAGGCCGACGAACAGGCCACCGGTGGTCGGCAGCGTGCCAGCCGATGGCGGGATCGACTTCTTGGCCGCCAGCGAGCCCGCAATGGCCATCGCCGGCACGATCATGAAGAAGCGGCCGACGAACATCGAACTGGCGAGCGTCAGATTGTAGAACAAGGTGTTGCCGGTCAGGCCGCCGAACGCCGAACCGTTGTTGCCGGTGGCCGACGTGAAAGCGTAGAGCACCTCGGTGAAACCATGCGGCCCGGCATTGGCCATCGACGCCACCGCCGGCGGAAATACCACGGCAACCGCGGTCCAGCCGAGATACATCAACGGCAGCACAAGGATGGCGAGCATCGCCATCTTGACCTCGCGCGCCTCGATCTTCTTGCCGACATATTCCGGCGTGCGGCCGACCATCAGCCCGGCGACAAAGATCGCCAGCACGACGAACAGCAGCATGCCGTAGAGGCCGGCGCCGACGCCGCCGACGATGATCTCGCCGAGCTGCATGTTGATCAGCGGGATCATGCCGCCAAGCGCGGTGAATGAGTCATGCATGGCGTTGACCGCGCCGCAGGAGGCCGCCGTGGTGACCACGGCGAACAGTGAGGATGCAACGATGCCGAAACGGACTTCCTTGCCTTCCATGTTGCCGCCGGAGAGCCCGAGCGCGCTCAGCGTGGAAGTGCCGTTGGCTTCGGCCCAATAGGTGATGGCGACGCCCGCGAGAAACAGCACGCCCATGACGCCGAGGATCGCCCAGCCCTGGCGCTGGTCGCCGACCATGCGGCCGAACACGTTGGTCATGGCGGCGCCGATCACGAAGATCGAAAGCATCTGCACGAAGTTCGACAGCGCGGTGGGGTTCTCGAACGGATGCGCGGCGTTGGCATTGAAGAAGCCGCCGCCATTGGTGCCCAGCATCTTGATCGCGACCTGCGAGGCCACCGGGCCGACCGCGATGGCCTGCTTTCCGCCCTCCAGCGTCGTGGCGTCGACATACGCGCCCAGCGTCTGCGGCATGCCCTGCCAGACCAGGAACAGCGTGTAGATCACGCAGATCGGCAGCAGCACATAAAGCGTGCAGCGCGTGACGTCGACCCAGAAATTGCCGATGGTGCGCATCGAGGAACGCGAAAAACCGCGGATCAGCGCCACCGCGAGCGCGATGCCGGTCGCCGCCGACAGAAAGCTCTGGTGCGTCAGGCCCAGCATCTGCACCAGATAGGACAGCGTGCTTTCGCCGCCGTAGTTCTGCCAGTTGGTGTTGGTGATGAAGGAGATCGCGGTGTTGAACGACAGATCCGGCGCGACCGCGGACTGATCCTGCGGATTGAACGGCAACAGCGCCTGCAGCCGCATCAGGCCATAGATGACGAGGAAGCCGCCGACATGGAACAGCAGCATCGCGACCGTATAGGTCAGCCAATGCTGCTCGCGCTTCTCATCGACGCCACCGATCCAGTAAAGCCCGGCTTCGACCGGCCGCAGCACGGGCGACAGAAACGTGGACTCGCCGTTGAAGACGCGGGTCATGTACCAGCCGAGCGGTTTGACCAGCGCGACCACGATGGCGCAGTACAGGAAAATTTGAATCCAGCCGATGACGGTCATGGTCTAAAACCCTTCAGGATCTCTTTGCGGGCAGCAGCAGGTGAATGAGCGCGATCAGCAGCGCCGAGGTAACGACAAACGCCAGGACGACTTGGACCAGCGTGATCATGGCGTCCTCAGAAGCGTTCGGGCCGCAGCAGCGCGTAAGTCAGGTAGAACAGGAGGCCTAGCGAGACGAGCCCGGCGAGCGAATAATCGAACATCATGATCGTTCTCCCTCAGAGCCGTTCGCAGGCGTAGGCGTAACCAATGCCCGCCAGAAAGAAGCCTGCGCCTAGCGCCAGCACGATAATGTCCAGCATGGGATGTTCCTGTGCGACATGAGCCGCGGGCCGAACGGACGGCCTCGCCTTGATTGGTGGTGAAGTGCCACCGCGCGCATAGGTTTTCGAGATGGGGGCAATGGCGACGTTATAGGAATTCCATAAGTGCCCGTGGTCCCGGGCCACACCAGTCACCTTCCGCCAAATGGGTGACGGTGGCTATGGGTCCCGGCTCAAGGCCGGGACGACGTGGGGAGAGAGCGTGCCCACATCACCCACTTATGAAATCCCTATTTCTCCGCCCTTCGCCGCATCTCGTTTTCAAATGGCGTTTTGACCACCTTGGACCCACGGCTGCGGTTTCAGCCGCCCCACAAGTGAGATCACGCCATGTTCATTCTCGCACAACCCCAAACCCCCGCTGAACCCGGCGACCGGCTGCGCAACGCCTATGCCGTGACCGCTGAATTCCTGTCCGACATCGTCAGCCAGACCTGCCGGCGCTTTCCGTCCGTGGGCCAGAGCGGCAAGACCGCCCGCATCGAGCGTCTGATTCAATCCGGCGCCTGGACCGATGCCGCGCTGGCACTGATCGATCTGGAATTGCCGCAATGGCAGCTCCGCCGCATCGCCTATGACGAAGGCAAATGGCATTGCGCGCTGTCGCGCGAACGCGAACTGCCGGACTGGCTCGATCAATCCGCCGAGGGCCGTCACGCCGATCTGGCGCTGGCGATCCTCAGCGCCTTCGTCGAGGCCCGTCGCCTCAGCGCGCGGGCAGACCGGACCAGCGTCCCGATGGTGCCGCAAAAGACAGACGTATTTTACCAGCCGGTCCTGACCGAGAATTTCGCCTAAAGCCGCGAGCAAGCCTTGGCGCAGCTCCCGAACATTGAAGCGCCCGACGCGCGATCCTATGCGGCTCCTATGCGATCGGCATCTCGCCACTCTCGAATTTATATCCCGCCGGGAAGATATTGGCGGCATGAGCCATGCGGTCTCGAATCGCGCGGCTCACCACTGGAAGGAATACCAACGTGAAGCTCGTCGAACCTCCATCGTGTAGCTCTGCCTCTGCAATCGTCTTCATCGGCAGGAACCAGCGCGGCCAATGGGTCGCCCAGGAACAGAACGGTCTTTATGGCGGCCTGTTCGTCAGCCGCGCGCAAGCGGTCAAATATGCGCTGTTCGAGAACGGCCATCATCCCGAAAGCATCGTCGAACTGGCGCGCGAGATCGAACTCGACATGGGCGAGGCGCCCACGATCTCCAGCGCCGTTCGGCGCGTCGCGTAGCCGGCCGGTCAGATGTCCGTCCCCATGACGTCACTTTCAACTCCCGCCACCTGGCTGGCGGGCTACATACCGGACATTCCCACCCCGTTCGACGAACACGACGCCGTGGATCTGGCAGCCCTTGCGATGCTGTGCGAGCGCCAGATCGAGGCCGGCGTCACCGCCATCCTGGTCAGTGAAACCGCCGGCGAAGCCCCGACGCTGACACCTGCGGAACAGGAAGGCATCGTTCGCACCGCCGTCAGAGCGGCGCGGGGCCGCGTCCGTGTCGTAGCCGGCGCCGGATCCAATTCGACCAGTCACGCGATCGAGCTGGCGCAGCGCGCTGAAGCGGCCGGCGCCGATGCGGTGCTTTCGGTGGTGCCTTACTACAACAAGCCGATGCAGGCCGGCATCCAGGCCCATTTCAGGGCGATCGCGATCTCCACCGCGCTGCCGATCATCCTGCACGACGTTCCATCGCGGACCATGCGCGAACTGTCCAACGACACGCTGTTGCGGCTCGCCAATTCAAAACACTTCATCGGGTTGAGGGATGCGACCGGCGACATCGCCCGGCTATGCCGCTTGCGGCAGCTTCTGCCCGCAGGCTTTCGACTGTTGTCCGGCGACGACACGACGGCGCTGCCGTTCATCGCCAACGGCGGGGACGGCCGTATTTCCGTCGTCTCGAACGTCGCGCCGGAATTGTGCCAGGCGGTATTCTCCAATTGCAGGCAGGCACGGCCACAGACCGCGCGATACCTGCACAACCGCCTGTTGCCGCTGACAACCTGTCTTGCGAATGAAAGCCCGGCGGCGCTGAAATACGCGCTTTTCCTGCTCGGCTTCATATCCCCGGCCACCCGCCTGCCCATCGTCGAACTTACCGATGACGCGAAAGCGGAAGTTGCGAGCGCGATCGCAGCAATCGGCGATGAGGATATCGCCTGCCCGGTCGAGCACTGGCACGGGCCTCGGCTGCACGAGGATGCCGCGCCTCCCTCCCAGGCGCGGCGCGGATGACTTCCGAGGTTCACGGCACGGAATGGTTTGCCGGCACGCTGCGCGCCTGGCATCTGGCGATGCTGCGCTATGCCGTGACGCTTGACAACGCCGACCGGCTGGCCGTGCTCCGGATCGCCCGTGAGATCGACGGGCTCCATCCGCGGCAGGACGGCAGCTCCGAGTTCGAATTTTTTCGCCGCACCAGCGCAGAGCTTTGCGCGGCGATCCTGCAACCGAATGAGCGCGCGCCCGCGGTACTGCAACAGTATCTGGTGCGGCTTGACGATGACCGTCTCAAACGGGCCTTTGCAGCGGCGATCGATGCCAGTCCGCAGCTGGTCGTCTCTCCGATCAGCCGGGCCGCTCGACAGCGCAACGAGCTGTGGAGGGGGCTTTCCTCCCGCAGCAATCATTGAGCGCGGGAGTCATCAAGCCTGCAGTGAATGGCTATATCTAAAGCCTCACGTTCAACCGGGCGACGCGCGCCCAGGACTGCTCTTTAGAGGGACTGCTCTTTAGGGAGACTGCGCTTCAAAGGCCGTGCTTCTCCCGCCATTTCGGTCCGGGGCCGCGCACATAGTGGTCCTCCGGCCGATATCTTGCGACCGGGCCGTCCCAGGACGGACCCAGCAACGTAACCACCACGCCGATGACGTGGCGCAGTTGAGAAACAAGAACCGATGCCCGGAAGGGAAGCTGCCGCATGTAGTCCTCCACGCGAACGATTAACATGGAAGCGACAAAGCCGATGCTTTCAGCCCTTGTTGGACCGATCGTAGCGATAACCCCGGAGCTCGATCTCGCGCTCGATACGGCGCATCTTCGAATCGGCGATGGCCTCGATCATGCTTTTCAGCAAACCGTTGACGCGTCCCAACGCGCCGCGCGTGCGTACGCTCTTGTTCTGGATGCGGCCAAACCGGTAATCGCTGGTGACCAAATGAGCCATCTCGTATCTCCACGGTCGGCTCGCTGTGCGAGCCTCAGAAGCTGAAAATGCGCAGGCCGGCATAGGAAATCGAGGCAGACGTCAGCCCCTTCGCATAGCCGCGGCATAAGCGGCGGCCGGGATCGCGGCGGGCACCTTCCCTTCTCCAGAATTTGCTGCTTTCCGCCTGGAAAAGGCGCACCTAACGATCGCGGTCCAAGAGGCCGAACATACATTTGACCACAAATTCCCCGGTGCTAGCCTTGCCGAGAACACGGCGTCGGCGCAGGTTTCAGCCGCGATCATTGAGGAATGGAAGCCATGAACGTAGCGCCGCAAGCGGACATGCCGAGCGATCCGGTTGCTTCCGAAGGTGTGGTCGCGGCGGGGGCCTATGTCGACGGCCGGCGGGTCGCCAATATCGCCATCGAGGAAGCTTCGAGTTGGCGCAGCAAGCCCGGCCATGTGGTCTGGATCGGGCTGCACGAACCGGACATGACGCTCCTGACGAGCGTGCAGCAACAGTTCCAGCTGCATGATCTTGCCATTGAAGATGCGAACAACGCCCATCAGCGGCCGAAGATCGAGCAATATGGCGACGGCCTGTTCATTGTGGCACGCACCGCGCAGCTCGTCGGCGACAGCATCGCGTTCGGCGAAACCCATCTGTTCGTCGGCGAAGGATATCTCGTCTCCGTTCGCCATGGCGCCTCGACATCCTATGCGCCGGTGCGCGCGCGCTGCGAAAGCTGCCCGCGGGCGCTGGCCCGCGGCGAGGATTATATCCTCTACGCCATTCTCGATTTTATCGTCGATAACTACTCGCCGGTGCTCGAGACCATCCAGGAGGAGGTCGAAGCGATGGAGGAGCAGGTGCTCGCGAGCGCGATGACACGGGCGCAGATCGAGCGGCTGTATCTGTTGCGGCGCGATCTGTTGCGCCTGCGGAACGCGGTGGGACCCCTGGTGGAGGTCTGCCGCCGGCTCGAACATGACAATCTGCCGATGATCCGCCCCACCATGCAGCCGCTGTTCCGCGACGTCACGGACCACGTCCGCACCGTCCAGGAGCAGATCGACTCGCTTCGCGAGGTTCTCGCTTTTGCCTTCGAGGCGAGCCTTTTGGTGGGCCAGGCCCAGGAGACCGCGGTCTCCAAGAAACTCGCCTCATGGCTTGCCATCATCGCGGTCCCGACCGCGATCGCCGGCATCTACGGCATGAACTTCAAGCACATGCCGGAACTGGAGTGGGAGTATGGTTACTTCGCCATTATCGGCACGATCCTGACCGTTTGCGCGGGCCTGTTCTGGCGCTTCCGGCGTGCCGGATGGCTATAAGCTGACCGGCCTACCCCGTTTTCGCAACGCAAACGAGTACCAACTTTGCCCAAGACGCTATAGAATGCCGTCGAGCCAGTGATTTGGCCGATGGATGAGCATCATGATTGCGACATCGATGAGTCGAATAATCGTACCGTCCATGGTTGCGGCATGTAGCGTGGCGGCCATATTCGCCGTCTATTACGTCCGCCACGAGCCGCGGGTCGATACCAGGGCCGCAACCGCCGCGCCGACGATCTCGAAGCCGGCATTGGACGCCCCAAAGCAGGGTGCGCTCGCAGCGGCGCAAGCGGCGGCAAACGCCGTGACGGCCACGCTGGGCGGACCACCCCCACCGCCGGACAGCGTGCCGTCATTCGACATCGCCCGCATCGAGCCGACGGGCGAAGCTGTCATCGCCGGCCGGGCCATGCCGGGCGCAGCGGTGGAACTGCTGCGCAACGGCGAGATACACGATCGCGTGGTGGCGGATCAATCCGGACAATTCGTCATGGTTCCGCCCCGGCTTCCCTCAGGGACTTATGACCTGACGCTGCGGGCCAAGGAGCCGGACGGCAAGCAGACCTCGTCCAAACAGAGCGTGACGGTGGCGCTTGAGCCGAAATCAACCGACCGGCCGGTCGTAGCGTTGATGGCGCCGGACAAACCCACTGTCGTGCTGTCGCAGCCGGCTGTGCCTAAGCCGATGGCCGGTGCAGTGGTTGCGGAGACGGTTGAGATCGAGCCGGGCGGCAAGCTCCATGTCAGCGGCCGCGCCCGCCCCGGCGCCGCGGTGAAGCTTTATCTCAACGACAGCTTTATTGCGTCGGCAACCGCTGCCGCAGACGGACGTTTTGCGGTCACGATCAAGGAGGGGGTCGCCTCCGGCAGCTACCGCGTGAGGCTGGACGAGTTGGAGCAGAATTCCGGCGCGGTGCGCGCCCGCGCCGAGGTGCCGTTCAACGTTCCCGACACGATGGTCACGGCCTCCGTGCCGGCCACCGCGGCCAAACGGCTGGACGTTGCCTCTGCACAGCAGCCGGAGCTGGCCGGCGCCATGGCCGCCGTTCTGCCAGACAAGGACTCGCCGCCAGACAAGGGCTCGCCCTCCACCGTGGTCGTGCCGAAGATCGCCACCACCACCGTCTCGCGCGGCGACAGCCTCTGGCGTATCAGCCAACTCTCCTATGGAGCGGGCACGCGCTACGCCGTCATTTACAAGGCGAATCGGGAACAGATCCGCAATCCCAACCTGATTTATCCCGGCCAGGTTTTTGTCGTTCCGATGCCTGAAGCGCGGCCATAGCGTCTGCGCGAGAGATTGCGCGGCTTTTTAGCTCGCGCTCGATTATGTGCGGCGGCTCTGCTGGACGCGCATGACGACCGTCACGTCTCGGGTGAACGACTAGCTCGCTTCACTCCGCCGCGGTCCACAGCCTGGCCTTGGCCCGCACGGCGCGTCGCAGACCTTTCGGCTTTTAATCATTTGTGCCGAGGCGCCTTCGCCTTGGCACGCTTCCCTGCGGGGCTTTGAGGCGGTACAACCCGCCTGTATTCTCGTGTGTAGCGGCTAAATGAAGTGTAGCGGTGCAGACCAGTGACAATACTTGATCGAATTCTCGACGCGGCCGCGGATAATCTCAGGATAGCGAAAATCCTGGTCCAGCTGGGCCTCGACCCCAACAACATCACCTACGACGCGCTGTTCAATCGCCTGCTGGAGATTTTTCTCCACAATATCACGCTGGCCAACATGTTCGCCCTGGTCGGCGCCATCTTCTTTGTCGCCACCTTGCTGACGCAGACCATGGTGCCGCTGCGCGTCGCGAACATGATCGGTTGCGCATTCTTCGCCCTGTTCGGCGCGCTCACGGCATCCGTCACGACCTTCCTGTTGTATCTCCTGATGGTCCCCATCAATGCGTATCGCCTCCGACAGATGCTCGTTCTGGTGAAGAAGGCCCGCAGCGCAACGAAGGGCGATACGTCGCTGGAATGGCTCAAGCCGTTCATGACCGAACGCAAGTATCGCAAGGGCGATATTCTGTTCAAAAAAGACGATGCCGCCCATGAGATGCTGCTGACCGTCACCGGAAAATTCCTGGTCAAGGAAATCAGCGTCGAACTTCCGCCGGGGCGTTTGATGGGCGAATTTGGTTTCCTCACGCCCGATAACCGGCGCACGGCGACGATCGAATGCATCGAGGATGGTCATGTGCTGACCATCACTTATGACAAGCTGCTCGAGATCTACTTTCAGAACCCGCAGTTCGGCTATTACTTCCTGGTCCTGACCAGCCAGCGCCTGCTGGAGAACATTGCGCGACTCGAAGGGATTGTCGCGCAACACAAGTCCTTGCAGCAGGCTGCGGCTGCGAACGGCCCCAACTAGAGCAGCGGCGTAAGCAATTGGGTTGAATTGGTCGGGCGGCAGCCTCGCTGCACCTCTCCCGCTTGCGGGGTCGAGACGAGCGAAGCTCGCTCTTAGGTCGACGCGCTCAAAGAGCGCGGCGGGTGGGGGCTCTCTGCACAAGTGGGGCTCTCTCCACAATATGACTCGCGGATAGACCCCCACCCATAGCCGATGCTGCGCATCGGCGTTCTTCAACAAGGACGGCGGCCACAGGCCGCCTACGCCTCCCCCAAGCGGGAGAGGGAGTACACCGTCTTCGTGGTAACCAGCGCGGCGTCACCTCTTCAGGCTTAGGCCTACTCCGCCGCGGTCCGCAGCTCGGCCCTTTCGGCGCGCACCGCGCAGAACTTGAACTCGGGGATCTTGCCGAACGGATCGAGCGCCGGGTTGGTCAAGAGGTTCGCCGCCGCCTCGGCGTAGCAGAACGGCATGAACACCATGTTCTCAGGCACGTCGCGGTCCGATCGCACCTTGACCTCGACTGCACCGCGGCGGGTTTCCAGTCTGATGAAATCGCCGGGCCAAACGCTGAGGCGCCGCATATCCTTCGGCGACATGAACGCGACCGCCTCCGGCTCGATCTGGTCGAGCACGCTGGAGCGTCGGGTCATCGAGCCGGTGTGCCAATGTTCGAGCACGCGGCCGGTCGACAGCACCATCGGATACTCGCCGTCGGGCACCTCGTCGGGCGCGATCACATGCGCCGGCACGATCTTGCCGCGACCGCTCTCGGTCGGGAAGCCGGTGGTGAAGATGATCTCGTTGCCGGGCTTGTTCGGGTCATCCGCCGGATAGGTGACGGCGCCTTCACGGACCAGCCGCTCCCAGCTGATGTTCTTGAGCGAGGGCATCAGCTGCGCCATCTCGGTGTAGACGTCGCCGGGGCCCGAATAATTCCACGGCAGCCCCATACGCTTGCCGATCTCCTGGATGATCCAGAGATCCTGTCGCGCCTCGCCCGGCGGCTTGATCACCTGGCGCGCAAGCTGCACGCGGCGGTCGGTGTTGGTGAAGGAGCCGTCCTTTTCGGCAAAGGCCGAGGCCGGCAGGATGACGTCGGCGTGGAATGCGGTCTCGGTGACGAAGAGGTCCTGCACCACGAGATGATCGAGCATGGCGAGCGCTCCGCGCGCATGCTGAAGATCGGGATCGGACATCGCGGGGTTTTCGCCCTCGATATACATGCCGTTGATCTCACCGGCGTGGATCGCGTTCATGATCTCCACCACGGTCAGGCCGCGTACCGGATCGAGCTCCTGGCTCCACAACTTCTCGAAATTGCCGCGCATGTCGTCGCGGCTAACCGGCTGGTAGTCCGGCAGGAACATCGGGATCAGGCCGGCGTCGGACGCGCCCTGCACGTTGTTCTGGCCGCGCAGCGGATGCAGGCCGGTGCCGGGACGGCCGACCTGTCCGGTGATCAGCGCCAGCGCGATCAGACAGCGCGCATTGTCGGTGCCGTGGACATGCTGGCTGATGCCCATGCCCCAGAAGATGATCGACGATTTGGCGCGCGCATAGGTCCGCGCCACCTCGCGCAAGGTTTCTGCCGGCACGCCGCAGATCGGCTCCATCTTCTCCGGCGTGAACTCCTTGATCTTCTCCTCCAAATCCTGAAAGCCCTCGGTGTAGCCCGCGATGTACTGATCGTCGGTCAGGCCTTCGGTGATGATCGTGTTGATCATCGCATTCAGCATGGCGACGTCGGAGCCGGGCTTGAACTGCAGATGTTGGGTCGCGTGGCGCGACAGCGATTGCCGACGCGGATCCAGGACGAAGAGCTTGGCGCCCTTCTTCGCCGCGTTCTTGATGTAGGTTGCAGCGACCGGGTGGTTGACGGTCGGATTTGCGCCGATCACGATGATGACTTCGGCATCCATCGCCGCCGCGAACGGGGCCGACACCGCGCCGGAGCTCAAGCCTTCGAACAGCGCCGCCACCGACGAGGCGTGGCACAGCCGCGTGCAGTGATCAACATTGTTGGAGCCGAAGCCGGTGCGCACCAGCTTCTGGAACAGATAGGCCTCTTCGTTGGAGCCTTTGGCGGAGCCGAAACCGGCCAGCGCCTTGACGCCCTTCTCATCACGGATCTTCACGAGGCCGTTGGCGGCGATATCCAGCGCCTCTTCCCACGACGCTTCGCGGAAATGCGTGAACGGATTGGCCGGATCGACCTGGTCGTTGGCATCCTTCTTCGCGTTGGGCAGCCGCACCAGCGGCTTGGTCAGACGATGCGGGTGATGGATGTAGTCAAATCCAAAGCGGCCCTTGACGCAGAGCCGGTTGTGGTTGGCCGGGCCGTCGCGGCCCTCGGCGTAAATGATTTTCTCGTCCTTGACCTGGTAGGTGACCTGGCAGCCGACGCCGCAGAACGGGCACAGCGAGTCGACTTCCTTGTCGGCATAGGTCACGCGGGTCTGGTTCTCGTCCAGCATCACCGACGGCATCAATGCACCGGTCGGGCACGCCTGCACGCATTCGCCGCAGGCCACGCAGGTCGATTCCCCCATCGGATCATCGAAGTCGAACACGATTTTCGACCCATGGCTGCGATAGGCCATGCCGATGACGTCGTTGACCTGCACTTCGCGGCAGGCGCGTACGCACAGGCCGCACTGGATGCAGGCATCGAGATTGACGCTCATCGCGGGATGGCTGACGTCGCTTTCCCAGCGCTCGGCCGCGGGGAAGCGGCTCTCGGTGACCTCGACCTTTTCGGCCCAGTGCCAGAATTTTGAGTCAGGATCGTGCGAGGTCTCGCGCGCCGGCTGGTCGGCGACCAAGAGTTCCATCACCATCTTCTGCGCCGCGACCGCGCGCGCGCTTTCGGATTTCACCTTCATGCCGACGGCGGGGGTACGCTTGCAGGACGCCGCCAGCACGCGCTCGCCCTCGATCTCCACCATGCAGGCGCGGCAATTGCCGTCGGGCCGATAGTCCGGCGCGGGCGAATAGCACAGATGCGGGATTTCCTGGCCCTGGCGCTTTGCCACCTGCCAGATGGTTTCGCCTGCGTTGGCCTCAACCTGCTTGCCGTCGAGTTCGAACTTGATCCTGGTCATTCCGCGGCTTCTTTCGGCACGAATTCTTCCGGAAAATACTTAATCACTGACGTCAGCGGATTCGAGGCTGCCTGCCCGAGCCCGCAGATCGAGGCATCGCGCATCGCCTGGCTCAACTGGTCGAGCAGTTCGCGGTTCCAGACCGGGCGCTCCATCAGGATCGCCGCCTTCTGGGTGCCGACCCGGCACGGCGTGCACTGGCCGCAGCTTTCATCCTCGAAGAAGCGCATCAGGTTCAGCGCCGCGCCCCGCACGCTGTCGTGTTCGGACAGGATCACGACCGCGGCCGAGCCGATGAAGCAGCCGTATTTTTCCAGCGTTCCGAAATCGAGCGGGATGTTGTCCATCGACGCCGGCAGGATGCCGCCGGACGCGCCGCCCGGCAGATAGGCATGGAACGTATGTCCGTCGGCCATGCCGCCGCAGAACTCGTCGATCAGTTCGCGCACGGTGACACCCGCAGGCGCCAGCTTCATGCCGGGATTCTTGACGCGGCCCGATACCGAATAGCTGCGCAGGCCGTGACGGTCGTTGCGGCCGTGGCCCTTCCACCAGTCGGCGCCCTTTTCGACGATGTCGCGCACCCACCACAGCGTCTCGATGTTGTTGATCAGCGTCGGCAGGCCGAACAGGCCGACCTGGAACGGATATGGCGGCTTGTGGCGGGGCAGACCGCGCTTGCCTTCGATGCTTTCGAGCAGCGAGGATTCCTCGCCGCAGATATAGGCGCCGGCGCCGCGGCGCATATGCAGCACCGGTCCGCCCGCCGGCAGTTTTGCGATCTCGCGCTCCAGAATTTCGCGCGAGGCCGGATATTCGTCGCGCAGGTAGATGTAGACGTCGGTCGCCTCGACCACGTGGGCGCCGATCAGCATGCCCTCGAGGAAGCGATGCGGGTCGGTCTCGAGGTAAAAGCGATCCTTAAACGTGCCGGGCTCACCCTCGTCGCCATTGATCGCCATCAGCCGCGGGCCGGGCTCGCCGAGCACCGCACGCCATTTCCGCCCGGTCGGGAAGCCGGCGCCGCCGAGGCCGCGCAGCGAGGCGTCGTCGAGCGATTTGAGCAGGTCTTCCTTGGAAAGCGCACCGGAGCGCAAGCGATTGAGCAGCGCGTAACCGCCGCCGGCGACATAGGCGTCGTAACCAACATACTCAGGCAAATGCGCATGCGTCTCGCCGGCCTTCGCGGCGGCAAGCACGCTTGCAGTGGTTGCATGGTCGACAAAGTGATGGCCGACTTCGGCCGCGGGCGCGGTATCGCAGCGGCCGACGCAGGGCGCGCGCACCACGCGAATGCCGGGGCCGGCTTTGTCCTGCAATTCATGCAACAGTTTTTCCGCGCCCAGCATCGCGCAGGTCAGCGAATCGCAGATGCGAATGGTCAGCGGCGCAATATCCGGCTCGCCTTCCTTCACGATATCGAAATGCGCGTAGAAGGTTGCGGTCTCGAACACTTCGGCAAACGACAGCTTCATCTCGTCGGCGAGTGCGGCGAGATGGCCTGCGGAAATCTGGTGATACGTGTCCTGGATCAGATGCAGATGTTCGATCAAGAGATCGCGCTGCCGCGACCGGTCGCCGAGCAGCTGTTCAATCTCGTACGCGGCGGTCGGATCGACCTGGCGGCCCTTCGGCGTCGCCTTGGCCCGCTTCCGCCCGGCGCCGGGGTGCTCGAACGAGCGCACTTTCTGCACGTCTTGAACCATGGAAAACGTCTCGTTCCTGCCTGTATGTTTCCGCGATCATAAATCGTGGCATGCCAGATGCCAAGAGAATTGTCGCGTTTTGATAAGCATTTAAGGCGACACGCCCGGCGCGGTCATGCCGCTCGCCGCCCGGACGAGGCTTCGCGTCGGAAGCCATCTTTTCGATCAGCGAATGAGAACTGGAATCGATCCAAAGATCAATAAAGCCGTCTCATGTTGCGATAGCGAAAGCGTATCGATCTGGCTTTGCGATCGGTCGATACGGATTCAAAATGGATCCGTCTCTCAGTTTCCGCCGTTCGCCTTTTCGATCAGGAATACGATTCGCGTCTCCGCGCGTTCCGTAATCTCGACCTTGTCGCCGGTTTCGCGGATCAGATTCGGAATATCGATCACCGACAGCGGATCGGTGCAGTGGACTTCAAGCCGCTCGCCGGGCTTGACCGATTTGAGCGCCTTGCGCGTCTTCAACGCCGGCAGCGGGCATTTAAGGCCGGTGAGATCGAGCTTTGTCGTTGTCATCAAGGGAACATGGCGAAGCGGATGCGCATCGTCAATGAGCCGTCAGACTAGGCTCGCATAGGAAAGGAAGCCGACGTTCTGGCCAGGTTCGACAAGCGTGATCTCTTCGCCGAGTTCGACAAGCCCGTCGGTGTCGACCAGCGAGGACAACAGCCCCGCACCCTCGCGCGGAAACTTCACCGCTTCGAGCACGCCATCGCCGGCCTTGCGCAGGGTGACGCGGACATATTCGCGGCGCGCGATTTTCTTCTTGTAGGCGAAGGCGGCGCGAACCGGCATCGGCACCAGCTTCTGTTGCCGCGCGCCCGACAGGGCAAGAATGGTCGGCCGCACCACGTGGGCGAAGGTGACAAAACTCGCCACCGGGTTGCCCGGCAGGCCGATGAACGGCGTGCCGCCGATGATCCCCATCGCCACGGGACGTCCCGGCTTGATCGCCATTCGCCACAGCACGAGCGAGCCCACGCTTTCGACGCTGGCCTTGACGTGATCTTCTTCGCCGGTCGATACGCCGCCGGTGGTGAGGATCAGGTCGTGGGCGCCGGCGACTTTCTTTAGTGCGGCAGCGAGCGCGGTGGGCTCGTCCCTGATAATGCCGAGGTCGCTGACCTCGCAGCCGAGCCGCGCCAGCATCGCCATCAGCATGAAACGGTTTGAATCGAACAGCTGCGCCGCTCCGCGTGGCTCGCCCGGCGAGACCAGCTCATTGCCGGTGGAAAACACCGCGACCCGAATCCGCCTGTTGACGCCAAGTTCGGTCAGGCCGAACGCCGCTGCCAGCGCGACATCCTGCGGCCGCAGCCTTTGTCCGGCCGTCAATGCCGCGTGGCCCAACGGGATATCCTCACCCGCGGGACGCACATTTGCACCGAGCTTCAGCCCCGCCGGAAGCACCACCTTGCCGTCGTCGAGGCGAACATCTTCCTGCATGAAGACGGTGTCGGCGCCGTCGGGCATCGGCGCACCCGTGAAGATCCGCACCGCCTCGCCCGGCCTGATCGGCGCGCGCGCGGAAGCGCCGGCCTGAATGCGGTCGGCCACCGCAAACGCCTGCTCGTTTTCTTTGGGCAGGTCGCGGCTCGACACCGCATAGCCATCGACGGCGGAATTGGTGAAGGGCGGCAGCGGCAGCGGCGCCGAAACGTCCTGAGCGAGCACGCGTCCATCGGCATTGGCGAGCACGACGGTCTCGACCTCCTGCACAGCGATAACCCTGGCTGCAATGATGCCGACGGCCTCATCGACCGACATCATCGGACCGCCGAAGGCAAAGCAATCGTCGGACAATTGCGCCATCGCGAATTAGCTCTCCGCTTCGCTCTTTGCCAGCACCTCTTCGACCGGTATCGCCGAGCGCAGCATCATCGCGGCAATCGCCTCGATATCGTCGAGATGGGCGGTGGGAAGCCGGGTTTCAACCGGTGTATCGGTGGCGATGCCGACCACGCCGGGATCGTCGGGAAACAAAAATGGCTTGCCGTTGGCGGCGCGGAAAACCTCGATCTTGCGGTGCGGCTCGCGCTTGAAACCCTCGATGACGACGAGATCGACCCGCGACATCCGGGCCAGCAGTTCCGGCAGGCGCGGCTCTTCGGCGCCGCGCAATTCATGCATCAGGGCCCATCGCCGCGCGGAGGACACCAGCACCTCGGTGGCGCCGGCCTCGCGATGCCGCCAGGAATCCTTGCCCGGGATATCGACGTCGAAGGCGTGATGGGCGTGCTTGATCACGGAAACCCGCAGGCCGTCTTTCAGCAAATGCGGGATCACCCGCGCCAGCAAGGTGGTCTTGCCGGCGCCGCTCCACCCCGCGAGGCCAATCACTTTCATCGCATTCTCCGCACCCTAGCCGGAACCGGGCTGGGTTTTCTCCTGAGGTGCTTTATATCGGCTGCGAGCCAATGTCATGCTAACCTGCGGAAATGATGAAGATCGACAAAGCCCCCGTCCCCCTGATCGTGCCCAATCCTGATGATCCCAGGCTGACCGAGCGCGTCACCGGGACCGATCAGACCGGCGCCACTGTGGAAATCAGGGTGCCGGTGGAGCGGCCGCTGACGCTGTATCTGAACGCGCAGGAGATCGTCACCATGATGACGATCGGCGACTATCCGGAGTACCTGGCGCTCGGCTACCTCTTGAACCAGAACATGCTGAAATACGACGATGTCGTCACCGAGGTCGAATATGACGACGACCTGCAGGTGGTGGTGGTGCGCACCGAGCACCACACCAATTTCGAGGCCAAGCTGAAGAAGCGCACGCAGACCTCGGGCTGCGCGCAGGGCACCGCATTCGGCGATCTCTTGGAAGCTGTGGAAAGCGTCGCACTGCCGAAGGCGGAGCTGCGCACCTCCTGGCTCTACGAGATGACGCATGCGATCAACACCATGCCTTCACTGTATCTCGAGGCCGGCGCGATCCATGGCTGCGTGCTGTGCAAGCAAGGCACGCCGATCTGCTACACCGAGGATGTCGGCCGCCACAACGCCGTCGACAAGATCGCGGGCTGGATCTATCGCCACGGCGTCGATCCCGGCGACAAGATTCTCTACACCACGGGCCGGCTGACCTCCGAGATGGTGATCAAGACGGTGCGGATGGGGATTCCCATCCTGGTGTCGCGCTCGGGTTTTACCGCATGGGGCGTCGAACTGGCGCGGCAGGTCGGCCTGACGCTGGTCGGGCGCACGCGCGGTAAGCGCTTCATCGCGCTATCAGGCCAGGAACGCATCGTGTTCGACCAGAACCTCGCCTTTGTCGAAGAGGAATCGGCGCGGCACAAGCGCAAGGGCGAAGACCGTGACGAGTGAAGCGACGGCAAGAGCCGCGCTGATAGTACCGGGCGTGCTGCTCGCCGGCGGTCTGGCGCGGCGGATGGGCGGCGGCGACAAGCCGATGCGCACCATCGGTGGCCGCACCATACTCGACCGCGTGATCGCGCGGTTGCAGCCGCAATGCGATGGCCTCATTCTCAATGCCAATGGCGATCCCGCACGCTTTGCCGCGTTCGGGCTGCCGGTGATCGCGGACGGCGTCGCCGATTTTCCCGGGCCGCTGGCCGGCATTCTGGCGGCGCTGGATTGGGCCGCGGCCAACCGGCCGGAGGTCAAGTGGGTGCTGAGCGCCGCGGCGGACTGCCCGTTCCTGCCGCGGGACCTGGTTTCGCGTCTCGTCGGGGCAGTGCGCGATGAGAACGCAGAGCTTGCGGTCGCCGCTTCCGACGGCCAGTCGCATCCGGTGATCGGATTGTGGAGCGTGGCGTTGCGCGAACAACTCCGTCACGCGCTTGTGGTCGAGGACGTCAGGAAGATCGACCGCTGGACCGCGCGCTACCGCCTTGCCACCGTGGCCTGGCCGGTCGAGCCGATCGACCCGTTCTTCAATGCCAACACCATGGATGACATTGCGGAAGCGGACCGGCTGGCGGCGCTGGATGGCGGCTAGGTGGATCCCCTGTATGCTTTGAACCGGATCGCCGTTCACGGCGACCACTGAACGCCGAGGGTACTCAGCGGGCGTTGAGATGTCGTCATGATCGAGGTTTTTGGGGCTGTTCTGGTCTTCATCCTGCGGGCGGTTTACTTCGTCCTGGAGATCGTGACGTTTTTCTCAAATCTGAAGCAGTTGGCCCGATGGGCAACCGGCAGCGCCACACTCGTCGACGTGCCTGCGGAACCGAAGATTCTGTCCCCCGCGGCTCGGCGCGCGCTCGAGGAGGCCGAACAGCGCCGAGCTCATGCCGCCAGTGGCTCGGTCCAGGCATCGTAGCCATAGACCCAATCGGTATCGGTCTTTCCGCTGAGCCAGGTATTGGTTCGCGAGGTCTGCTGGACCCGCGCGGTTCGCGCCTTGCGGGTTGCCTCGAACCTTCGAAACGCATTCGGCACGCCATCGCGCTCGACGCCGTCGAGACAGCGTGACAGCACCGCGGCGTCCTCGATCGCCATCGCCGCGCCTTGCGCCATATAGGGCGTCATCGGATGGCAGGCATCGCCGAGCAGCGTCACGTTGCCCTCGCCCCAGCGCTCCAGGGCATTGCGATCGACGATCGCCCATTTGTGCACGTCCGGGCACGCGGCCAGCACCTGTTCGACCTGGCGGTCGAAGCCCGAAAAAGCCTTGCGCAATTCCCTGACGTCGCCCTTGGCCGACCACGACTCGATCCGAAACTCCGGCTCCGGCTGGCTGGTGACGAGATAGATTTCGCTGCGGTCAGGCTTGACGTAGTAGATGACGATGTGCCGGTCCTCGCCCCACCATTTGGTGCAATCGTCAATTTTATGGCCGCCGAGAAGCGATGCAGGATAGGTGGTGCGGTAAGCGATGCGCCCGGTAAAGTGCACCGGCGAAGTGTCGAACAGGATGTCTCGGACGACGGAGTGAATGCCATCGGCGCCGATGACGGCGTCCGCGATCGCGGTCTCACCATTCGCGAAGGAGAGTCGGACGCCGTCGCTGATCTCGTCGAGTCCGACCAGTTTGTGGTTTAACTTGACGCATTCATCGGGAACGGCGCTCGCCAGCGCCGCATGCAGATCGCCGCGGTGCGCCAGCAGATAGGGCGCGCCGAATTTCTGCTCGGCGCTCTCGCCAAAGATCATGTCGAATTTGACTTCGCCGGTCTTCCAATCCCGGTTGTTCCAGGAGCGTGGATAGAACGACTGGCTGCGCAGGCGTTGCTCGAGCCCCAGCCCGCGCAGCACCTTCATGGCGTTGCAGCCGATCTGGATGCCGGCGCCCAATCGCGCAAATTGCGAGGCCTGCTCATAGACGGTGACGTCGATGCCGACCCGCCGCAGCGCCTCCGCCGACGCGAGCCCGCCCATGCCAGCGCCGATGATTGCAATCGAAAGACGCCGCGTCATGGTCTCCCCGCCATTTCAGGCCGGTCGAAACCCGGCTCTTTCCAGCGCCGCGCGGCCTTCTTCCGACGCCAGCGCGTCGAGAAAAGCCTGTACCGCCGCCCGCTGCTTGCGCGCCGTCACCAGCGCGAAATCATAATGCTCTTCGGCGAAGGGAATGAAACCCAGGTCGGATGCATGGGCCACCGGCGCGATGGTCATGCCCCAGTCGGCGCGATGCTGCGCCACGGCGGCGGCGACTGCGTTGTGCGAGCGCGGCTGATTCCAGTAACCGTCGGGCTTGGCGCCCGCCAGCAGCCGGTCGATCAGGATGCGCGTGCCGGCGCCCTGGTTGCGGTTGACCATGATGCAGGCGGGGTCGGCGAGCGCCGCACGCACCGCGGCCTCGGCGCCCAGGCTCTCGAAGCGCGCATCGCCCTTGCGGAACACGATGCCCTGCATCCGCCGCCAGCCCGGCACCAGTTCAAGTCCGTCGGTGAGATAAGGCGTGTTGTAGGTGTCGGTCTTGTCGTCGAACAGATGGATCGGCGCAAAATCGCATTCGCCGCGCTTGGCCGCCGCCAATCCGCCGAGGCTGCCGACCGCGATCGATCGCACCGAGAGACCTGCATGCGCCAGCGGCGCGGTGACGAGATCGAGCCCGGTGCAGTGGCTGCCGACGATCACGAGATCAGGCACCCGCACATGCGGCGTGAACAGCGTCACTTCGGCATCAGTGCCTGCCGGCATCTGATCGGCCAGCGCATCGATGCGCAAAAAACCATCGGCCTGCGCGAATGAGGTGATCGCGCCCGAGCCCTTGCCGGTGGGATAGGCGATCAGACCGTCCGTTCCCTCAACCAGCGAGACCATGACGAATTCGGTGCGGCCGAGTTCGGAGGCGATCCGCACCGGAATTCTGGCGCTGACCTTGGCGTCCAAACGCGGCGGCAGGCCCGCCATGCGCCGCAACACCGGCACGATCATGTCGTGGAAGGTGAACATCGCCGAGGTCGGAAATCCCGGCAGGATCACCACCGGCTTGCCGTCGCAAACCGCGAGGCAGAGCGGCTTGCCCGGCTTCAGCGCGACGCCATGCGCAATAATGCCGGGCTTGCCGAGCCGCGCGATGATGCGGTGGGTCACATCGCCCGCGCCCTTCGAGGTGCCGCCCGAGAGCACCAGCATGTCGCTGATTTGCAGCGCACTGCGCATCGCAGATTCAAGCTGCGCCTCGTCGTCGGGAATGGCGCCCAGGAACATCGCCTCGCCGCCGTTCTCCGACATCGCGGCGGTGACGATCGCGCCATTGGTGTCGTAGATCGCGGCCGGGCGCAGCGGCGAACCCGGCTGCACCAGTTCGTCGCCGGTCGAGATAATGGCGACGCGCAGCCGGCGCGCGACGGCAACTTGCGCGATGCCGCAGGCTGCCAGCATCCCGATCTCGCGCGAGCCAATCATGGTGCCGGCGCGCAGCAGCACCTCGCCGCGCGCGATGTCGGAGCCGGCATAGGACACGAACTGACCGGGCGAAGCGGCGCGGCGAATTTCGATCGCGCGGGTTCCCGCCGGCTGCGTGTGCTCGACCATGACGATGGCATCGGCGCCGCGTGGCACCGGACCGCCGGTCGCAATCGACGTGGCGGTTCCCGACAGCACCGGCCGCGTCGGCGCGGTGCCGCAGGCGATCACCTCGTCATTCAGCATCATCCGCACCGGCGTTGCTTCGCCGGCTGAAGCGAGATCGGCGGAACGAACCGCAAAACCATCGACGTTGGAACGATCAAACGGCGGCACGTCAATCGGCGCCACGATATCTTCGGCCAGCGCGCAGCCGAGTACATCCGCAAGCGCCCATCGTTCGCTGGGCACCGCGCGCGGAAACAGCGCGGCTTCAAACCGCGCCAGCGCTTCCTCGCGCGACAGTATGATCAAGAACTGGTCCTGATCGACGGGTTCACGGTCTTTCGGCGAGGGTGTACGGGTCATGCCGGCATTCCATATCATTCCCGCAGCATATAGCCATCGACGCCGCTGCCTGCAGCAAATCCTTCCGCGCCGCCCGGCACGGTTAACCAGGCCTCGGCGCGCGCGATCGCATCGAGCGACAGTTCCCCGACCGCCAGCGTCACCCAGGCTCCCGCTTTTCGCTCCAGCAGCACGACTTCCGCAATGCCAACGGCGGAGGCGATCTTGCGGGCCAGCGGCAGATTGAGCGTCTTGCGCGGCCGCCGCCCCGACAGCCGGTCGAGTGCGGGCAACGCCAGCGTCCACCACGCCGCGAACGCCTGATCAGGCGCGCCCGGCAGCACGACCACGGGCGTGTTGCCGATGCGGCCGACCGCCGAGGTGCGGCCGGGCTGCACGGCGATGCCATGGGCGAGAACCTCGCCACACCCGGCCAATGCCGTCACCGTCACGTCGGTGCGGCCGACGCCGCTACCGCCGACAATCAGCAGCAGATCGCATGCGCCGACTTCGATCACTGCGGCAATCGATGCGGCGTCGCGGCCAACAGCGGTAACGGACACCACATCGGCGCCGGCGGTGCGCGCGCTCTCCGAGATCAGGTCCGACGTCACCGAGCCGCCGGGAATATTGACGATCCGCAGGCGCGGCCGGCGCACCTTCAGCCGCTCTATTCCCGCCGCCCGCGCGATCATGAGGTCACGTGCCAGCACGCGCCGCCCCGCCTCGACCACACTGCTGCCTGCGGCAATGTCACCACCGGCCCGGCGCACGCCCTGCCCCGGGATCGCTTCCGCCAGCGCCTGCGGCATCGGGCCGGATAGCTCGACAGCATCGGCATCGAGCACGCAATCGCAGCCATCAGGCATGGCGGCACCGGCTTCGACCCAGACCGGCAACGCCGTCAATGGCAATGGCGAATAGGACGACGCGCCGACAAGATCACGGGCGGGCAACGCAAAGCCGTCGCTGGCGGCGATGTCGTGCGGCGGCAACGCACCCGATGGCGGCATGTCGGCGGCAATACAACGCAGCGCTTCCGCGAGCGGCAGTTCCGCAGGCGTTACCGGCTCGACACCGTGCAACAGGGCGGCAAGCGCCACATCGAGCGGCGTAAGCGAAGTCGGAAGGCGCTGTTGCGAAATCATGGCCCGCTATGCCCTGAATCGGGCCGGAAATAAACAGAACCGGATACCGCCGGCGGTCGGCCCCCTCCTTCCGGCCAAGTTGACGACGGCCCAAATTAGTTGCAATCGGGACCAATTGGCTTTAGTTGCAAGTGGGACCAATTGGCGGAAAGCAACCGCCTGAAGACACACGCGGCCAACGTGCCGATACACAGGGAGAAGAGGGATGCTCGTCAAAAACCTATCCATGCTTGGCGCGCTTGCGGCCGCGATGCTGGCGTCGCCTGCGGCGCTCGCGCAACTTTCAGATGACATCGTCAAGATCGGCGTTCTCACCGATATGAACGGCCCGGCGGCGACGCCAACCGGTCAGGGCTCGGTCACGGCCGCGCAGATGGCGATCGACGATTTCGGCGGCAAGGTGCTGGGCAAGCCGATCAGCCTGATCGTCGGCGACCATCAGCTGAAACCGGATATCGGCGGCGGCATGGCGCGGCGCTGGTACGATGTCGACCAGGTCGACCTGATCGTCGACGTTCCGGTGTCGGCGGTCGGCCTTGCGGTACAGAACGTCGCCAACGAGAAGAAGAAGCTGTTCATCACGCACTCGACCCTGGCCGCGGATTTCCACGGTAAATTCTGCTCACCCTACGCCATCCAGTGGGTGATCGACACCCGCTCGCTCGCGGCCGGCACCGCGCAGGCGGTGGTGAAGCGCGGCGGCGACAGCTGGTTCTTCATCACCGATGATTATGCGTTCGGCCACGCGCTCGAACGCGACGCCTCCGCCGTGGTCACCGCCAATGGCGGCAAGGTGCTGGGTTCGGTGCGACCGCCGCTTGCGACCCCCGACCTGTCGTCCTTCGTGCTGCAGGCGCAGGCTTCCAAGGCCAAGATCATCGGCATCGCCGCCGGCCCGCCCAACAACATGAACGAGATCAAGACCGCCTCGGAGTTCGGCGTCTTGAAGGGCGGCCAGCAGATGGCGGCATTGCTGGCGCTGATCACCGACATTCATTCGCTGGGATTGCCGGCGGCGCAGGGCCTCTTGCTGACGACCTCGTTCTACTGGGACATGGACGACAAGACCCGCGAATGGTCGAAGCGCTATTTTGCCAAGATGAACCGGATGCCGACGATGTGGCAGGCCGGCGTCTACTCCTCGGTCATGTATTATCTCAACGCCATCAAGGAGGCTGGCACCGACGAGCCGCTGAAAGTGGCGGCGAAGATGCGCGAAAAACCGATCGAGGACTTCTTCTCCCGCAACGGCAAGCTGCGCGAGGACAATCTGATGGTGCATGACCTCTGGCTGGTCGAGGTCAAGAAGCCGGAAGAGTCGAAATACCCGTGGGATTATTACAAGATCCTGGCCAAGATCCCCGGCGACGAGGCGTTCGGGCCGATTGATCCGGCATGTGCGATGGCGAAGAAGTAGATTCTCACCATCGTTGCGACACTACACTCCACCGTCGTCCCGGCGAGGGCCGGGACCCATAATCCCGGTCATCTGTTGTTGGAAAAAGCCGTCGACCATTTGTGCTTAACAATAACTGCCGCGGCGTATGGGTCCCGGCTCAAGGCCGGGACGACGTGTTGAGAGAGCAGCGCCCTACTTTACCACCCCGACCTCGCGGAAATATTTCAGCACGCCCGGATGGATCAGCTGCAGATTGGGCGCAGCGGCGGCCGTGTTCACGGCCGTTGTCTCGCAGGCCTGCGGCAGTTTCTTGCACAACGACCCCTCCGCGCCGTGCAGCGTTTTCGCCAGCCGATACGCGACATCATCCGGCAGGCTTTCGCGCGCGAGGACAAAACTCCATGAGCCGATCGAATCGATCGCCGCCGGCTGGTTCGGGTAGCTGTTGGCGGGCACTGTCAGCGGCTTGAGAAAGGTATGCTTGGCGCGGACCCTGGCGATCTCGCCGGCGTCGGGCGCGATGAAGCGGGCGCCGCCGGGGCTTTCCGCCATGCTCTTGAACCCGGGCCAGCCGATGCCCGCGCCCCACAGCGCCGCGGCACGGCCGTCCTGCACCATGGCCGGACCGTCGCCGGCACGGTCGAGATAGATCGACTTGAAATCCTCGTCCTGCTTCAGCCCGATGCCGTCGAGCATGTATCGCGACAGGATCGGCAGACCCGAGCCCCTGGCGCCGAACGCCACGGGCTGGCCGACGAGATCGCGAATGGTCTTGTAGGGGCTGTCGGCGCGCACCACGAACATGCCCGGGCTGGAATACATCGCGGTCAGGATCTTCAGCCTGGTCGGCGCCCGCCCGATGCCCATAAAGGCCTCGTAGGAAGGCTCCCCGGCCACCAGCGCGATATCGAGTCCGTCCGTCTCGAGCAGCGGAATGTTCTCGCTGCTGCCCTTGGTGTTGCGCGGCTCGATCGACAGCGTCGGATCGGCGGCGTTCATGACTTCCGCGAACGCATTGCCATAGACCGGGAAGCCGCCGCCCGGTGTCGCAGTGCCAAGGCTGATTGTTGTTTTTGGTATGGCCTTGCTTCCATCTTGCGCCGCCGCGCCGCCTGCCAGCAGGAGAACGCCGGCGCAGACGATATGAGCGAGTTTCATGTTTGGCCTCAAGCGTTGCTCCCCGGGGACGTCTAATCAACGCGCAGCGGAGGTTGCAGGCAAGTGTTGACTTTTATGAAGTTCGGCAAGTCACGGGCGAGACCGGGAATTGGCGCAATAGGGTGGAATTGCCTGCGTTTGGGTAGATTAACCCCGGCATTGCGGGATTGCGATCACCACTGTAAACGATGCCCGCACCGTTGCTGGCCGCCTCAAAACGGCCGCTCGCGGCGGGGCCTGTAGCTCAATGGTTAGAGCCGGCCGCTCATAACGGTCTGGTTGCAGGTTCGAGTCCTGCCGGGCCCACCAGCCTTCGCTCGCGAAGCGAGTGAAGGCTGCCGCGCCGAAGCCCACTTGGGCGAAGGCGGGCGCGGCCGCGAGCTACGGCTCGGCAGGCCACAGGCCCTTCGGGCGACGCGTGGCGCAGCCACGCAGGGCCGAGGGGTGAAGCGTGGTGTCCGGCGTAGCTTGAGCGCAGCGAAAGCGAAGACGGACTGGAAGCTTCAACCTAGGGCCTTCCAGCCTCAAGCCACCGCGCCCTCGATCGGTGAGAATGGCATGCCGAGGCTTCTGGCCACCGGCTCGCAGGTCAGCCGGCCCCGGTAGACGTTCAGACCGGCGCGCAAATGCGGGTTCTCGAGCACGGCCGCAAACCCCTTGTTGGCGAGCGCCAGACCAAAAGGCAGCGTGGCATTGTTCAGCGCCTGGCTGGAGGTCAGCGGCACAGCACCCGGCATGTTCGCGACGCAGTAATGGATGATGCCCTCCACCTCAAAGGTTGGATCAGAGTGGGTGGTCGGGTGCGAGGTCTCGAAGCAGCCGCCCTGGTCGATCGCGACATCCACGATCACGGCCCCCTTGCGCATCGAACCCAACATCTCCCGCGTCACCAGTTTCGGCGCGCTCGCTCCCGGGACGAGCACCGCACCGATGACGACATCGGCGGCAAACACCTCTTCCTCGATGCTGTCGATGGTCGAGAATTTCGTGCGAACGCGCCCCTCGAACAGTTCGTCCAGCTCGCGAAGGCGGCCGATCGAACGGTCGAGAATGGTGACCTCGGCGCCAAGGCCGACCGCCATGCGGGCCGCGTGCGTCCCGACGACTCCGCCTCCAATCACCACGATGCGTGCCGGCTGGACGCCCGGCACGCCCCCGATCAACAGGCCCCGGCCTCCCGCATGCCGTCGCAACGCCGCGCCGGCCGCTTCGATCGCAAGCCTGCCCGCCACTTCGCTCATCGGCGCCAGCAGCGGCAGGCCGCCATGGGCATCCGTCACGGTCTCATAGGCGATTGCGGTGCATCCGGACGCGATGAGGCCCTTGGCCTGGTCGGGATCGGGCGCCAAATGCAGGTATGTGAAGAGAATCTGGTCTTGCCGCAGTTGCGACCATTCCGATGCTTGAGGCTCCTTGACCTTGACGATCATCTGGCTGGACGCAAACACCTCGCGGGCGGAGTCCAGCACAGTAGCACCGGCCTTGCGATAAGCATCATCCGTCGCGCCGATGCCGGCGCCGGCATTGGTCTCGACCACGACGCTGTGCCCCGCCGCCACATATTCGCGAACGGCCCCCGGCGTCAGACCGACACGGTATTCGTGCGTCTTGATCTCCCTGGGTACACCGATCTTCATGGCAACCTCCGCTGTATGGCACGCCTCCTTTTCTAGGCGGGAACAGCGGTTTATTTCCCGGCGAAACTTGCGCACGTACCGGCAAATAGTGCAGAAATTCAACGAGATTTGGCACTATGGCGCAGGATTTCAAACATATGGACCATGACAAGATCGACATGACGATTCTCGCCGAACTCAGCGCCAACGCGCGGGTCAGTCAGACCGAACTGGCGGACCGGGTGGGACTTTCGAGCACCGCGATCGCGCGGCGGCAACGCGCTCTGGAAGACGAAGGATATATCAGAGGCTATCAGGCCATCCTCGATCCGAGCCGGTTTGGCCTCAACACGACCGTGCTGGTCCGAATCGCGCTCAACAGCCAAAGCGACGAGGCGCTGAAATCGTTCGAAGCCGCCGTCGTCAACTGCCCGTCGGTGATCCGCACGTTTCTGATGTCGGGAAACGACGACTATCTCCTGATCGTGCTGGCGCGCGATATCGAAGACTTCGAGAGGATTCACCGGACCGAACTGTCGCGCCTGCCGCACGTCTCGCGCATCCAGTCGAATTTCGCGCTTCGCGAGATCATCGATCGCGCGGTTCCCCTGGCGATCTTCGGAAAACCCGGGCGTCCGGCACGAAAGCAGATCAGAAAACGGGCCGGCTAACGCAGGTAGACCCATGCCCGGCGGCCGGCCACCGGCAACGACCCGCCGCCGTTGCGTAAAACCCCTCGCTCGAGGATCGCCGTCTCGTCAGGCCCGGCGCCGTCGAGAAAGACTTTCACCGCGGTGCGGGCCCGCAAATCGATCTCGGAAAGCGTTGGTATCGCGCCGAGCTGAAGCACAGCTTCCAGGTGAATGTTGCCATAGAGCATGCCGAGGAACTGGCGGGCTCCGGCTTCGCAATCCGCAAGATCGATCTCGCCGGCCTGCTTTGCTCTTGCAAGAATATTTGTCAGGACCTCGATCGCCCGCTTAGGGCCATGCTGCGCATAGACCCGCGTCGCATTCGGGTAGCGGTCCGCTTCGAGGATGGCCGTATAACAAACCTCCAGCAAGGCCGGCGTCATCATCGTTTCGAGAAGATTGCGCCCGATGATGATGAGCAATTCCCTGAGCGGCAGCGAAAGCTGGTCGGCACTGACACTCAATGCATTGGACGAGTATTGGCTGACGACCTTGGCGAACTGGTCGACCAGAAGCTGCTCCACGTTCTCGCGCCGCGTTGTCTTCTCGCGGAGCAGTTCCTTGTAGAGACCGTGAGGCGTCCATGTCCAGCTCGGCCGCCCAAGCACGAACGCCGTGATAACAGCGCAATTCGACCAGCCGCGCATCTGGCTCGCTCTACCAGGAACCTGCTCGCGGACGCGAAGGATATCGCCCGTCCCACCCCAGCGAAGAAATTTGACGGCATCGGCCGGCGGCAGGATCGTCACCATCATACGGGTCCACCACGGCTCCACGAGCAGCCAGCTCCCGGTGTTCGTCGGCCGCATGGCAAAGACGTGCTTATGCTTGTGATGGACGAACCGATGCCACCATTGTCGTTTCAGGCCGGGGACGAAGCAAATGATCCAGTCGACGGGCTCGACCGTCACCAGCGATCCATGCTCGTCGGCGCAGTTGGCCAGATCCGACGGGACAACGTCGACGACCTTCAGGGGTAATGGCCTGTCGCTGCTCCGCGCCAGCAAGGACCGTCCCGCGCGGGCAGTATCAAATGGCGCGTTCATATCTGACGCTCCTCGCGCTTGCACATCCATGCAGGAACCTTTCAACGCCGGCCTTGACGCGGTCGGCGGTTGTCCCGTTCTGGCTTGTCACGGGATTCAGCATCAATGCCTGGTAGAGCGGCTCCCTCAGCAGTCCCATCAATTGCTCCGCGCATACCTGCGCGTCCGATATCGACAGGATTCCTCTTTCATTGGCCTCCGACAGAAACTCCCGCAGCCTCCTTGCGACGATCTCCGACCCTGCCTCGTACAGCCGCTTCTTGAGAGACGGGTTGCGTGCAGCTTCGGCCATCATCATCCGGACGAACCCGACCAGGGTGGTCGAATATTCTCGCGAGGCAACGAGTCCGAAGGCGACAAGGGTATCTCGAACATCGTCAAGGGTATTTGGACGTACCCTCCTCATCAATGGCTGCGATATGAACAGGGCTTCGTGCTCGGCAACCGCGACGACGAGATCGTCGATACTTTCGAATGCCGACCAGATATCTTTTTGCGAATATCCGCTACGATGAAAAATATTGTCGAGGCCGCCGGGCGCGTCGCCGGGATGAGCGAGGGCCTCGCTGATCGCCGACACGATGTCGGAGCGAGAGTCCTGTCTCGATTCGGTGTCGTCCGCTCGAGTGGACGTGGAACGTCTCATGTTACGGCTCCTCGCTTCGGGATGACTGCGCGGCGTGCGCTTTGGCGTAGCGGTGGAATCCGATCTTGATGGAGACCAGCACGGGCGCGGCGATGACGAAAAGCACCGCGACGGCATTGAACGCGGTGTCGAAGGCGATCACGGTGGACTGACCGGTGACGGCCCTGCCCAGCAGACTCGTCGCAGCCCGGCTGGCGGCCACGGCGTCCATTCCTCGCGCCGCGAGCATGGTTGTCATCGCCGTCAGCCGCTCGCTCACCGCAGGAACGCCCGCGGTGACGCTGGCGCCGAGCACCGCAACATTGCCGGCGACGTTATGGTCGATCAGTGTCTGGAGGCCGGCGACCCCCATCAGACCACCAAGCTGGCGACCCGCATTGAAGAGACCGATGCCGGACGCACGTCTGTGGTCATTGAGATGGCTGAAAGCGATCAGCGTGATGGACAGAAACAGGAAGCCGAGGCCGAGGCCCCGCAACAGGATGGCTGCCATCATGTCGTGCGCGCCGCTTTCGCTGGTCGAGCCTGACAGCATCCACATCGCAATCATGATCATCAGGATCCCAATGGGCACTGTCGCGACCGGAGGAACGCGACGAACCTGGAAGAGGAAAGCGGCTATGAGGAGCGTGCCGATGAAAAATGCGCCGCTCGGCAACAAGAGCAGGCCGGCGTCGGTAGGCCTGAACGCGAGAACGGAAACGGCAAAGGACGGGATCAGGAACGCGCTCCCGAACAGCGCGGCGCCGGCGACAAAGCTGACAATGAAGGCGAAGGAAAAATCCTCCGTTCGGAACAAGGTGAAATCGAGCAGGCCCCGCCCTTTGGCGATCACCTGGTGGCCGAGAAACAGCAGCAGGGCGGCGGCGCCCAGCACCGTCAGCCACAGGATGCGAGGTTCCTCGAACCAGCGCCATCGGTTGCCCTGATTGAGAACATAGGTGAAGCAGAGAAATGCGACTGACATCAGCGAGAAGCCGATCCAATCAAACGGACGGCGCACGGCCGCAGCGGGCTTCGGGGCGTCCGCGATCAACAGTAGGCCGGCCGCTGCCAGGGCCACCGGAACGACGCTGACGAAAATCCATGTCCAGGACTGGCTGTCGAGCAACCATCCCTGGAGCGCCGGGGCGATGGTCCCGGGAGCGACGACCGATCCCATCGCAAACAGGGCTTGAAGGATCGGTTGGTGGGCGCGCGGATAGGCGAGAAAAATGATCGCCTGGCCGCCGATAAGCAAGGTGCCTCCAGAGAAGCCCTGTATCATGCGCAGTGCGACCAACAGGTCCAGCCGGGCCGTGATGACGGCAATGCCGCATGCCGCGCCCATGACCAGCGTTGAGCCGATGATCAGGCTGTGCGGATCGACGCGGGTCATCAGCCAGGGGGCGGTCATGAACCCGATCAGTTTCATCGCGGTGTATCCGATGTCCAGCCAGGCGGCCTCGTCGGGAGTTGCGTAGGTGTCGCCGATGATATAGCCGCGCCCGAGCGACAGCACGGTGCCTGCGATCGCCTCCGTCAGCGTCGCAAGCACGACACCCACGACAAGAAGCGATCCGGTCGCAGATCTGTCGCGGCTCGGCGTATCGGCGACTACAGCGGTCATGATCCGCTCCTCCGGTCGACCTCGACGCGTGCGGACAGCCCAGGCACGAGGCGGCCGGGCAACGGGTTGCTGGCAAACCGGATCTTCACCGGCACGCGTTGCACTACGCGAATGAAGTTGCCTGTCGCATTGTCTGCCGGAAGCAGGCTGAAGGCGGACCCGCTGCCCGGCGCAAAGCTGTCCACCAGGCCTTCGATCGTCTCATTCGGATAGCCGTCGACCCTGATGCGGACGCGCTGGCCGGGCCGGATATGTTCGATCTGGGTTTCCTTGAAGTTCGCCACGACCCAGACGTCCTTGACCGGAACGATGTCGAGCAGGGAGGCGCCCGGCGCGACCAGCCGGCCGATGCGGACCTGGCGGTTGCCGATCACGCCGTCGACCGGCGCATGCACCACCGTGTTGTCGAGATCGATCTGGGCGAGATCGCGTGCGGCCTGTGCCTGCGCCACGGCAGCAACGGCCGCTTCGCGCTGGGTGGCCAGAACGGCAATGCGCTGCTGCTGGGCCTCCACCATCGCCGACGCCGCCGACACGCCCGCCTCGGCCCTCGACAGCGCCGCATCGCTTTCATCGACCGCGGCCTGGCTGACGGCGTTGGTGCGGATCAGTTCGCGGCGGCGGTCGGAGGCCTTGGTCGCCAGATTCTTCTCGGCCACGGTCGAGCGTCGCTGCGCTTCGGCCTGCCGAACCAGCGCGTGCTGAAGCTGGATGTCGGCATCGACATTGGTGAGGCGGGCCTGCGCAGCTTCGACGTTCGCCACGGCTTGCGCCAGTTTTGCGCGATAGTCCCGGTCGTCGATCCGGAACAGGACGTCACCCGCCTGAACGGTCTGGTTATCCTCGACCTCGAGGGTCGTGACGTAGCCCGCAACCTTCGGGGCGAGCGAGGTCACGTCACCGCGGATATACGCGTTGTCGGTCGACGTCTCGCCGATCGAACGCGCCCTCCATCCCGTAGCGACGATCACCACTGCGCCGAGGCACAGCAGCAAGCCAATCGTCTTCTTCTTGTTACGCTGCATGACGGCCTCCGGTAATGAGCGTTACCAATTGACGTCTATGGTAATGGGCGTTACCAGTCAAGGGATGGATCGAGATAGATGAATGGCCAAGGCTGAGAAAGGGCGTGCGAACAGTCGCCGAGAAGCCCTGCTTCGCGCCGCGGCCGAGGTGTTTTTTGAACAGGGCTACGCGGCGACGAGCATCGACGCGATCATCGAACGCGCCGGTGGCTCGAAACGCAACATCTACAATGAATTCGGCAACAAGCAGGGCCTGTTCTCCGCCATCGTCAAGGAAAACGCGGACAGGGTGCTTTCGACGTTGGTCATCGAGCAGACCGAAGGCCACGATCTGCGGGCGACGCTGACGGCGTTTGGTCAGCATCTGATGGGCGTTTACATGTCGCCCACCCTGATCGGCATCTACCGGATTGCCGTCACCGAGGCCAACCGCTTTCCCGATCTTGTGAAGTCGTTTTACGAACAAGGCCCCGGCCGGGCTACGTCCCGGCTCGCCGAGGTCCTTGAAGCCGCCAACAAGCGCGGGGAAATTCGGACCGATGATTGCTCGCGCATGGCCGGGCACTTTGTCGGCATGATCCGCGACAACCTTCATCTGCAGGTCGTTCTCGGGCTGCGCGCGGCGCCGTCGGATCGAGAAATCCAGGCGGCGGTCGGTTCGGCCGTGGAGGTCTTTCTGAATGGTGTTCGACCTGGCCGGAGCAAGTAGACAGCTTGCATTCGTCGTCTTCGGCATCGAGCCATTTACCGGACGGCCGCGCCGGGTATTGATAGCGATCATCATTTTCTCCCTTATGTGAGGAAATGCTCATCGTCTTGCCTACCGTGCAGTCCATCCGCCATCGACGGAGATCGTCGTACCTGTGATCTGCTCCGCAGCAGGCGAGCACAGGAAAGCGACCGTGCCGCCAAGCTGCTCCGGCGAGGCGAAATCCAGCGACGGCTGCTTCTCGGACAGCAGCTCTTCGGAGGCTTCCTTCTGGCTGATGCCGCGTTGAGCTGCGATGTCGCTGATCTGCTTTTCCACCAGCGGCGTTCGTACCCAGCCGGGACAGACCGCATTGCAGGTGACGCCGGTCCCGGCGGTCTCCAGGCCGACCACCTTGGTCAGGCCGACCATCCCGTGCTTGGCCGCGACGTAAGCGGCCTTGTGCGTCGAAGCGACGAGGCCGTGCGCGGAAGCGATGTTGACGATCCGTCCCCAGCGCTGCTTTTTCATCTGCGGCACCGCCGCCGCAATGCCGTGAAATGCCGCCGACAGGTTGATCGCGAGGATTGCATCCCACTTGGCCGCCGGAAACTCATCCACCGGCGCGGTGAACTGGATGCCGGCATTGTTCACGAGGATGTCGAGGCGCCCGAATTTCGCGATCGTCGCGGCAATCAACCCGCGCACGGCGTCGCCCTTCGACATATCGGCGCCGTCGTAGACGACGCGCACGCCGTGCTCGCGTTCGATCGCGCGGCGGATCGCCTCGATCTCGCTGGCCTCGCCAAAGCCGTTCAACACCAGATCGGCGCCGGCCTTCGCCAGCTCCCTGGCGATGCCAAGGCCGATGCCGCTGGTCGATCCGGTGACGATCGCTACCTTGCCCTTCAACATGAGATTTCCTTTCAGGTGCTTTGAGAAATGAAACCCAGCCGGGGCTCAGTCGCGGCGATGCACGTCGTGCGTGACGATGCCGAGTTCCGGTGCCGGCGGGTCGAGGCGGTGCGGGTCGGCCAGCGTGCGGCGGATGTCTTCGAGCCCGCTCTGCCAATGCGTACGCATCGCGCTCAACCCGAACTCGTAGTCCCTCGAATGGCCTTCGTAGATCTTGGACTGGTAGATCAGGTGAACGATGTTGTAGGAGCGATGGCGCGCCATATCGGCGATGGCGCGGATTTCCGGCTTCGCCTTTGCGCTGGCCGGCAGCTCCTCCATGGTCCGCTGCAACGCCTGACGCATCTTCTGCATCCGCAGCACCTGGTCGGTGACGGCGCGCGTGCGGCTCGAATACTGGATGTCCTTCTGCCGGCTCGACACCTCCATCAAGTCCTGAGGGACGCGGCCCCTGGCCGACCAGAGATCGATCTGGAATGTCAGCGTGTCAGATGGCTCGCCGGACAGCACGCGCGATAGCGGCGTATTCGAAACCACACCGCCGTCCCAATAGTGCTCGCCTTCGATTTCGACGGCGGGGAATCCCGGCGGCAGCGCGCCGGAAGCCATGAAATGCTTCGGTCCCAGCCGGCGTTCGGCGGTGTCGAAATAGGTCAGATTGCCGGTGCGGATGTTGACCGCGCCGACGCTGACGCGCACTTCGCCCGAGTTCAACCGGTCGAAATCGACGAGCCGTTCCAGCGTCTGTTGCAATGGCGCGGTGTCGTAGAAGCTGGTCGCGGCATCGCCCGTGAACGGCGACCACAGCGGCGACGGGAAGCGCGGCTTGAAGAAGCCGGGCTGACCCTGGACCAGGGCCCGCGTTGCCGCCAACCTGTTGCGCACCGAGTTGATATCGAAGGCAAAGGGCAAGGCGTTGGCCAACCCCTCGCCTGCGGGCCACTCGATCGAGAAGGCACAGATCGTCTCCCAGAACTCGCGCAACCGCTGCACGCGCTCGGCTTCGGGCGAGCCGGCGATGATAGCGGCGTTGAGCGCGCCGATCGAGATGCCGGCCAGCCAGTTCGGCCGGATGCCGGCCTCGTGCAGGCCCTCATAGACGCCGGCCTGATAGGCTCCAAGCGCGCCGCCGCCTTGCAGCACCAGAGCGACGACATCGTACGGCAGCGGCCTTTCTTGCTGCGGCACCGGACTGGATCGTTCACGCATCACGTTCAACATTGCCAAAACTCCCTGCATTGTGGCTGACCCGATCAGCCGGCATTCGCTTCGATCAGGATTTCGGACCCGGTCCCGCGTCGACGTAGCGTCGCGCCAGGCGCCAGATAGTCGTGGACCACGGTGCCAAGCCCGAGCGTGAGGTCGGCCACAACGTGTTTGGCCGAAACCACCTCAAGCACCGGCAGTTCGGCGACGGGAGCGAGCGCATGCGAACAGAGGTCGAGCGCCGCCGGCCCGGTCCACGCACCCTTCACGGTGATGTCCTCGAGGTGGAAGCGCACCAGCTCGCAAATACGTGCCGTGCCGTCGACATGCGGGATGATCTTGAGCAGAAAGTTGGGTGCGGCGAGCTTTCTGGCCTCGACCGTTGTGTCGAGGGCGCGGTGCTTGTAACCCATGGTGCCGGTGGCGATGCGGACCGAGCCGTAGTTCAGCGTGCCGACCAGCGTGTCGGTCTCGACCGCCAGTTTCGGCTGCGCCAACTTCTTCGGAAAGCCCCACAGTTCGCGCCCGCCTGCAATCGGCGGGTGATCATTGAGGAACATCTGATGCACGAAGCTGCCGGCCTCGCCCCGGTAGGACACCGGGATGACCTGGCCGCTTTCGGTGTAGTCGCCGAAGCCGGTTGAATCAGGCATGCGGATGAATTCGTAATTCACCACCGGCTCGGTCACTTCGAGCGGCTCCGGCACGATCCGGCGCAGCGCTTCGGGATCCGTTCGGTAGCGAATGATGAAGTACTCGCGGTTGATGAACCGGTAGGGGCCGGGTGGAAAGGCCGAGTTCGTCAGCGGCATGGCGAACGCGGTCGCGCGAACGGTCTCGTGTTTCATCGAGGTCGAACTCCATAAGGATTTTGGGTGTGCGGGCCGCGCTCCGGCGGCGGTAACGCGGCCCGTATCGGATGGGGCGCTTACGACGCGCCCTCGTTCAAACCATGCGGTCAGTAGTCCCAGAAGACCGGCACCCAACGAAAGGCGTCGCCTTCGACCGCCACATGGCCGACGGACGGGAACGGCAGGTGAGTAGCCACCAGCAGCCCGCGGGTCTCAGCCAGTTCTCGCAAAAGACGGATACGAACGCGGGCCGACTCCTCGGGGTCGTGTTCGAAGCCGTTGTACCATTCGGGGTGCTCGAACCCGACCGCGAACACGAGGTCGCCTGCGAACGTCAGCCGGTCGCCGCCGGACACCACGCGGACCACGCTGTGCCCGGGGGTGTGGCCTCCGGTGCGAGTGACGAGCACTCCCGGCGCCACCTCGTACTCCTCCTCGAAGGTGCGCAGCTGGCTGCGGTACTCTTTCACGAACCGCTTGGCGGTCGATCGAAGCGCGTCCGGGAATCCGGGCGGCATTGAGACGTGGGAGAAATCGGGCGCCTCCCAGAACTTGACCTCGGCGGCCGACACGTGGATCCGCAGGTCCGGACGCAGCTGCTCCTTGACGCCGTCGACGAGCAGCCCGCCAATGTGGTCCATGTGCATGTGCGTCAGCACCACGTCGGTCACGGACGCAAGATCGATGCCGGCCGCTTCCAGTCGCTTGATCAGCTGCCCGGCCCGCGGCAAGTGCAAGTCAGGATCTAACCCAAGCCCGGCGTCGACGAGGATGGTCCGGTCGCCGCTGCGCACCACGACCACGTTGAGCGCCCAATCGTAAGCGTCCGGCGGCAGGAACATGTCCTTCAGCCAGGTCGCCCGGACGGCCGGGTCGATGTTGTGCGCCAGCATGGCGGTTGGCAGCGGCAGCACGCCGTCGCTGACCACCAGCACCTCAATGTCGCCGACCTGCACCGCGTAGCGCGACGGAACTAATTCGGTGGGCCCCGGTGCAGCGGGGTGTGAGGTGTTGGCCAGGCTTGTGTCTAGGTTCATGTTTGTCTCCCGTTTCAAGGTGAAGGTTACTGGCTGGTCTTGGTTGAGCGGGCCGCGCAGCCAGCGCGGAACGCGGCCCGTTTCGCGTGAAGGGTCTAGAAGAAGCCACTCACATCAGTCACACGCTCCGGATCGGCCGAGGCCAGCGCGGCAGCACGCTCGGCCTTCGGCGGATAGATCCAGACGGTGTTGATCTCCTGCTTGGTCTTCTTGCCGACGTCGCCGACCATCCCGACCTTGCGCTCCCAACCGACCGTGAACAGCGCGCCGGCCTCTCCGAGGTCGAGACAGGTGACGTATCCCTCCTGGTGATAGGGCTTGGTCGGAACGCCGAGCAATTCAGCGGCGGCATTGTTGCCGGCAAAGGCGCCCATCCGCGTGGCGTGCTGGCACGACATCAGCGCGTAATTGCCGACATCGTCGCTGGCTGCTCTGGCGGCATCGCCGGTGGCGAACACGCCGGGCACCGACGGCACGCGCAAATCCCGATCGACCAGCAGCCGGCCAAAATTGTCGCGCTCGGCCGGGATCTGCTGGGTCAACGGGGCGGCACGAATGCCGGCCGCCCAGATCAAGGTCTCGGTTTCGATGTGTTCGCCGTTGGAAAGCGTGACGCCGGATTTGTCCAGCGACGCGACACCGGCGCCGAGCCGGGTCTCCACGCCGACCTTGCGCAGGGCATCTTCAATGACGGGGCGCGGACCCGCGCCCATATCCGGAGCGATCGCGCTGTTCCGATCAACGATGATGACGCGCGTCTTGGTATCCTTGCCGAAGATCGCACGAAGCCGAGTGGGCATCTCCGTCGCCGCCTCGATGCCGGTGAACCCGCCGCCGGCAACGACGACCGTGTTGCGCCCGTTCATTGCCGGCCGATCCGGCAGGCTGTGCAGGTGCCGGTCGAGGGCAATCGCATCGTCGAGTTGGTCGACGCTGAAGCCGTGTTCGGCAAGGCCGGGAATATTCGGGCGGAACAGCCGGCTGCCGGTGGCCACGACCAGCCGATCGTAGGAGAGACTCTTCTTCGCACCCTTGGCGGCGACGATGTTCACCGTCCGGGCCTTGGTGTCGATGGTCTCCGCGCTGCCTTGCACGTAGACCACATCGACCGCCTTGAGCACATCCAGCAGCGGCGCAGTCAGCGTTTCGGGTTTCGGTTCGTAAAGCCGAGGGCGAACCACCAGCGTCGGCTCTGGCGCAACCAGCGCGATCTCGAGCTGTTCGGGGGAAACGCCCTGGATGTCGCGCAGGCGGGCGGCGGAAAGTGCAGCGTACATGCCGGCGAAGCCGGCGCCTATGATAACCAATCGCATGTGATCTACTCCTGTGGTTGATCTTCCCAGATTTCCACGCGTTACCGCGCTGCAGCTCATTGGCGGCAGCAATCGACGACGACGCGAAGACGTGAAACGAAGGTGACGGGCCCCTAAGGAGGGGAGCAGTCCAGCATGAGCGGCATGGGCCGCTCACATACCGCGCGGCAGCTTTTGGAACTGCGTGTCGAGCCGCGTTGAAAGACGATCGATTGAACGGGATTCGGCCAGCTCTTGAAGATTTCGGCGCCGTCGTTGATCACGATGGAGCTCATCGGATTTTTACCTTGGGTCGCTTGCGCCGGATTTCCCGCTTCCTCGCCCGTCGGTGAGGTGAAGCGCACCGTCAACGAAAGGCCGTAGATGAGGGCGCTCGCGACCACTCTTCGTCGTGACGTGATCGCATTTGGGCCGACGAAATTCTTCCAGGCCATTGTCTATCTCCCTCGTTCTCGGCGTAACCATCGCATGGTCTTTGTTTAGCGGACCAAACCGCTGACTGCCCCAGAGCGATTGACGTACCTGTAGAGAGATTGCTGCTAACGCGTGCGCCTCCGCCAATCGCTCGGGGTCTCGCCGGTCAGCTTCCTGAATGCCGCGGCGAAGGCGTTTTGGGAGGCGTAGCCAAGCGTCGCTGCGATCGAGACGACCGACGTGTCGGTGTCGCGCAGCATGTTCATGGCCTGCTCGAGCCGGTGCTGGCGCAGCCATGCGTGAGGGGAAAGCCCGGTGCTTTCCTTGAAGGCACGGCAAAAGTGGAAGCGCGACAGCCCGGCATCCGAAGCCAGCGCTGCAAGAGATACGTCCGCATCGCTGTCCGAGCGCAGGCGTTCGATGGCGCGGCGCAGTACCGTGGGCGCGAGGCCGCCTATGGTCGGCTGGACCGCGATTGGCGAGCCAATGTGCGCAGCCAGGAGGTGCGTGGCCAGGACGTCTGTCAGCTGATGCCTGAACAGGGTATCCAGTGCGGCACTGCCTCCAATCATATCCGCCGCGCTCAAGAGCAATCGGGACGCGGTGAGATCGGGATGTCCCGTCCGTTCCAGGAGATCGCCGGGAGCGGCGATATCGGCTTCGCCGGCGACGCGTTGGAGCGTCGTGGGCGGAAGATAAAGCTGAACGACATTGACCGGGCCGGGAATATCCCATCGGGCGCTTGAGCCGGCGGGAATGATCGTCACAACCCCGGAACGCGCCGTTCCGATCGCCACTGATCTTCCCGACCGTCGCTCCAGCTGTTGCAGGCCGGTCGGGTAAGTCATGATGACGTGATCAGCCATGGGCTCGACGACGTCATGCAGCGCATTGTGCTTCCAATGCGCGATCGCTCCACTGGACGGATCGGAAGCCTGGCGCAGCGGAGCGGTCTTGAGCACGCGCGCCATCTCCACACCGGCAGGACGCCGGTCGGCATTCGGCAAATCGCGCTGGTGTGCCGTGGAAGCGCCTGGCTGATTTTTCTGCGAGGAATCGCGCAAAATTGGCTTGCAGCTCATGACTTGTCCTCGCCATTGAGGGCGGTCGGTTATTCGCAGAGCGTTCGCTGCTATCGCGTACGCCGTCTCCACTCGCCCGGTGTTTCGTTGGTCAGCTTCCGGAATGCGGCGGCGAACGCGGTCTGGGAGGAATAACCGAGCGCGGCTGCGATCGAGACGACGGAATCGTCAGTGTCGCGCAGCATGTTCATGGCCTGCTCGAGCCGGTGCTGGCGCAGCCAGGCATGGGGTGAAAGCCCGGTGCTTTCCTTGAAGGAACGGCAGAAATGGAAGCGCGATAGCCCGGCATCGGACGCCAGCGCCGCGAGCGAGACGTCCGCATCGCTATCCGAGCGCAGGCGTTCGACGGCGCGGCGCAGCACTGAGGGCGACAGTCCACCCAGGGTCGGTTGGAACGTGGTCGGCGAGCCGGTGTGCGCAGCCAACAGGCGCGTGGCCAGCAGGTCCGTCAGCTGATGCCTGAACAGCGTATCCAGGCGCCCATTTCCCTCCATGGCATCGGCCGCGGTCAGCAGCAATCGGGATGTAATGGGATCGGGATGCGCCGTTCGCTCTAAGAGATCGGTTGGTGCGGCCGTGTCGGCTTCGCGGGCCACGCGCTCCAGCATTGTGTGCGGAAGATAGAGCTGAACGACATCAACGGGTTTCGGAATATCCCATCGCGAGCTCGATCCTTCCGGAATGATGATCACGACCCCGGGACGAAACGTTCCAATCGCAACCGATTTTCCGGTCCGCCGCTCCATGCGCTGCATCATGCCGTTGTAGGCCATGATGACGTGATGGGTCATGGGCTCGACGACGTCGTGCAAGGGCTCATGTTTCCAGTGGGCGATCCCGGCACCGGAGGAATCCAGAGCCATGTGAAAGGGCGTGGTCCCGAGCACACGCGCCATCTCCGCATCGGCAGGACGCCCATCGGCATTCGGCAGGTCACTCCGGCGCGCTTCAGACGCGACCGGCAGATCCTCCGAAGGTTCGCGCAAGTTCGGCTTGCTCATGGTCTCGTGCTCACTTTAACCATTGTCTCTTGGAGACCTACAGGATGATGGCAAACGCCGCGTGACGGTATCATGCGGCACGTCTGATCCCGCTGGCCCGGCGAATAGATGAACCTGTACCTTGGGATAGGGTTGGCGGGGACGTGTGTTAAGCCACAGACAATCGCGTCATGCGACCGCGGTGCTCGGCAATGCTGAGGTTGGGAGGCGCAGTTCGTGGTCGGTGCCGGCATCCGAATCGATCGGAAGTGTGAATTGAAACGCCGCACCTGTTGGGACGTTTGCTGCCGCCCATAATCGTCCTCCGTGATCCTCGACGATCGAACGGCAGATGGAAAGTCCCATCCCCAGGCCGCTCGACTTCGTCGTATAAAATGCCTCGAAAGCTCGATCGATCGCCCCCTCTGACAGCCCCGGGCCAGAGTCACGCACCGCAACGAGAATGGAGTCAGCTTCAGCCTGGGTGCTGATCAGTAACTCACGAGGCTCGTCGCTCATTTGGCTCATCGCCTCGACTGCATTGACGATCAAGTTCAGCATCACCTGTTGGATCTGGACCCGACTGCCCTGAATGAGAGGTAAACCCTCCGCAAATTGAGTCCGCAGCTGAACGCTGCTTTTCGACACTTCACCGCGCGTCAATCCGATAACTTCCGAGATAGTTTCATTGATCTCCAGGCTGTCCTTTCGCGTCGGCTCCTTCCTGACCAATGCATGGGTCCGGTCGACAACTTCAGTGACACGCATGCCGTTCAGCACGGCTCGGTCTATTGCCTTCTTCGCCCTCTCGACATCCGGCTGCTCGCGAGCGAGGAAGCGCTGAGCGGTTTGGGTATTCAGGAGCGCGGCCGTGATCGGCTGCTTGACCTCATGCGTAATGGACGCCGTAAGCTGCCCCAAAGTTGCCAGCCGGTTGGCGTGGGCCAATTCCGTCTGCATGCTGCGGAATCGCCGCTCGCTCTCACGCGCTTCCACTTCTGCCCGTCTACGCTCGGTCAGATCGAGCACAAACGCGACACCCTGGCTGTCTGTCCCTTCAAGGGTCGCGATGCCGATCAACACTGGAATACGGCTGCCATCCTTCCGGATATACTCCTTTTCAAAGGGCTGCACGGCTCCCTTGTTTTTTACCTCGGACATCATCAACGCATCGCGATCACGCCATTCGGCGGGCGTCATGTCCGCCCAGCTCACGCGGCCGGACAGGAGATCGTGCTGATCATACCCAACGATGCGCAAATACTCGCTATTGGCATCAAGAATCCGCCCCTCGTCATTCCAGATGACGATGCCGATAATGTTGGCATCGACGAGGCGGCGAATTTTCGCTTCACGCTGTTCAATCTCCCGCTGCGTGGTTGCAATGGATCTCAAGTCCGCCTGCAGCACGTCGCGCCACTGCAACAGCAGTCTGAGATAGAGATCGCTGTATCCGTTGCTTTTCCTGTCGAGAACACAAATCGTTCCAAATATCTCGCCATCGGGCCAACTGATCGGCACGCCGAGGTATGAAATCATGCCAAGTTTGATGTCAGGGTTTGATTTCCACGCCTCGTCCTGCAGAGCGTCCGGGACGATCAATGGTCGGCGGGTGTTCATGACAGTCTCGCAATAAAGCCCTGTATTGAGACACGCGAGTTCGTCCGGTTCGTAAGGATTTCCCTTGGACTCGCTGGAAACGAGGACTTTGATATTTGACGGCTCTACCCTCATGATCAGGGCGGAGGGGACATTTACGATATCGGCCAGAAGATCTGCGATCTCCTGCCATTTCCGCATGATATCCGCGGGTACTTGCATGTTGTGGAGCCTGTCCACCTCGACACGCATGTCCGTTGCGCGCAAATCCTCCGAACGCGATGCCACGCTCTCAGATGCGAGATCAGACAACGCCGTTCCCGGCGGGGATGTGAAGGATTGTTCGCGGCCGCCCGGGGCGGCGTTGTGGACAGGACTAGCCATCGGAAGGCCCCTGCCCAACGCCGTCAGGGCCAGAGCCGACGTTCCGCAGGGCGGACTGCAGGTAACGAAAGAGGACGTCGCTGCTTACCGGCTTGGTCAGGTATGCATAGGCCCCACCTCTCATGGCGCGAGATCGGGTCGCCGGATTGGTGTCAGCCGTGACAATGATGACCGGCATCGCGGAACGGAGACTGCGCAAATACCGCAGCAGGTCAAGCCCGCTATGGCCCGGCATGCTCACGTCGGTAATCAGGCAATCGAACCTGTCAGGGACATATTCCGCCATGAAGGCCTCCGCTCGCTCGAAAGTGCGACACGATAGATCCAGCACCATAAGGAGGTCGGAAAGGGCCTCCCGAATAGCTTCGTCGTCATCCACGATTGCGACCAGGGGCGCTTTGGACAAGCCGATAACCTTCGCTAGCGTGGCCGACTGACCACACTCTCGTCTCGCCCATTGCTGGCCGGGTCGTAACCATCCTTTGGTCTAGGGTGATTTTCCCTCGCGGATCTCCGCAGGCAGCTGTTCCCAGATGCGAATGAGCTGCCCGACGGACGTGGCCTGCATCTTCTTCGTCACGTTGCCACGGTGGAGCTTGACGGTGATCTCGCTGATGCCGAGATCGAACGCGATCTGTTTGTTGAGGCGGCCCCTTGCCACTTCGCGCATGACCTCGCGTTCGCGCGGCGTCAACTTCGCGTAACGATCGACGTGCAGCTTGATCTGCCGGGCGGCGGTCCGTAGCGAAATGTCCTTCTCGATTCCGGCCGTGACGGCGTCGAGCAGCGTCTGGTCCCGGACGGGCTTTGTAAGGAAGTCAATGGCTCCCGCCTTCATCGCCTGCACGGTCATTGCGATGTCGCCATGGCCGGTGAGGAAAATGATCGGTCGCGTGTGACCGTTCAAGCCGAGATGATGCTGAAGATCGAGGCCACTTGCGCCGGGCATGCGAACATCGAGGATCAGGCAGCCCGGCCGCTCCGGAAGATCGGCCTGCAACAGTTCCTGTGTCGATCCGAAGCAACATGCGTCGATTCCCACCGACAGCAGAAGTTCTCGAATTGCGAACCGGACGTCCTCGTCATCGTCCACGATCAGGACGAGTGGGCGATCCGTCTTGTCGGCAGCCATGCTCATGGGTAATCGGGGTAAGGTTGGTAGGGCGGATGAGCGGGCCAGTGCGGTGGTGGCAAGCATTGCTTAGTCTCCTAATCGCTACTGCCCCATTGCCTGTCGCGGTCGTTCAACTTGAGTCGATCGTTCGGGGCGTGTTCTAAACTCCGTACAAGTACGGCGTCTTTCCTAAAGCTGCCGTCCTTTGCCGGAACCTGCTCCAAGCGCGCAATCGTGATACTAAGGGCTGAGACGCCGCGAACGCGTGACCAGGTGATCAAGCAGGAAAATCATTGAATTTGCTCCGAAAATCGTCTTCCCGCGACTGCGCCGGTTGATGTCACAACAGCTTCGCGTTTTGCGAGCAAGCCTAGACGTTCGCTCGGCGATATCAGATAATCCGCCGCGACCTCGCGATACGATGATGACCTGCCTGGTCCAATTCCGCGCATGAGACCGAACCAGATGATACAGACGGGCGCCTTCGGGCAAAGGCTCGGGCAAATCCTGCATTTGAAGGATGCGCCGCCGTCGCTGATGACGCGGTCACTGCGCGGTGTGCAGCTCGCATTCACTGAAACCCGCAATGACAACCCCGTGCCGGGTCTTTCCGGTTCGTTCGCGCTTGAGGATGCTTTTCTCGTCAGCCTGAAACTTCACGATTTCCCGGACTGCGAACTCTGGGAGAATGGCAAGTGCGTGATGAAGGCGGATGTCCCGGCGGGGACGACATATCTGTACGATCTCAAGCGCGATCCCCGCTATGTGATCGACAAGCCATTCCACTCCCTGTTTTTCTATCTGCCGCGCTCCGCGCTCGACGGCCTCACCGAACAGTCCCGCACGCCGCGCGTCGGTGAGCTCGCCTGCGATCTTGGTGTCGCCCATGATGACGCGATCGTCCGTCACATCGGCGCGTCGCTGCAGGAAGGCTTGCGACGGCCGGGCGAGACCAATCAGCTTTTCGTGGATCACATGATGCTCGCCCTCACCGCACACGTCGCGCAGGCGTACGGCGGACTGCGTCCCGACGCCAAACCGACCCGCGGCGGTCTGGCGCCGTGGCAAATGAGGCGCGCCTGTGAAAGGATCGAGTCCGATCTTGGCGGGAAAATTTCATTGCAACAAATCGCGGCCGAGTTTGATCTGTCAGTCAGCCATTTTTCACGGGCTTTTCGCAGCTCCACCGGCCTGCCGCCGCACCAATGGCTGCTCCGCCAGCGGGTGAAGGCGGCCAAGCAGCTGATGACCGTCCCCGACCTGTCGCTGTCCGAGATTGCGATATCGGCCGGTTTTGCCAATCAGAGCCACTTTACGCGGGTGTTTTCGGCCGCGGTCGGCGTCAGCCCGGGAGCGTGGCGCCGCGAAGCGCAAAATGCCCCGGAAAGCGAGAATTGATCCGGGTCAATGCCGGGCGTAGCGGATCAGCGGCGCTTCCCCAGTGAGATGACGTAGGCGGCGCGGCGCGCCGCAAAGATCTCGTCGGGCGGATGAGCGATGCCTTCCGCGAGAGTTGCCGGATTGAAGATGGAGGCGTCGCACGCCTCGTCCGCTTCAACACCGGTGATGACGATCGTGCCCAGCCGCACCGTTTCGCGGGCATCCTCGTCCGGCCATCGCCTGGTCACGTCCATGACGGGATCGCCGGGGCGGTCGAGCAGCGCCATCACGTTGAGCCGGACATCGCCTTTGGCGATCCGGTTCTTGAGGTCGTCGTAAAGGAAATCGGCCGACTTCGGCCTCGCCTGATCCCCGGTCGGCGTGACGTCTGCGCCGACTGGCGCGACCTTGAACTTGATGAACCGCGTCTCGCCGTTCGAACTCGTCGCGGGAAAGGCGTGCACGCCCCAATAGGTCGTGCCGGCAAGACTACCGGGCAGCGGAAGCGCGGCGATGTAGTTGGCCTGATGCAGCGTTTCGGGGTTGGCGGCGGAGAATGCCTTGACCTTCTTCATGTTCGGCTTGCCGCCTGGTCCGGGCATGCGCACCTTGAGGTAGGCCAGCATCTGGTCGGGCGTCCTCGCAAAGTGCACCGGAGCGCTTTGCAGGAGCATGTCCGAGCGATGATCTTCGCCGCCGAGCCGGAAGCTGAAGCCGCGCAGCACGCGGTCATCGCCGCCGCCCACCGAGAAGCGCGCCAGCACGCGCGATGGCTTTGTGAAGCTTTGGGATCTCGTTATTTCCGACGCCCGGTCCGACGGAATATAGGTGCCGCGAACGCATCGGCCCTCGGCAAAGCTCGCGCGTGCCCTTGGCGGATGACCGGTTAGCGCGTTCAGGCCGTCGACGATCAACGCGGGTGTGGCCGCGCCGGCTGGGAACTGGACCACGGCGGGACCTTGGTTTTGAGCACTCGGAGCGCATTCTAGGCGCTATGCAAATCGGGCGTCTTTCCCAAAGCGACCATGTATTGTCCGATCCTGCGCCCCATCCCCACTGCACGGGCCAATTCACCCTAGACCAGGGGACTAGAAGCACGCACCCCTCGTAGGGTAGCGCAAACGGCTCCATGCGACGCATCCTCAGCGCCATCGCGTCAAGGAAATGGAGAGGACGATGCCCGTAATCGAGCGGCGGCAAGCAGCGGAGAAGCCTGTTTCATTGCCGGATCGGTGTCGAGATAAAGTCCTTTCACGCGGCTCCCTGCCGACTTCTCCGGCCGCGATCCTGCCCGACTTCATCGGCAGGAACCGCAAGTGCTTGGCCGGGCAGTCCGATGCGATCGACGATGGCAGGCTCGCCTATGCCACCAGCCATGCGACGGAGGCGGAGGAAAGCATCTCCGACGAGAGGCTTCTCAAGAGCGTTGCGGAAGGCGACAAAACAGCGATGCACATCATGTTCGCCCGTCACCGTGCCAGAGTGCTTCACTTCATCCAGCGGACGGTCCGCAATCCGGGCATTGCCGAGGATCTCGTCAGCCAGGTATTCCTCGATGTCTGGCGCTCCGCGAACAGGTTCGAATATCGCGCGCGGGTTTCCACGTGGCTGCTCTCGATTGCCCGTTTCAAGGCGATCAACTCGCTGCGAGAGCGCATTCATGAGAGCATCGATCAGGATGATGTGCACGGAATCGCAGATGAAGGTGACACGCCTGAAATCGCGCTTGATCGAAAGGAAACCAACGGCATTTTGCGCGCGTGCATCGCCAGACTATCGCCAGCCCATCGCGAAATCATCGACATGGTCTATGCGCGCGAGAATTCGCCCGCTGAAGTGAGCGAAATGCTCGATATTCCTCTTGCCACCGTGAAGAGCCGAATGTTTTACGCGCGCAAGCAACTTGCGAGCATGCTCGTGAACGCCGGTTTCGAGGTCCCAGCATCAACAAGGCGGGGAAAGCAAAGTCATCTCGCGGCTTGCATCTAGAGTCCGGGCACAGCTATCGGCAATCGCCCGGCCGGCCTCCTGCGACACGTTAAGGGAGGCAGGACCGAGCGGCGAACATGACGCGGCGACGCAGCAATTGCGGCCGGGAACGCTGCTATCGCGAGCAACCGCTCGGCAAAGCCGTTGACATTCCAGCGCATTGTCAAAATACTCGGCCATAATAAAGAAAAATCGATGGGAGGACACGATGCCCACTTCACGCAGAACACTGCTGAAGACTTCTGCGGCTGCGGCCGCCGCATTCAGCTTCGATTGGACACGTGCCCAGGCGCAAGCCGAAACGGTGCGCATCGGCCTGATCTACGACTTGACCGGCCCGTTTGCAGCCGGCGGATCGGTCGCCTCCTCGATCGGCGCGCAGATCGCCATCGATCTCGTCAATGAAAAGGGCGGCATCGGCGGCAAGTACAAGGTCGCCGCGGTCGCCGCCGATTCCCAGAGCAAGCCAGAAATCGCGATCAATGAGGCGGTGCGCCTGATCGACCAGGAGAAGATCGACATCATCAACGGCGTCTATGCGAGTTCGCATGCGGTGCCGCTCGCGGCCAAGGTCGAGCAGCAGAAAAAGATCCTCTGGATCACGACCGCGGTCTCGACCGCCGTGTTCAAGGACAAGAACCTGCAATATGTCTTCCGCGCCCAGATACATTCCGATCAGTATGGCCAGGCCTTCGCCGGCTTCATCGCCGAGCATGCGAAAGCAAAGCTTGGAATGGAGCCCAAGGACGTCAAGGTCGCGCTGATCCACGAGGACGGCCCCTATGGCGTCGGTGTTGCGGCCGCCGACGAGGCCTATTCCAAGGAAGCCGGCCTGCAGGTCGTGCTCCGCGAGGGTTATTCGGCGTCCGCCCCCGACCTCTCGGTGCTGGTGACCAAGCTCAAGCGTGCGAGGCCCGATGTGATCTCTCACGCGGGATACAACCCTGATATCACGCTGTTCCTGCGCCAGGCGCGCGAGAACGGCCTCAAGTTCAAGATGCTGTTCGGCGCCGGCGCGGGCTACAGCCAGCTCGACAAGCTGCGCGCCACCTTCGCCGCGGACATCGACAATTTCTGCAATATCGATCCGGTGCCTGCGCAATTGCTCGATCCGACCAAACTGGCGCCCGGCATCGGCGATCTCACCAAGACAATGATCACACGCTACAAAGAGAAGACCAACGCGACCGACGTGCCACCGCACTGCTCGATGGGCTTCAACCAGACCTGGATCCTGCTCAACAGCGTGCTGCCCGCCGCCAAGGACAAATACGGCGGCTTCAATCCCGATGCCATTCGCAAGGCCGCGCTCGACGTCGACATCCCGCCGGGCGGCACGATCCAGGGCTACGGCGTCAAATTCTTTCCGCCGGGCACGCCGCTCGCCGGTCAGAACGAGCGTTCGACCCCGGTCGTGATGCAGAATGCCGGGGAGCACATCTCGGTGGTTTGGCCGACCAATATCAGGACGCAGGACCCGGTGTTCCCGCTGCCGAAATCATCGGTCTACGCGTCGTAGCGCTTTCACCCCGTCCCCTTGTGGGAGAGGGTGGACGCGATGCGCAGCATCGCGGACGGGTGAGGGTCTCTCTCCGCGCGTGAGCCTCTCGCAACAGAATTTGCGGATCGAACCCCTCATCCGGCGCTTCGCGCCACCTTCTCCCACAAGGGGAGAAGGGAAGAAGCTCGTCGCTACAACGTCACTCTCCGGCCCTCTTCGGCGGCCCAATAGCCGGCGTAGTTGACCTTGATCGTCTCAAACGCCAGCGCGAGATCTGAGAGTGGCTGCCTCCCGGTCGCGACGCATTCCATGAAGTCCTGGACTTCCTGCAGGTAGCCGCGCGTCCATTCTTCCTCGAGGCACACATACTGCCAGCCGGTCTTGCGATCGACCTTTTCGGTGATGTAGACGCTGGCGAGTTTTTCCTCTGATGTCTGGTAGCTCATCATGTGCGTGTTCGGCGTGATGTTGGCGAACAGCGCGCCGCCGCTGGTGTAGGTTTCGATCAGGTTGCGCACGCCGCCGGCGATCATGTCGCCGGAAAAGATCGTCGCCTTGGTTCCGTCGGAGAAAGTCGCGGTGAGCGTGCCCCAATCCTCGACGTCGACCGGATTGGATTTGATGACGCCGCGTTCGTCCGGCCGCAGGCAGGCCGCGACGTTGCCGACGTCGCAGGTCACGCTGGCGACGCTGATCGTCTCACCCCGCGCTTTCGCCTCGACCTGCTTGAGATAAAGCACCGCCGAAAGCGGGTGGCATCCCATCCGGATCAGCGAACCGCCGCCGGTCATCGCCCATTGCGCGGCATGTGCCGCATGCGAGCCGCTGTGGCTCTCCTCGCCTTTCATGAACAGGATCTTGTCTTTGGTGGCACGGAGGATCTCCACGGTCTTGGTCACCGCGGGCGCGTAGATCCAGTCTTCCGCATACATGAAAAGTTTGCCGGTCTTCTCGATCGCCGCACGGGTGATTTCCATCTCTTCCAGCACGCGCCGATACATCAGCGCCTTGGACACGTGCTTACCGATCGGCGCCTTGTCATCTTCTCGCCCGAAATAGCCCGCGAACGGCTTCTCGCAGATCACGTGTTTGCCGGCCTGCATCGCCTCGACGATCATCGAGGCGTGCAAATTCGGCGGCGTGCAGATGTCGATGACATCGAGCTCGCCATCGGCGATCAAATCGCGAAAACTGCGATACGCCGCCGGAATCTGGTGCCGGCGGGCGAACTCAAGGACATGATCGCCCCGCGCCGCGACGGCCCGGACCTCGACATCCAGGCCATAGACGCGCTTGTACGCATACATATGCAGCTCGGACACAAAACCGCAGCCGGCCAGACCGACCCTGATCTTTGCCATGATACCTCCGAGAGTCATGTCTAGCCGGCAGTAATTCGGCTAGCTACCCTTCTTTGGCTCTTCGAAAGGGCACACCATCGTAAATTTAAGGGTCGGCTCAGCGTTGAGTGTGGTCCATTCTATTTTGACGTCGTGGAGCGTCGGATCAAGATCAGCAGCCTTTTTCACCATCACATCGATGATGATTTGAATCGGTGGCTCCGAATTAAAGCACTTTCGAATCGCGGCATCGGCTAAGTCGCACTTTGTCGCGGGAACCGCGGCATCGCTCGGCGAAAGCGGCAGCTTGTTGGGTTGCTTCGAGAGACTGTCTCGGGCCGCCTGCATCGATTCCTGCCAAAGCTCGTGGGTTTTTCCGGGCCATTTATCTTTTGGCGTCAGGATAGGCTGATAGTCACCCCACTTCATGGTGGCCAGATTAAACCCTGCATGCTCTTTCAGTTTCTTGACGCTGTCCGGCATAGCCTTGGTCGTATAGTTGACGTTCATGGCATAGATAAATTTCGGGTCCTGATAAAACCCGGCAAAAAAACTCTTCTCAGCCATTGTCACCTCCACTTTGTTTCACTGCCTCAAGAGGCCGTTTCACACCAGACGTAAATTGACGATGCTATCAAAGTTGACGCGCAGCTTTCAGTGCCGAACGGACTCGCCGTTCACCTTGGCCAGTAACGCCTCCGCCTTCGCGACGAGAGGCTTATGCTCAAGCCGCTCGGCAATGGCTATACAGTTCAGCAAGCATTGGCTTATTTGTTCCGGATCGGCCTCCGGCCGCATCGCGAACATCCTCCCTTCCGATAACCACGTTTCCGCTTCAAGACCTTCATACCCTTGCTGGCGAGCTCCAGCGCGAACGGATCTGACGTTTTCCAGCGCATCCGCTGACGCGTTCTGTGCAAGCGCCAGATAGTTGGGCGCCCGCAACATGACCGATGAATGACCGACCGCGTGTGCCTGGTCCCGTGCTTCCGTCAGAACGACCTTGGCCTCGTCGATCAGGCCGAGCTCCAGGTTTGCCATTCCGCAAAGGCAAGCGAGAATTGGGATGTAGAGTTTTGTTTCGTGCTCCTTGGCCAGCTTCAACGCCTTCTCAAGCTCGGCTCTTGCGCCCGCGAAATCGCCGCGGTTGAGCAGGATCGAGCCCGAGCAATAACCAACCGACACGCGATCGATGGGTCGCCCGGTACGATCGGCAATCGCGCGCGCATGACCTTGAACGACCTCTGCCTGGTCCCAGTCCCCCAACATACTCAGCACGACAGCCCACATCATGTAGCAAAGGATCGCCAAACCTTGCGGGGTGTTGCCGAGCGGAGCCCTGGGATCCGGCCCCGTCAGTTGCTGGCATGCTCGTGCGAACATTTTCTCCGCTTCACGGCACCGGCCCGCGACAAAATAAGCCTGGCCCAGGCCGAACTCCGCGTAGCTCAGCCATCCACGATCGCCGAGTTGCTCGGCCCTCCCGACGGCCTCCTCCCCGGCCTCGATCGCTTCGACGGGCGCGCCATAAAAATTGAGCGCTGCTGCGCGCACCGCCATGGTCGCAACCTTGCGCGCATGGTCCCCGATCGCCGCTGCGCGCGCATCGGCCTCCTTCGCCAGGCTCAGCCATTTGTCGACAACGCCAAAGGAAGAAAACGCCACGCGCGACTCGATCCGCAGATCGATGGCAAGCGTCTCGCGCTCGGCCGATAGCGGCGCCTTGTCGAGTGCGTCGATCGCAATCCCGAAATACTGCGCGCCCTCGGCCAGCGCCGAGCGATCAATGCATTTCCTGGCAATGTTGCGGGCGAACAGCGCGCTCTTTCGCCAGTCCTTTGCGCCTGTTGCGTGGTAGAGAAGAACGTCGGACTGGTCGTCCGGACGACCCGACGCTCCAGCCTCGATACTGGCGAGAATTCGCCGATGCAGTTTTTCGCGCGCCGCTTCCAGCATGGATTCATACGCTTCCTGGCGGATAAGTTCGTGCGGAAATTCGTAGACGTGGCTTGGCAACAAACTGACTTCGATCAGGAGTTCGGCGCGATCGAGCGCGGCCAGTTGAGACTGCAGCTGCTCGTCGGGCAGACCAGTTACCTCCTGCAAAATGCGGGCGGTTGCCTGTGTTCCGACCGCAGCCGCTGTTCGAAGCAGAATCTTTTCATCCCAGCTCAAACGATCAATGCGCGCGGCGATCATGCCTTGAATGGTCGCGGGCATGCCCAATCTATCCGGAGGGATGTCAACGCTGACGCTATCGTGGTGCCCGCCGAGAACGACCTGATCCGAAAGGCCGCGACACACCTCTTCGATAAAGAGCGGTACGTTGCCGGTATGCCGGAGGATCCGGTCCTTCAGGTCCGTCACCGACGGGGAATGCCCAAGGATATCGTCCAGCATCTCGCGACCAGCGTCGTCGTCCAGCGGACGCAACCACAGACTGACCGAGCTTCGTCGGCTGCGCAGCTCCGGCGTTCCGGTGGACCTGCTGGTGGTCACGATCAGCAATGGATGACGGGCGGTCAGCGATTCCAGGGATTCAATTGGCGCCGCACTCGCACTGTCGATCCAGTGCAAATCCTCGATCAGCAGCAGAACCCGCGAGTCCTGGGTTATGCGCTCAATGACGGCACGGCTTGCCTCTGCAATTGCGCGACCACGTTGCCTCGGCTCAAGCTTGCTCCAGTCCGGATCCGAAACCGGGAGGTCCAGCACGGCATCGATCGCCGCGTGCCAGATCGGCGGCAGACCGGCGAGTGGATCCTCGCCCGGGATCGGCTTGCCGGCCCGCAAATGGGGCGACAGGGCCGATTGCAGAACGTTCTTCAGCACGGCAAAGGGCGAGGCTTGCAAGGGCGGGCTGCATTCGGCCTCGATCACGCGCCATCCGGCCGCCCGCAACTCCTCCACAAACTCGTACACCAGACGCGATTTTCCGATGCCCGGATCGCCAAGCACGGAAACCATTTTCCCGTCTTTCGCGATTCCGTTGGCCACCGCTCTAAGAGACTTCATCTCAGAGTCTCTTCCGACGAACCGCCCGATGCTTCGAGCCTTGCGAACCTGCCAGGTTGAAAGCTGGTGAACCGCGACCACCCTGTACATCGGAATTGGGTTTGCGAAGCCCTTCAGAAGCCTTGGCTCCATCGTCTCGAAGTCGATGAACCCTTCGGATAGCAGCCGGCACGCTTCCGAGGCCATAATCTGTCCCGGTGGGGCGACAGCCTGCAGTCGTTCCGCCAGGTGCTGTGCTGATCCGCCGAATTCGTAGACGTGGGAGACGTCACTCGAAACGACATAGGCCAGCACGTAGGCGGAGTGCAGCCCCACGCGCACCTGGATGCTCGGGTCGCCAAGTTCTGCAACACGCCGGATCAGTTCGATCGCGGCGTGGCAGGCAAGGCGACTATGGTTATCGTCAGCGCTTGGGGCGCCAAACGCGGCCACCAATCCGTCCCCGAGCTCCTTGCTGACCGTGCCGCGAAATTGTCGAACCGCGGCCCGCATCGCTGACAGTGCGGGTTCGAGACGGGAGACGGCATGTTCGGGATCGAGGTCCGCAACAATAGCCGTCGAGCCGACGATATCCGCGCGCAGGATCGTTACGAATTTGAGTTCGGCCTTGGGTTCGCTAGAGGCCTGGAGATCTTCGGAAACGCCACCGCCGCCGTTGATGGTTACGCGTAGCGAGTCTCCGCAATAAGCGCAGAAACTGCTTTCCGGCCGATTGGATTTACCGCAGCTGTCGCATCGCTTTTGCAGCGCCCGAGCCCCGCAGGCCGCGCAGAACTTGTCCCGCTCATCCATTGCCGATCGGCACGCATCACAAAACATAATCGCGTCCTGACGGGATCAGTCGATTATTCAAGTAATTTCTTGTGTTTAGCCTTTTGCTGCCATTCGGAATGGTGACCCATTCCGCCCGCCTCTGCAAGGTTGTTATCCCCGATGAACCACCGGATTAAGACGGCCTTTTGTCTGCCCCGCGTCTGGATGCACCGATCGTCACTTTGCGGGGTCAAGCCTTAACCATGTCGGCTCATCGGAGCAGACCGGATGCTGGCAGCCCCGAAATCTCGGGGTACCCGGCGTCAAGCAGTCATACCGCCCGACGGAAAAAGCCTGACCTTTCATCCTTGCGGATGAGATGGACCGCCTGCTTCAACACCTGAACAGCAGTTGCGCGGCGATGTAGCAATGGACGTTGAGGCGCGACTTTGTTGGCTGCAATCCGACGCTGACAATGGCCCTCGACACCAAGGCAGATGCAAACAATCAGTGAGGAGAAGGCCTGCTCCCCCTAGAGGCCCGCATCGCGGACCACCGCGCTCCAATTGCGCGTCTCGTCGTCGATGAATTTGCCGAACTCCGCGGCCGTGCTGCTGTCCGTCGGCGATCCCCGGCTGCCGTCCGCGGCGGGAATGGGCGATCTCCCATGTCTGCGCCGGCGGCCGGCCAGCGCGGGCCAACGGTCGCGGCAGCGTCACTTCGGATAATCCCCCGAACGTAGGGTGCCAAAGGTTGCATCCGCGTTCCATTGTGGCTTGTGGCCGGGCGGGCTTTAGTTCTAACCTCGCAGCAAAAGCGCCATAGAGCGCGGACTGGGCGACAAGAACCAAACAAAGCGAGATCTTGGGAGGATCAATGAAACGCAGGACGCTTCTCGGCGGAACGATCGGCGCGGCCGTGCTTGGCCTAACTTTTGGGCTCACCTCAGCCGCACTCGCTCAGCAACCCCCGATCAAGATCGGCATGTCGATGGCGCAGACCGGCGGTCTCGCCGGCGGCGGCAAGGCCTCGCAGCTCGGCATCGAGATCTGGCGTGACGACGTCAACGCCAGGGGTGGCCTGCTCGGCCGCAAGGTCGAACTCGTCGTTTATGACGACAAGTCGAGCGCTTCGGAAACGCCGGCGATCTATTCCAAGCTTCTGGACGTCGACAAGGTCGATATCCTGTTCGCGCCCTACGCGACCGTGCCCACCGCGCCGCTAATGCCGCTGGTCAAACAGCGCGGCATGTTGCTGATGGGCAACTTCTCGTTCCAGGTGAACAGCAAGGTTGGCCACGACATGTGGTTCAACAATGCGCCATGGGGACCGGCCGACAGCTGGGCGGCGTCCTTCCTCGAACTCGGCCAGAAGGCCGGGGGCAAGACCATCGCGCTGCTCGCGGCCGACCAGGAATTCGCACAAAACCTGGCGCTGACCGCACGCGACGTCGCCAAGAAGATGAACATGCAGATCGTGTTCGACCAGGCCTATCCGCCGAACACGGTGGAATTCTCCTCGATCCTGCGTGCGCTCAAGGCTGCCAAGCCCGACATCGTCTATGTCGCATCCTATCCGCCGGATTCGGCCGGGATCCTGCGCGCCGTGAACGAAATCGGAATCGGCAACAACGTCAAGATCTTCGGCGGTGGCATGGTCGGACTGCAGTTCGGCGCGGTCATGGAAAACCTCGGCTCCCTGCTCAATGGCGTCGTCAACTACAACACCTGGCTGCCCGAACCGAGCATGCAGAACGAGGGGACCAAGGCGTTCTTCGAGACCTATACCAAGCGCGCCATCGAAGCCAAGGTCGATCCGCTCGGCTACTATCTGGCGCCGTTCGGCTACGCCAGCGGCCAGATGATCGAGCAGGCGATCAAGGCAGTGGGATCGCTCGATCAGAAGGCGCTCGCAAAGTATCTGCGCGAGAACGAGCACAAGACCATCGTCGGTCCGATCGCTTTCGCCGCGGACGGCGAGCGCAAGGAATCCGCAACGCTGCAAGCGCAGTTCCGTGGCGTCGTGGACAAGAATATGGATCAGTTCCGCAAGCCCGGCACCCAGGTGATCCTGTTCCCGGCGAAAATGAAATCCGGCGATCTCATCAGCCCGTTCGAGGCTGCCCGGAAATAACCATCGCGGCTGATCTCCGGACCATGGTGCGCTGACCCCGGTCGACGCACCAGCGCCCCGGGTAATTTGAGTGGGACAGGCAGGGCGTGCGCGAACCGGGGAAGCGGCGGCTCAGGAGCGGGTCAAGGGGGACCTTACGTGTTTTCATTTGAACTGCTGCTCGATGCAGTAGTGCTCGGGGTGCTGCTCGGCTGCTTCTACGCGGCGGTCAGCCTTGGGCTGTCAGTCGCGTTCGGCCTGCTCGACGTTCCCCACGTCGCGCACCCGGCCTTTCTTGTGCTCGCGTCCTACGCCGTCTATGTGCTCAATGAGTTTTATGGAATCGACCCGCTGCTGGCGGGACTGCTGATCACACCGTTCCTGTTCGTATTCGGTCTTGCCGCCTACCGCCTGTATTACGAGACATTCGAAAAACGCGGCAGCGACGCCGGCGTGCGCGGCATCGCGTTCTTCTTCGGCATCGCCTTCATCATCGAAGTCCTGATCATCCTGCAATTCGGCGTCGACCAGCGCTCGGTCACCGCGACCTATATCGGCAAGGCCTGGCGCATCGGCGATATGCGGATTCCCTACCGGCTGGTGGTCGCGTTCGCCGTCGCCACTTTGCTGACCACTCTGCTGGCGCTCTATCTGTCCAAGACCTTCATGGGACGCGCGATCCGCGCGGTCGCCCAGGACCAGGAGGCGCTGCGGCTGATGGGCGCCAACCCGATCCGGATCAAGCAATGGGCGTTCGGCATCGCCACCGCCGTGCTCGGCATTGCCGGCGCCCTGCTCATCATCGTAGCCCCCGTCGATCCGACGCTCGACCGCGCCTATATCGGGCGGACCTTCTGCGTCGTCGTCATGGCCGGGCTCGGCAGCATGACCGGCACGCTGGTTGCGGCCATCATCCTTGGCGTCGCCGAATCGATCGTGCTGACCCTGTTCGGCGCCTCCTGGGCGCCGGCCATTTCCTTCGCGATGCTGCTCGGTGTTCTCGCCGTGCGGCCGCAAGGCCTGTTCGGCAGGCGATCATGAAGCGCAACGGCATCTTTTTCTGGGTTGGCGCGGCGGTCTTTCTGATCGCCATTGCGCTGATGACAAAGCTCATCACCAACGAATACCCCTTCTTCGCCGGCTATGTGATCCTGCAATTCATCGTGCTCGCGGTGGCCTGGAGCATCCTCGGCGGCCATGCCGGCTATGTGAATTTCGGCACCAGCGCGTTCTTCGGCATGGGCGTCTACACCGCCGTGTTCCTGTTCAAGGTGGCCGGTGCGCCGCTCCTCGTGCAGATTGCGGCCGCTGCTGCCGTCGGCGCGCTGATGGGCTTTGCACTTGGCCTGCTGACCCTGCGCATGCAGGGCATCTTCTTCTCGATTGCGACGATCGCGCTGACCATCGTCATCGAGACCTCGATCACCAACTGGCGCTATGTCGGCGGCGCGGCCGGCATTCAATTACAGCGCCCGCCGGTGACGTGGCCGTTCTCGGGCTATGTCCAGATGCTGTTCTTTGTCCAGGCGGTGCTCGTGGTGCTGGCGGTTGTGGTCTCGCGCTACATCCAGAATTCGTGGATCGGCCGCGGCCTGCAGGCGCTGCGGGACGACGAACTCGCTGCAGAATGTACGGGTGTGCCGACCCTGCGGCTGAAAGTGCTGGCCTGCGTCGTCTCCGGCGCGCTGATGTGCGCGGCTGGCGCACCCGCCGCGATGTATCTGCAATACGCCGACCCCTCCTCCGCGTTCAATCTCAACTATTCGGTCTCGACGCTGGCGATGTCGTTGATCGGCGGCACCGCGCATTGGGCCGGCCCGATTGTCGGCGCCATCCTGCTGGGCACCACGCAGCAATTGCTGACCGTGACCATCTCGTCGGAAGTGAACGTGCTGGTGCTCGGCGTCATGCTGGTGCTGTTCGTGGTGGCCGCCCCCGAAGGGCTGATCGGCCTGCTGCGCCGGATTCGCCGCCACCGCAGGGAGGGCAAGCAATGACGCCCCCCGACACCAGCGCACCCCTGCTGCAGATATTAGGGCTCACAAAGCGCTTCGGCGGCTTCACCGCGCTCGACAATGTCAGCGTCGATATCCACCCCGGCGAGCGCTTCGGCCTGATCGGCCCGAACGGCTCGGGCAAGACGACGCTCATCAACTGCATCTCCGGCGCGTTCCGCACCGAGGCCCGCACGGTGGTGTTCCGCGGCGAGGACATCACGCAATTGCCGGCGCATGTCCGCACCCGCCGCGGCATCGCCCGCAGCTTCCAGATCCCGCGTCCGTTCAAGAGCATGACGGTGGTCGAGAACCTGATGGTGGCGCTTGATTTCGCGGTGGCCACGGATCCGCTGGTCTCGGCTGCGCACCGGCACGACACCGCGATGTCGATCCTGTCGGGCATGGGTCTCGCGTCCAAGGCCAATGCATCCGCCACAACGCTGAGCCAGGTCGAACTGCGCAAGATGGAGCTCGCCCGCGCGATGGCGACGCGGCCAAAGCTGCTGATATCGGACGAGGCGATGGCCGGGCTTTCGTCTTCGGAAGTCGACGAGGTGCTTGATCTCCTGATGAGCCTTGCGGACCAGGACATCACCGTCATCATGATCGAGCACATCATGCAGGCGGTGATGCGGTTTTCGCAGCGCGTGATGTGCCTCGACGCCGGCAAGATCATCGCGATCGGCGCGCCGAACGAAGTCATGGCCAACCAGCGGGTGCAGGAGGCCTATCTTGGCACTTAGCCTTGCGATCTCCGGCCTCGATGCCGGTTACGGCGCCGTCAAGGCGCTGCGCGGCGTCTCGCTCGATGTCGAGGCCGGTGAAACCGTCGCCCTGCTCGGCACCAACGGCAACGGCAAGAGCACGCTGATGAAGTGCGTCGCCGGGCTGGTGCGGCCGCAGCGCGGAACCATGCAGCTAACGATCGATGGCACCGCGCATGACCTGACCAAATTGTCGCCGGAAGCCATCGTCGATCTCGGCGTCGCGATGGTGCCGGAGGGGCGGCGGCTGTTTCCCAAACTGACGGTGCTGGAAAACCTGATGCTCGGCGCCTTCCGCAAGGCGGCCCGGCGCGACATCGACAAGAATCTGGCGCAGGCCTTCGAAACCTTTCCGGTGCTGAAGGACCTGAAGAAACAGCTTGCCGGCACCATGTCCGGCGGCCAGCAGCAGATGCTCGCGATCGCACGCGCGCTAATGTCCTCGCCGCGCCTGCTGTTGGTCGACGAGCCGTCCGTCGGATTATCTCCGCTGCTGGTATCGCAAACCATCACCAAGATCGGTGATCTCAATCAGCGCCTCGGCCTCACCGTGCTGATGGCCGAGCAGAACTTCAACCAGGCGATCCGCATCGCCAACCGCGGCTACATCATCGTCCACGGCGAGATCGTCGTCGCGGCCCGTTCCGTCGACGAACTGAAGGGTAACGACATCGTCAAACGGCTCTATCTCGGCGGCATAGCCTGATGGCGCAAGACGGCGCGCACGCGTCCTTGTAAAGTCGGCGACCTGACCGGAGAATTCAGCCGATGCGTCTCCTGAGCGAAGACTTCCCCTTGGGCCTGCCCGCCGGACCCGTATCCCCCAGAGCCTATCCCGAAGTCGAGCCGGACGCGCTGTCCAATGTCGAACTGTTCCTGCAGGGACAGCCGTTCGACATCTATGCCCGGCTGCGCGCCGAGGCGCCGGTGGCGTGGCAGCGTGAGGGCAGTAACGGCCCGGGCTTCTGGGCGCTGACCCAGTATAACGACGTGATGCGCGTCGATGGCGATCCGAAAACCTTCTCGTCGCAGAAGGGCGGCATCCTGATGGCCTATGGCCCGCCCGAAACACGACATCCCCTGCTGTTCCGCGCCTCGGTCGACGCCATGATCAACATGGACGCGCCTTGGCACCTGCAGCTCCGCAAGGAGCACATGCCCTATTTCACAGCTAGCTATCTCACGGGCATCCGGGAGAAAGTGGCTATCGAGACCACGCGGCTGATCGACGACATGGCCGGCCTTGGCGAATGCGACCTGGTCGAGACGCTGTCGTCGCGGCTGCCGCTGTTCACGCTATGCGAAATCCTCGGCGTGCCGGAATCCGACCGGCCGAAATTCCTCGACTGGATGCATTATCTCGAAGTGGCCGGCCATGTTTCGGCGCAGCAGCGCAAGAACCCGCAGCCGACGCCCGAGTTCATGGCGTTCGTCAAGGCCTTCAACGAGAACGTCGCCGAGATGTTCGCCTATGGCCAGCACATGCTGCAAAAGCGACGCGCCGACCCAAAGCCCGATCTGATGAGCGCGATCGCGCGCGCCACCATCGACGGCGAATTGCTGCGCGACGAATATCTCGACGGCTCCTGGCTCCTGATCGTGTTCGCCGGCAACGACACCACGCGCAATTCGATTTCCGGCTCGATGAAGCTGCTGACAGAGTTCCCGGATCAGAAGCGCGCGCTGATGAATGATCTGTCGCTGCTGCCGAACGCCGTCGACGAGCTGATCCGCATGATCAGCCCTGTCATCTACATGCGCCGCACCGCCACGGAAGATACCGAGATCGGGGCGCAGAAGATCGCGGCCGGCGAGAAAGTCATCATGTATTACGGCGCCGCCAATCGCGACCCCGCGATCTTCCCGGACCCCGACAGGCTCGACATCCGCCGCGCCAATGCCTCGAAGAACATCGCCTTCGGTTTTGGCCCGCACGTCTGCATCGGCAAGCGCGTGGCGCAACTGCAGCTCGAGGAAGTCTATCGCCAGTTGCTGACGCGGCTGCCGGACATCGAATACGCCGGCGGCATCGAAATGGCGCCGAACAATTTCGTCCATGCCATCCGCAAACTGCCGGTGCGGTTTACTCCGCAGCGCGCGATCTGAGCGCAGGCCGCACCGAGGGCCGAAGTCGCGAACCAGCGAACCGTCTCGAAACACTTTTTTACCCAAAGTAGGCAATTTTCTGCGGTAGCCGGCCAGACGTGCTAGAGGCGTTGCTATCGACGCGCGGTCTTGGACTGGGTAGCTCTATGCGCAAATTCCTCAGAAGAGCGCTGATCGTCTGCTTGGTGATAGCGGCTGTTCCGGCCGCCCTGTTCGTATCGCTATGGCTTTGGATTTCGTACAAAACCGCTGAAGTTGATAATTTTTATAAACAAAACCGACTTCTTGGCGGAATGCGCTCCGTACAGAGAGACAGCACGAACGACTCGGCGCCGGCACGCGAAGCACTTTTGAAGATAATCCCACTGGGAACGAGCAGAGAGGCCGCAATTGCCACGCTCCGCAAGGAAAAACTTGGCTGCCAGGGCATCGCCGGTCCAATCGCCTGTCAGACGATGTCTCCCAACGTTCTTGGATACAAGCAGTGGATAGTCAGTCTGGAATTCGATACTGATGAACGCCTGAGCGAAGCACGTATCGCCATTTGGAACATCTTTTTCTAACGATCAGATTTTGTTCGATATAGCCCTTGCTGCGGACGCCTTCCACTTTACTCTGCAGCGCGCGATCTGAGCGCCGGCCGCACCGAGGGCCGCTCGCCGGACGCAAAGACGATGTCCTCATAGCCCTTGGCGACGGCATCGTTGATGGCGGCGACGTATTTCGGCGTGCCGCCGTTGTAGACGAAGTAGCGGTACTTGCCGTGCTCGTGGCCCGGAACATTGGAATTGTAGCCGGTGAACCACGACTTGGCGTTTCGCATCAGCATGATGGCGTACATTTTTTTCACATGCGCGCTCCAGCGCTCCTGCGCTGCCAGCGTCGGATCGGCGCTGGTGTAGCCGCGATCCCAGATGTGCTCGAGCAAGCCCATGCACCAGTTGACCCCGGTCTCGATGCCGCGCGGAAAATTGGTCGAGGCCGAGCCGCTTTGCGGGCCGGTCGGCATCAACAGGTTTGGAAAACCGTGCACGAGCATGCCGAGGAAGGTCGAGGGACCGTCCTTCCATTTGTCGTATAGTTTCTCGCCATTAATGCCGGTGATGTCGATCTGGTCGTACGCGCCGGTGATGGCGTCGAAGCCGGTCGAATAGATGATGATGTCGAAATCGTAGTCTCGCGCCGACGTACGCAGGCCGGTTTCGGTCACGCGCAGAAGCGGCGTTTCGCTGATATCGACCAGATGCACGTTGTCGCGGTTATAGGCCTCGAAATAATTCGTCTCCAGCGGCACGCGCTGCACGCCGAAACCATGGTCTTTCGGAATCAGTTTTTCAGCGATGACAGGATCGTTGACGCGGCGGCGGATACGATCGGCGATGTAGGCGGAGAACTCGGCGTTCGCCACCTCGTCGGTAAAGATCTCGCGGAAATTGCTGAGCCAGATCCCGAACCCGGGTTCGTCGTAGAGCTTGTCCCACAGCGCCAGCCGCTCCTCGCGCGTCACCTCGTAGAAACCGCGGCGGTCGGGCTCATGCTCGAAGCCGCCGGGGCTGCGGGCGCAGGCCGCGAAGATGTCGTCATAGCGCGCGCGGATATCGGCCATCTCCTCGTTCGAGATCGGTCCGTTGTTGAGCGGCGCCGCCCAGTTCGGCCGGCGCTGGAACACGGTCAGTTCGCCGACCTTGTCGGCAATCTCGCCGATGATCTGGATGGCGGTGGCGCCGGTGCCGATGATCGCGACCTTCTTGCCCTTCATCTCGACCGGCTCATGCGGCCAGTAGAAGGTGTGGAACGAGGGACCCTTGAACGACTCCACGCCTTCCAGCCGCGGCAGGGTCGGTATCGACAGCAAGCCGATCGCCAGGATGACGAACCGGCAGGTCAGCTCGCGACCGTCGTCGACCGTCAGACGCCAGATGTGCTGCGTCTCATCGAACTGCGCGGCCAAAACCTTGGCGTTGAACTGCATGTATTTGCGCAGGTCGAACTTGTCGGCAACATGGTTGAGATAGCGGAGGTTCTCAGGCTGGCCGGAAAACCGTTCCTTCCAGTGCCACTCATTGAGCAATTCCCGCGAGAAGGAATAACCATAGGTGTAGCTCTCCGAGTCGAAACGTGCGCCGGGATAGCGGTTCCGGTACCAGGTCCCGCCAAGATCGGGGGAGCCCTCCAGCACCGTGGCATCCACCCCGAGATCGGCCAGACGCTTGATCTGATAGATGCCGGCCACACCCGCGCCGATCACGATCACTTCGTAATGCGACTTGTCGCGGGGAGCCTTATCGTGGGGAACGTTGGTCCCTTCGGTCATATTCCACCCGGTCTTTGTTGTTCTTGCCAACCACGGCGCTTGTGCCCACCATACCAACAATCCGCGCATTGCACTTGCGTCAGGATGCCAGGGTTGCGCCTGACGGCTTTACCTGGCGGGGGCCGTTCCGTACCCTAGCGGTTCCTGTGGCAATGAAAGCATCAGCATGCGCGACCAGTTCTCCAACACCCAGCAGATCCGCAAACCCGCGGTGACTTCCAAGGGCGGCATCGTCGCCGCGCAATCCGGCAAGGCGGCCAAGGTCGGCGCCGATGTGCTGGCGGCGGGCGGCGATTGCGTCGATGCCGTGATCGCGACCACGTTTGCTCTGGGCGTGCTGGAACCCTGGATGAGCGGGCTCGGCGGCGGCGGCGCGATGGTGCTCTACCGCGCCCGCGAGGACCGTTATGAAGTGATCGATTACGGCATGCGGGCGCCGCTCAGCCTGCGCCTGGAGGATTATCCGCTGAGCGGCGGCGCGGCATCCGATCTGTTTCCGTGGGCGCGGGTCAAGGACGACCGCAACATCCATGGCCCCGGTTCGATCGCGGTGCCCGGCGTGGTCGCCGGCATGGAGGAAGCGCATCGCCGCCACGCCAAAATGCCGTGGCAGGAATTGCTCGCGCCCAGCGTCGCGCTCGCCGGTGAGGGCCTTGCGGTGGACTGGTGGACCACGCTGATGATTGCGAGTGCGGCGCTTGATCTCAGGCGCTATCCCGCCAGCGCCGCCGCCTATCTCGTGGATGGATTGCCGCCGAATGCACCATGGGGGATCAAGACCAAGATTCGCCTGCCGCAGGACAAGCTCAAGGCCACGATGGCGCATCTCGCCGCGCAGGGCCCGCGCGATTTCTACGAAGGCGATCTGGCGCGCAGCCTCGCCGCCGATGTGCGAAGCGCCGGCGGCGCGCTGTCGGTCGAAGATCTCATTCCGTTCAAGGCTTTTCTGCGCGAACCGCTGGCGATCCCCTATCGCGGCGGCAAGGTGTTTGCGACGCCGGAACTCACCGCCGGACCAACGCTGGCGCGTACGCTGCACCTGCTGCAGCAAAATCTGCAGCCCGCGAAAAGCGGACCTGACGCCGCGGCCTACACGGCCTATGCCGAAGCGCTGCAAACGGCCTACCGCGAACGCCTCAAGGACATGGGCGACGCCGACGGCCGCCGCGCGCTCGGCGCCGAAACGCTGGCGCCGGCCTGCACCACGCATTTCTCGGCCGTGGACCGCGACGGCAACATGGCCGCGGTGACGCAAACCCTGCTGTCATCGTTCGGCTCCAAATTCGTCTGCCCGCAAACCGGCATCACCATGAACAACGGCATCATGTGGTTCGACCCGACGCCGGGCACGACGAATTCGCTGGCGCCCGGCAAGCGCTGCCTCACCAATTACACGCCGGTGGTGGCGCAGGCGTCTGACGGCCGCCGCACCGCCATCGGCGCCTCCGGCGGCCGGCGCATCCTGCCCGCGGTGACGCAGCTTCTGTCGTTCGTGATGGACTACGGCATGGACCTGGACGCGGCGATCCACCAGCCGCGCATCGACGCCAGCGAAGGCGCCATCGTGATCGGCGACGTGCGCTTGCCGAAATCAACGCGGGAGAGCCTGCGTGCGCAGTTCGATTACGAGGAAGCGCGGATCCAGACCACGCCGATGAAGTTCGCCTGCCCGAGCGTCGTGCTGCGCGACGGCGCCACCAACAGCGGCGCCACCGAGGTGTTCCAGCCGTGGAGCGAGGCGGTCGCGGAAGCATAAGGCCGGCGGTCGCAGCGGATGCGGCACGTTGCAAGCTGACGCGCGCCCTAGCCGCTCAGGACTCAAGCGAGAGCAAGGGAATATCGAGGAAGTACACGAACCCGCTCGGCTCATAGGTCAATCTGACATTGCCTTTGAGTTGCCGGCCGAGCGTCTCGATCAGGCGCGTGCCGAAACTCTGGCGCGTCGGGGCCGCAACCGCCGGGCCATCCTGTTCCTTCCAGGTGAAATGCAGCCGCGATGCCGGCGCATCGATCGCCCAGCTGATGGCCACGTGACCGGCGGGCACCGACAATGCGCCAAATTTCGTGGTGTTGGTGCAGAGCTCGTTGAGCGTCATCGCGATCGCAATAACCGCGCCTGATGCGATCTGCACATCGGACCCGGCAATCGAAAAACGGGGCTTGTCCGGATTGTCGAACGGCTCGGTCGCCCCCTGGACGATCTTTCGCAGTTCCGCACCGGTCCAGCGCGCCTGCAACAGCAGATCATGGGCCCGCCCGAGCGCCAGCAGACGGCCTTCGATCGCTTGCTGCGCATGCTGCGTGCTCGGCGCGTTGCGAAGACTTTGCGACGCGATGGCGCCCACGGTTGCCAGCGTGTTCTTGATGCGGTGATGAAGCTCCTCGAGGATCAGTTTTTGGAGCTTGTCGGCGGCTTCGCGCTCCTTGGCGTCGATGCCGGCCTGCTCAAGCAGCGTCTCGGCACTGAGCTTGGCCTGTGTCAGCAACAGCCGGAGACTGACGTTTTCAGCCGCCAGCTCCTCCTGCGGTGACGTCGGATCGGACGCATCGAGGGAGGCATACGGATCAGGGACTGTTCTGAACATCGACAACGAATACCACCATCTGTCCGGCTCCGGACATTTCTTTATGCCAATGATTCAGCCGTCTGACCGTTACGGTGCAGAGCCATCGGATGTCCATCTCCTGCCAAGCTCAGGCCGGGCCAAGCATTTCGCGCATTTCCGCGATGATTTCGTCGGATTGCAGCGGTTTGCCGAAAAATCGGCTGTCCAAGGGAATGTCGCTGCCGGACAGTTTGAGCTGTCCGGACGCCAGGATGATCTTGATGGGCGGCCAATTCTCGCGGACCGCGTGTGCCAGTTGCAGCCCGTTCATGCTACCGGGCATCTGAACATCGGTCAGCATCAGCGCGATATCGGACCGGGAGCGGAGGATGGCCATGGCTTCGTCCGCATCCACGGCCTCGACCGGGACGTAGCCGGCGTCTTCCACCATATCGACCACGCGCATGCGCAGCAGCATCTCGTCCTCAACGACGAGCACGACGAGCGGAAGGAGGGAATGATCCAGCGGCATCATATGCGGTTCAACGGCGCGCCGTGACCAGGCGCACCTCACGAACGGCCGCACCCGATTCTGTGTCGCGCAGGCAGGATGATGCGATGTTCGGCCAGTTCTGGCTGGCGCAGTCTCCAGCGACGTGGCCGGCCAGCCGGTCCGCCTTAGCGAGCACAACGACTTGCTCGGCTTTCACCGCTGGCGCGAAGCCCGGCAGAGCGATCACAGCCGCTCCCAAGAGCGAGAGTATCGCGAGGGCAGAAATAGATTTGATCATATTGGACTGCTGACTGTGGCGGATCGCCAATCCCGCTGCGCTTGGGGATCGGTTGGCAACGGCGCTACGGAGGCAGAGTTCCTCAACGACGACTTATATTTGTCATCTCCGCTTGCAATTTGAGGCCGGCCCGCGCAGCGGCGCTGCCAGTTATGGCCCGCGCCGCGGCCCCGGCCATCAGCCGCGAAAATCGATGCTGCGCAGGATGATGCCGGGAGGGGTGCCCTCGAACTCCCGCGCCTGGAACTTGCGCGAGGCGCATTGTTCGATCCGGTCGCGCAGCCGGACGAACTGTTCTTCACGCCGTTCCGGCGCCGTCCGCGACACCCGCTCAAGGTCGTCCATCGCCGACGCACTGACGGCGCAGGGGACTTCCCTGCCGTCGTCCATCATGGAGAACTTCAGCACCATGCGATCATATTCGTAACCCCCGATGCTGCCACGCGCGAGCGTCATCGGGCGGTTCTCAAAGGCCGGAACAACCGTACCATCGATTTCTCCCACTTAACCCACCACCATCTTCTTCTTGGCCGGCGGGGGATTGATTTCGGCAATCCTGCGCAGGCAGTCGGCTTCGGAATCATGCGGGCCCGAAACGAAGGTGCCGCTGACCTTGGTCGAGTACCAGCCGGACACGACACCGAGGCGAAGCGATTCTTCTGTCTTGACGTGACGGGGCGAGAGATTCTTCATCAGATAAGATACTTTCAGTTTGGCCGTTCGATCTTGCATCGAACACGCTGGATAAAGTCTTGGTTGGTCGAAGCCGCTTGTTCGTCTTGTTCAGGCATCATCGCCGGCGAGCCGGGTGAGATCCGCAAGCACCGCGCTCACGAGGTCGCGGTGATGCGTGTCCGATGGCGCGAGGCTGGCCGAATAGAGATTGAGCACGTAACGCGCCTTGGCCACCGCCTCGGGCCACGAGGCGGCCGGTACGGCCAGGAGCTGGATTTCGAGCTCGCCCTGCTTGTCGCGCAGCAGTTTCGCGTTGGCCTCGACGTCGGCCAGCACGCGGCGGATATCGGTTGCCTTCTGCGCCGCCATGCCGCGATGCTTGTCGAGCTCGATCGGGGTTTCAGTCACGAGGCGCGCTCGCGTCGATGCGCTGCGCATCGGACAGATCGACCGAACTGATCGAAATCATTTCCATCGAAGATCGGTGCGGCGCCGCTGCTGGGACCATGATCATGGTGGCGACACGCCGGAAGCACGGGAACGACAGCCCTTCGATCATCTCCTCATCGGTGACGACTTCGTAAGCGCCGGGCGCGAGTTGGCGATCGATTCCCTTGATGCGGAACGGGTGCCTGAAATGAATCGTTTCCCGTCGCGAGCGCATCGTCATGGCAACAGACCTCGTCTGTGCACGGAACCATCGGGTTGTTCGGACATCGGCGCAGCGTGCGCGCTTTTGCGGCAATTAGCTATCGTTTTCTCTGTCGAGAGGCGCATTTGGTCGAATAAAGCAGCAAAAGCCTTGTATTCGGTGGTTTCGTAGCCATTTCGAGCAGGTATTCAGCCAAGAAAGTACTTCGAATGAAGCTGCGCGTCGGATTCGAAATGCTCTACGATTTCCCGCAGCCGACCCCCATGATCATGGTGCTGGGCACACATTTCACGCGCGCCTCCGATGTCATCGTGCCGGACTTCCTGACCACCACGCCTGCGGTCGAGATCACGCCCTATCGCGACATGTTCGGCAATTGGTGCAGCCGCATGGTGGCGCCTGCAGGGCGCCTGCGTCTTGCCGCCGATGGCGTCGTTCGCGACTCCGGCATGCCCGATCCGGTGTTTTCCTCGGCGGTCCAGCACGCGGTCGAGGATCTGCCTGCGGACACACTGGTCTATCTGCTCGGCAGCCGCTATTGCGAAACCGACCGGCTTTCTGACATCGCCTGGCAATTGTTCGAGAAGACGCCGCCGGGCTGGGCGCGGGTGCAGGCGATCTGCGATTTCGTGCATCGCCATATCGCGTTCGGTTACGAGCACGCCCGCGCCACCAAGACGGCGTGGGAGGCCTATAGCGAAGGCAAGGGCGTCTGCCGCGACTATGCTCATCTCGCCATCACGTTCTGCCGCTGCATGAACATTCCGGCGCGCTATTGCACCGGCTATCTCAGCGACATCGGCACGCCAAAACCCTGGGCCGTGGGGGATTTCGCCGGCTGGTTCGAGGCCTATATCGGCGGGCGCTGGCACATGTTCGATCCGCGCAACAACGTGCCGCGGATCGGCCGCGTCCTGATTGCGCAGGGCCGCGATGCCTCCGACGTGCCGATCACCCAGACCTTCGGCCCGAACACGCTGGCGAGCTTCAAGGTGTGGACCGACGAGGTCACCGCATGAGCGAACCACACCCTGCCCTCAGCGCCGACGAATTCGCCTCCTTGCGCGAAGTCAGCAAGGGCGATGCGCAGCGTGAAATTCCACAGCTGCACTGGGAGCGGCTGGTCGGTCTCGGATACGCAGTGCGGCGGCTCGGCGAACTCGGTTTGACCGCGTCCGGCCTGCGGCGCCTGGCGAGCGGCCAGTAGCCACTTCAACCCCAGGAGCCGCTTGCACCGCTGGCGAGATGGATGCAACTTTCGGCCGACTTGGCCGTAACTCGCTGCATCAGCCAGGGAATATCCGCATGCGCGCTCTTGCTCTCCTTGTCGTCTTCCTGATCGGAATTGGATCTCCAGCCTTCGCTGACGACGTCGCCGCCGCGCAAAGCGTGATCCGCGCGCAGGAGCAGGCTTTTGGCCGCGACGATTCTGCCGCCGCCTATTCTCACGCGGCGCCGTCGATCCAGCAGATTTTTCCGGAAGCCGATATCTTTATGCAGATGGTCCGGCAGGCCTATCCGCCGGTCTATCGCCACAAGAGTTTTGAGTTCGGCGAAGCCCGCGCGGCGGGCGGCCAGATCGCCCAGCGCGTCCACATCGTCGATACCAATGGCGAGGCATGGGAGGCGCTGTATACGCTGGAGCAGCAGCCCGACGGCAGCTTCAAGATCACGGGCTGCTCGTTGTTGAAGGCGGGCCAGGCGGTGTGAGACATACGTTGCGACAGAGGGCCGCACCAAGCCTCGGCATCAGAATTCGCACGCAGTCCTTTGCCATTGCAACCGCCCGGAGTTTACGCCTTACTCGCCCCAATGGACGCAACCGCGTCTTGATCCGGGAGGAAACAAAAATGAAAACAGTACAGACGATGCTGGCCGAAGCCGAAGCCGAGGTGCCGCGTATCAGCCCGGATGAAGCGAAGAAACTGGTTGGCCGGGCTGACGTGCTTTTTCTCGACGTCCGTGAACCGGCCGAGGTCGCAACATCGGGCAAGGTGCCGGGCGCGCTCGCCATTCCGCGAGGACTTGTGGAATTTCGTGCCGATCCAGCTTCCGCGCTGCACGACGCGGCGTTCGATCGATCCAAGACGGTGGTCGCCTACTGCGCATCCGGCGGGCGCTCGGCGCTGGTCGGCAAGACCCTGAAGGACATGGGATACGATAACGTCCGCAACCTTGGCGGCTTCAAGGGCTGGCTGGAGGCCGGCGGCGAAGTCGAGAAGGGATAATTGGCGCGAGCATGATCCGGACCCGCAGGGCCGCGTTAGCGCAGCGCGGGTAACGGCTTTCCCTCGCGACAAACGCGGAAAAGCGTTCGGAGATCATGCTCACGCAAGAAGATGGAGCGGGGTGGCGGTTCGAAGACCCGTCACCCCGATCTAGGCCATCGCCATCCGCTGCCGCGCGCGCATCAACAGCAGCACCATGATGGCGATGTTGACCAGGTTCCAGGCGACGCCGTTGGTAAACGCGGCGGCGTAGGAGCCGGTGGCGTCGAAGATGACTCCGGAAATCCACCCCCCGAACGACATGCCGAACACCGAAGCCAGGATCACGAACCCGACGCGTGTCGCAGCCTCCGAAGCCGGCATCGTCTCGCGGACGATGATGGCGTAGCTCGGCACGATGCCGCCCTGGAACAGCCCGAACATCGCGGAGATGAGGTAGAGCGAGGTCAGGCCGTCGAAGAACAGGTAGAAAAGAAGCGCGGAGCCTTGCGCGACCGAGCCGATCAGCAGCGTCGGGATGCCGCCGATCTTGTCGGCCAGGAAACCAGAACCGATGCGGCTGATGATGCCGAGGCCCAGCATCAGCGACAGCATTTCGGCGCCGCGCGCCACGCCATAGCCGAGATCGTTGCAATAGGCGACGATGTGAACCTGCGGCATCGACATCGCCACGCAGCAGGAGATGCTGGCGAGCCCCAGGATCACGGTGAGCGCATTGGTCGACAGCTTGAGGTCAAGACGCGGCGGCAGTGCGTTGGCGTGGCTACGGCGCACCCCTGCGCCCATCAGCACGCGCAAGCCGATCAGCGCCAGCGTCATCGCCACGGCAGTGAAGATGCCGAGCGCAATATGGGTGGTGCGCCAGCCATAGGTCTGCATGCCCCAATTCACCAGCGACGGCCAGACCGCGCCGCCGATGTAGTTGCCGCTGGCGGCGATCGCGACCGCCAGCCCGCGGTAGCGCTCGAACCAGTGCGAGGCTTCCGCCATCAGCGGCCCGAAGGTTGCCGCCGAAGAAAGCCCGATGGCAAAATGCACGAGAATGTACGGCCAGATCGACCATGACATGCCGGCGACGATGTAGCCGAGGCCCAGAATACTGATGCCAAGCCCGATCGCGGTGACGATACCGTAGCGGTCGGATATTTTGCCTGTGATCACCTGGCCCAAACCGAAACCGAGCATCATCATGGTGAAGGCCAGTGACGCCGTGCCTCGCGTGGCGCCGAAATCCTGCTGCACCACCGGCAGCGCGACCACCACCGACCACATGCCGACGCTGCCGAGCGAGCCGATCAGCACGGCCACGGCAAGCCGGGCCCAGGCTCGGCGCGAGTCGGGAACGAACAGTTCGGAATCTCGAATGAATTCAGAAGAAATTACCACGGCGGGCGCAACTTCTAGCGCAATTGCCTAGAGGTCAAGCCACAATGGCGCGATATTGGGCATGCAGATGTGGAGGGGGTGCACGTCATACGACCAGCACCTCCCCCTCAGAGCATTAGCGCCTACTCTCAGAGCAATGGCACCTGCTCACGCCATCTGCTGCCACAATTTTTGCACCAGCACGCCGGCGCGTTTCTCGATCGACGCCGCGGCATCGAGCGCCAGATCCTCGCGATAACGTCCCGCGATCAGTTGCACGCCGATCGGCTTGCCCTCGTGCAGCGCGACGGGAACCACCGCGGACGGCAGGCCCAGCACGTTGATCGCGGAAATGAACCGCAAATCGTTGAAGAACATCTCGGCCACGCGCTCCAAGCTGGTCGTATCCGCGCGCGGCCCGGGCGTCGGCATGACCGTCGTCGGCGCCAGCACGACCGGATAATCCTCAAAGAAGGCTTGCCAGGCGCGAATATGACCGTTGCGCGCGGCGGTCGCACGCATCCAGCCCGCCAGGTCGAGCGTGTTCGCCTTGAGCTTGATGCCGCCCCAGGCGGTGTGGAAATGCTCCGAGGCCACCGCCAGCATCCCGGCTTCCTGCAGCACGGCAACTTCATTGACGATGATGTCGCACCAGGTCTGCCAGACGCCGTTGATATCGGGGACCTCGACTTCGCTGACGCGATAGCCCCCGCGCTCCAGATGGTCGGCGGCCTGCTTCAGCGCCGCTCGCACCGATGGATCGACGTTCATGTCGGCGGGCAGTTTCGCCAGCGCGACCTTGATCGGCCCCTTCGGTTTCGGACCCGCCAGAGGTGCCGGCACCCACCAGGGATCGCGCGGATCGCGCTGGCACATCACTTCAAGGCCGAGCCTGACGTCGCCGACGCTGCGCGCCAGCGGTCCCTGCGCCGACATCAGATGCGCGAGCATCGGCCGCTCGGCCGAGGCGCTTTGATTGAAGGCGGGGATACGGCCTTGCGTGGGCTTGATGGTGGCGACACCGTTGCAATGCGCCGGCCAGCGCAGCGAGCCGCCGATGTCGTTGCCATGCGCGATCGTGCCGATGCCGGCCGCCACCGCCGAGCCGGCGCCGCCCGATGACCCGCCGCAGGTGATATCAGGATCCCAGGGGTTGAGCGTCAGTCCGTGCAGCGGGTTGTCCGTGAAGCCGCGGAACGAGAATTCGGGTGTATTGGTCAGCCCCAGCACGATCGCACCGGCCTTCCTGAGATTGCGCACCACAGGCGCGTCCGAGGGCGCGATGATGTTCATTTGCGCGGGCACGCCATTGGGATTGGGCCTGCCTTCATAGTCGACGTTTTCCTTGATCGTGATCGGCACGCCATGCAGCAGGCCGAGTTCACCGCCTTTCGCCCGGGTCTGGTCGGCCGCTTTGGCGGCCTTGAGCGCTTCGTCGGAGAGATCGACCACAATTGCATTGAGTTTTGGATTGACCGCGCGCATCCGCGCGACGTGAGCCTCCGTCACCTCGACCGAGGAAGTCGCGCCGGACCGGATCGCGGCCGCGGTATCCAGCGCCGACCATTGCCAGACCGGCCCCTTGGGCACGGCCGGCTTGCGCGATGCGGTCTTTTTCCCGGTCTTGCTGGCCGCCTTCGCGGCGTTGCTGGTGCGGACAGCAGTTTTTTTGGTCGATTTCTTCGCAGGCGCCTTTTTCGAAGCGCGCTGCTTCACAACTCTCTTGGCCAAGTCGGTTCTCCCCAATTGCGCAGCGAAGGTTATGGGCCAAGAGGCCGCGTGTCGAGGCTTACACGCCTGACCAACGAGCTTCTTCAATCGATTGATTCAAAAGCGATCAATGCGATTAGGCGCTCCGATCGCAAAAATGCGCCGTGTCTGAACAGCGATCGAATGGGAAAGGCGCATTTGCCATCGGCATTCCGTGATCCGGATCACTTTTTCGAAGGCGCGGATCGTTCAGGCTGCGCGTGGGCTCCGGGCCACCGCCCGGCCGCTTCTAACGGTTTCGTGAGCAGCAATAGTGAAGCAGCTCACGATCGCCGCCGCGCGTCTCGACTTACAAAAGCCAATGCAACGTGGGAGCTGAACATGCCAAGAGACTTAACGAGAGTCCTGCGCCATGATGTCACTCAGCGTACACATAATGACTGGGCGATCGCTATCCCGGTTGGAATGGTGATCGCGGGCCTGCTGGGCTTCGTCGCCTTTTATCCGAAGCCGGCGCATGTATCCAAAGCCGGACAGGCTGAAACCGTGGGCATCGTCGCCACGAAACCGGAGCCAGTCCCGGCTGCAAGGAAGCCGGTCCGCTACGAAGCGACGATCGAAAACTGGAAGCGCTACCGCGCGGCAACCAAACCTGCCGAGCATCCTCCGGCGGATTGAGCCCTCAAGCCATCTTGCACTGCATCCTTCAGCCCCGGGCTGCACCGAAAGGTGCTCGCAACCGAGGCCGGGCCGGCATAGCCTTGCACCCGCCTGACTGGATCAACCGGCCGGCGCATATCCTGGGAGGAAGTGATGACACGCGACGTGCAGCGCGATGCGCAGTCCATGATTTCACGACGAACGCTGGTCCACGGCCTGGCGCTCGCCGCCGGCGCCACCGTGGCGGGGGCCGGCACCGCGCTGGCCCAGCAGGGCGCGGTGGGGCCACCATCCGTGGTCACCACCCCGCCGCGCGATTTCAGCCCCCGGGGCGCGCCGACCACCTATTTCTGGGACCCCGACATCATCGCGGTCGATCCGTCGTTCAACGACCTCGCCCAGCCCAACGCGCCAATCCAGCGTCTCCATACCGGACTATTGTGGGCCGAAGGCCCGGCCTGGAGCTCGCAGGGCCGCTATCTCCTGTGGAGCGACATTCCCAATAATCGCCAGATGCGGTGGACCGAGGATGACGGCCGCGTCAGCGTGTTCCGCACCCCGTCCAACAATTCCAACGGCAACTCGTTCGACTTCCAGGGCCGGCAGCTTTCCTGCGAACATCTCACCCGCCGGGTGGTGCGCTACGAGCACGACGGCACCGCGACCGTGCTCGCCGATAATTTCGGCGGCAAGAAGCTCAACTCGCCGAACGACGTCGTCGCCCATCCCGATGGCAGCTACTGGTTCACCGACCCGCCCTATGGCGGCCAGCTCTATGAGGGCGAACCGGACGTTGCGGGCGGCCCCAGCAATCCTGCCGGCAAGCTCAACCCACGGATCGGCCAGCCGGCCGGCTTCATGCCGGGCAAGCGCGAGCTGCCGACCAATTGCTACCGCATCGACCCCTCGGGCCGCGTCGACCTGGTCGTGACCGAGGAGCAGGTGCCCGATCCCAACGGCCTGTGTTTCTCGCCGGATTACAAGAAGCTCTACGTCGCCAGCACCGGCAAGGGGCCCGGCGATACCGGGCCGGGCGGCAAGGGCGACATGTTCGTGTTCGATGTCGGCACCGACAACAAGCTGTCGAACCACAAGCGGTTCAGCGACTTCATGGTCGACGGCGTCAAATGCGGACCGGACGGCGTGCGCTGTGACGTCAACGGCAATGTCTGGGCTTCCAGCAATGCCGGCCGCGCCGTCGGTTACAGCGGCGTGACGATATGGTCACCGGACGGCAAGCTGATCGGCCGGATCCGCCTGCCCGAAGTGTGCGGCAACGTGTGTTTCGGCGGGCCGAAGCGGAACCGCCTGTTCATGGCCGCGAGCCAATCGCTCTACGCTGTGTACACCGCAACCCAGGGTGCCGGCCCGGGCTGAGCCGCTCGGCACCGCACGAAGAACAAGGCGAAGCCGGCGCAACCCGCCGGCTTCTTCATGCCGCACAGCCCTCGATGCAGTCTGGTCTCGAGAAGTCCTGTCTCGAAAAACTTCGGGCATGCGCACGGTTGTGCGCGACCATGCGCATGCGTGGGGTCTCCGCAGTCATACGGAGCCAAATCGCGGCGCCTGTGTGCTAGATTGAACAGACGCTTTACCACTACTCGATATTAATCTCGGCGTTTCATTACCAAACAATATTTCGACGAGGGCCCGGCCGGTGTGCCGGGCTTTTGTTTTTCGGCCGTGTTCGGATGGCAGGTCAGCGGAGTGTCTCAACGCGCGCAGGACGGATCGAACCCAACGGTCCTCAATAGTCGCGGCGGGGCTTCTTACTGCGTCGCTTTCCGCCCTCGTAATAGGGATTGACGACGCATTGTGCGGCGCGGCCCGATGCCGACATATTGCACTGTGGGATCGAGGTGTAGCCGCATTCGAAGTAAAAATCGTTCCGGCCCGTGTAGACCTGCAGGCAGACGGGATACTGCGGATCATAGGTCTGGGCGTGAGCCGACGGCGCAGCCACCACCGCCGCAATCGCCAATGCAGCCAACGTCAGAATGCGCATCAGAACTCCTTCGACGGCAGAATTGCCCGCTGCCGCCGGGATAACCCCGCGCGGGTGCCGGTAGTTCCTCTCGGACAAACCGCGCATGCCCGATCCGGAAACCCGACGCTAGGCCGCTCCGTCGATAGCAGCCAGCCTGCAGCCGTTTGAACCCGACGGCTGCGGCCAAGCTTACTCGCGATCACTTGCCGATATTTCCAGCGATTGTGCTGGTCGCGTCGTTCATGGCCCGGAGCATGTTGGTGGTCAGCTGGATGGCCATTTGCCGCTGAGACAGCAGGCTTTGCAGACGGATCATGTACAGTTCGCCACCGCAAACCCGGTCGAGTTCTGTTTCTGCCAATTCGTGCGCAAGGTTATTCATGTCGTTTGTCCCCTGGTGGATGTTTCGCTCGATGCCGAACGTTCGATCAGCGGATCGGGAAAACGACTTTCGGCAGCGGCTGCTTCGGGAACAGCAGCTTCAGGATGTCAAGGATGCAGCCGCCTTCGGTGACGCCGCCGGCCACGATCTCCAGTTCCTCGATCGCCAGTTCACGGTTTTCGGTATTGGGCTTGGTCATGACATTTCTCCATCGGTTGAACATGAGGTGAGGAGCGATTGCTCGTCATGACGCAACACTACGCTTGCCGATTGCGGATCACCGTGACGATCATCACACGATCCGGAATGAACGATACGGATGGGGCCGATGCTACAAACCGTGATCTAGCTCACGGCAGGTCACTCGCACGAACCTAGCCTGCCCTGTCTGACGATGCGGATGGTCCCTTCGTCCCACGACAGGAGACAGATATGGAATCCGGGCAAATCGAACCCAACCCGCTCCGGGAAACCGAACTCGATACCATCTCGGGCGGCCGCACGTGTAACCACGCTCCGCCCAGGATGGAAGTAAGCATACCGTTCGGCGGCCAGGTGCTGGTGATCTGGGCGACCCCCACGTACTCCGGCACCTATTGGTACGTGAAGTAATGCGCAGGCCGGCCCCTTTGAAGGAGGCGTTGGTGGCTGCAGGTCTGCTCGATGAATCCGGAAAGCGGCGCGAAGCTGCCTGACGTGGCTTACTGTTTGCCGGCGGTTGCGACCGGTTCGACCACCTGCTGATCGACGACGCCCAGGCGCCCCGGCAGCGCCCCTGAACGCACCAGCATCGCGACGTTGTTGGCGTCTTCGATCGTGAAGTTGCCCGATATGATCGCCGAACCGCCCGTGATCGGCTCGCTGATGACCGATTCCGACAACACCTGGTCGTCAACGACGATCGCGAACGGCTTTGTGATATTTTCCTGCGTGATGGTGGCGAAGCGCCGGGTGCCGCGCGCATTCAAGCGGAACGACGCGATCGGCTGCTGGGTTCGCGGGTCGATCAAGGGCGACGCGTCGATGATATCGTCACCCTCCATTGCGATCGCCTTCAGGACCACAGAAGGCTCCCTGGTCTTGAAGTGGTAAAGAACTTCGGATGTCGGCGGCACCGGACCTTTCAGAGCCAGCGCGGCGATCACGGACACGTCCACCAGTCGGAACGTCACCCGCCCTCGCTTGCCGAGCATCGCGCTCACGCGCTCGGGATCCCTGACGCCCGGCAAGAGCACGCGAAGCCGGTCGGCCCCGTCGGGCTGCGCGCTGGCGTCCCTGATGCCGGCGTTGCGCAGGCGTTGATCGATCATCGCGCCGGATTGCCTGACCAGTTCGCGCAGGCGCCCGGCGAATCCTGCCTCGGTCGGCATCAGCCGGATCAGCCCGTCACCGCTGTCGGCAACGCTGATCGTCTGTGCGGCGGAAGGCGAGTCCTTCGTGGATGGCACCAGCTTGGCCAGCACGCGCTGCCGGTCCTTGGGTTCGGCAATCCGGACCTCGACGCCGCCGTCGCGCATCGCCAGACCAGAGAACGGAATGCGCCCTTCCCGCACGGTCCGATACACATCATCGCGCAGCTCCGTCACGACGGCTTCGCGCAACGCGGCGCTATCGACCTTGAACAGAATCTTGGAGCCGCCTTGCTTGGCCAGCGCCTGCTCGGCTTTGGCTGCGATCGCCGCGCGCGCCTTGTCGACCGCTTGCGCGTCATCGGACGTGCCGCGCGGGGCGGCTATGGCCGAACACGCGGCAGACGCCAGCATGAAGGCGACGATAAACCCTGCCGTCTTGCCCCGCACGTTCATGGTCACAGCGTCCTCTCATTCGGCGGCACTGATGTGCCAGTCCTTTAGTGCCGGAGGCGCGCGCTGAGGTTCAAAGCCCTTGCCAAAGGCCCAGGGCCAATATGAACTCCCGTAGCACCTCAGGCTGGGAGACGTCGCGTGAGCCCGATCGATACGCTGTTCACCAACGCAAGATTCGCTGACGGTTCGCTCAATGATGTCGCCGTCGCGAACGGACGCATCAGCTCCGTTTCGAGGGCGGGAACCCATATCTCCGCCGGTGCGCCGACACGCGATCTCGGCGGCGCGCTGATCGTTCCCGGGTTTGTCGAAGGACACATCCACCTCGACACCAGCTTCTATGGCGACGACTGGAAGCCCCACAAGCTCTATACCAACGGCTTCAATGTCCATGAACGCGTCGCCCTTCAGGCGCAAAATTTCGCCGAAGCGGCTCCCGTGGAAGTCCGCGCCCGAAATCAGCTCGAGCTTTGCATCGGCCATGGATCGACGCATATGCGCAGCCATGTCACGGTAGACGGCACCATCGGACTCCAATCGCTGGAGAAGATTCTGGCGGTGCGCGAGGCCTACCGGGGTATCATCGATATCCAGCTCGTCGCGTTCCCGCAGAGCGGTATCCTGCAAAGCCCCGGGACAGCTGAACTGCTCGATGCAGCGGTGGCGATGGGCGCTGATCTCGTCGGCGGCATCGATCCCGCGAGCTTTGATCGCGATGTCGAAAAACATCTGGATGTCGTGTTCGGCGTTGCCGAGAAACGTGGCGTCGGCGTCGACATTCATCTGCACGATAGCGGAACGCTCGGAATCTTCGAGATCGAACAGATTGCGGCGCGGTCGCGCGCGCTCGGCATGGGCGGCCTTGTCGCGATCAGCCACGCCTATGCGCTCGGCGATGTCGCCCTCGACCTCGCCAAACGCACGGCCGACGTTCTGGCCGAAAGCGACGTTGCGATCATGACCAACGCGCCCGGACGCCGGCCCTTTCCACCTGTCGCCCTTCTGCGCGAGGCCGGCGTCACCGTATTCGGCGGCAGCGACAATATCCGGGACTCCTGGTGGCCTTATGGCGACGGCGACATGCTGGGCCGCGCCAACATGATCGGCTACCGCTCCGGCTTCAACACCGACGACGAATTGGGGATTGCCTTTGACGTCGTGACCAGGGCCGGCGCGAAAGCGCTGCGGCTTGAAGGCTACGGGCTTGAGGTCGGCGACAAGGCCGATTTCGTGACCTTGAATGCGCAACATGTGCCGGAGGCGGTGGTGGCGATACCTCGCGGGCGATCGGTCTACAAAAATGGAAAACCCGTGGCGCACGATGGACAGTTGGTCCGATCGTAAGTTTGCCGGGCTCCCGATCCTGACCGACTAGCTACCATTCAACGCTTGTTCAGGCGCCAGCCCATTTCCCAGAAGTCGGCTTCGAGCCGGGTTGCTTCCTTGAAGGTTGCGATCAACTCGGCCTCGCGGGCCGGCGTCGCGTAGCGATCGGCAAGCGATTCCAGATGCGCCCGCGCGTTGGCCGCGACCTCCTGATAGGGTGCGCCGGCATATTCGGCGATCCAGACGCGATAAGGGTTGGTTGCGACTAGCGCGTTCGGGTGCGCGGCGAGCCTAGTTGCGATCTCGGCGTAGCCGATCACGCAAGGCGCCAGCGCCACCTTGAGCGACAGCAGGTCACCGCGCATTCCGGCGTCGAGCACGTAGCGGGTATAGGCCAGCATCTCGACCGCCGGAGGGGCTTTTTCGAGATCGCCGGGCGACAGCCCCCAGCCGGCGCAGAGTTTGACGTGCAGGTCCATCTCGACGTCGAGAATGGCCGAGAGGCCGGCGGCCGCCTCGCGCATGTCCGCGAGCTGAGGCGACTTGTAGACCGCGAGCGCGTAGGCGCGCGCAAACTCGATGAGGAACAGATAGTCCTGAACGAGATAGTGACGAAACGCCGCCTCGGCGAGCGAGCCGTCCGCCATGGCGTTCGTAAAGGCATGCCCGGTGTAGGCGCGCCACTCGGCGGATGCTTCGGTCTTCAATCGCTCGAAGAAACTCATGATCTTTCGCTGGGCTGGCTTTTCAACGGGTGGCCTGTCCGGTGATAACAGACCACTGCGGCACCGGACAATGCCGCTCTGCCCAGAAGCATTTCACAGCCCGACGGAGCACGACGGCAGCTTGAACGCTGCTGCGACGTTTTGCGCCTCGGCCAGCTTTCCGGCGCCGGAACTCCGCGGCACAGGCGGCCGTTGACGTGTATGGCAACCGTTCTGCGAAAACCCGTGATTATTGCCGTGATTGTCGCGGCAATCTCGATTACCACCATCATCCTGGTAGATCACACCAACCTGATCGTTGACCGACGGGCGCCCCAGACGCCTCCCGGAACGACATTCAACACGGTGAACGACGCCGGCGCGACGGTCACTCCGACCCGTCCTGAATCGGCGATCAAGCCGACGCCGCCCGGCCCGGCACCGGTTCAGCCGGCCATTCCGGCCAAGTAGCCGACGGCCTCGCTGGCGCTGAATCTCGGATATCGGGCAGCGCCCTGCGCGGGATCCCCGGCCCTACCGGGTCACTTGGCGTAGCCCTGCGATCGGAGCCACGCGACCTTGCGGTTTCCGTTCATCCAGTCGTCGGCATCTGCCTTGCTGGTCAGCCCGGTGATCACGCGTTGTTCGCTGCCCGGATAGTCTGCCTGGATAGTCCAGTCGTCATCTGCGATCCTGACGGTCTTGAAGGTCACTTTTGCTTTTGCCATGAGACCTTATGCACCATCCCGAGGCGACTGTGTGAGGTTTTCTCACGATTGGAACCAGCGCGGAGGCAACGAAAAAGGCCGAACCGAGGCAGCCTTATCGTTCCAGCACATGGCGGACTCGTTATGCTCAGTTCTTCCGCTAATGACCGACCCACAGCGGACTTCGGGCCAGTGCCTGTGTTCCTAGTGGCCTAGTTTATAATCGTGGCCTGATTTGAGTTGTTAACGATTTCGCGATGTGAGCAATTTTGACCACTATGTCGACCTGCGGACATGCCAGATTATCTCATCACCGCCCCGCCATCGGCTTCCATCGGTGATGAGAACGCGAGTTGCGCTCCCGCCTCCTCAAGAATGGAGCAGCGCCATGCAGCGACGCCACTTCAAACAATCTGCTCCACTAGATCAACGACTAACGCTCGAGGCGGAACGCCTCCGTACAGAAGCCCAAGGCACCCCGCCGGGGGTTATTCGCGACAAGCTCATTCGCCAAGCCAGACAGGCCGAAACAGCTTCGCACATGCATGAATGGCTCACGTCTCCCGGCCTGCAAGCGCCACTCTGATGCCGGAGTATCGCGCTTACATCGTAGGCGAGGACGGGCACTTCATCGGATACGAGCCGCTGGTCTGCGCCAATGACAGTGAGGCCATGGAAAAGGCCAAACGCCTTTCAAACCGTGGCCCGGTGGAGCTTTGGAGCGGGCCCCACCAAGTCGCTCGGCTGGGGGCGGCAGAGACTAGCGACTATGCCATTACGCACGAAATACGCGATGGCCACAGGATCCCTAAACCCGCAGAGCACCCTAAGTAGGGCCGCCTCATTTGGCGAAACCCAACTATCCTGTAATCTTCGCCGACATGTCCTACGACGCCGCCAGATTTCGCGGGCAAGCTGGCGATTGCCGAGACCAGGCCGAGCGTGCGGTGACCTTCGCGAAAGGCGTTGCTCTTCTATCGAGCAGGGCAGTGATTAGATAGGGAGGGGGCAACCCAAGGAGTTGCCATGAAAAAGCCTCTGACGATACCGGACGAGCCGCAACCCCGCAACATCACACGCGCTGACCTTGTGATGACCGAGGGCTTTGGCTTGGAAGTCGATGGGCGGATGAAGACAGTATTTCCAACGCTTCAAGCCGCGCAGAAAAGGGCGAGGGATCTCAAAGCCCAGTTTCCGATGCTCCAAGTCAAGGTGTACGACGCTGCGGAAAAGAAGATGCTGGAGTTGTCGCCGACTGAGTGATGCTATGAGACCATGAAAATTGACCAGATTATCCGACCAGCGGAAGCGAACGTCGTCGGCTTTTGGGCTGCGCGACGGTGAGACGAGACCTTGCCGATACGCGTGCTGACTTCCAAAATTGGACCATCGTTCGTACTAAGGAACGACGTTCTCATAGGGATTAGTGGCCTGTTGGGTGATGCCCGGATCAAACTATCTGGTGCATTATCGGCGTCATGTCAGACGACGCAGCCAGGCCGTAAGCTAGCTGACGAATGCCGAGAATAAGGCGAGCGGGCCCTTAACCCGCTCGATAAGGAATCGTGGCTGCGGCTCGCGGGCGAATGGACGAAGATGGCGCAAACCGCCGAACTCAGGCTCAAGAGAGAGTAAGGCAGCTCGTAAGTACCCTAGTCGGCGGCATTTTTCTCGGTCTCGCGCGGTAACTCGCCACGATTTTCGGCAGTCTCTTCCGGATCGCCGGGCGTTTTGCCGGCCATATTTCCTGGGTTGTAGTGAAACTTGCCCTCCGGGTTTTCGCCGGGCTGCTTTTTGTTTGTTTCTTGTGTTGTCGTCGGCCATCAGTCGTTCCTTTGGAAGGAGGAACAACGTTTAACAGAACTGCGCTGGTTACGTTCCTGTACGAGTGGCCTGCGGTGGCCTAATTTGAGTGTTTAACTAGTTCGCGATGTGAGCTGTATTGACCAGTATCTCGGCTGCCGGATATGCCAGATTGCCCCGGTCACCGCACCGCCCCGTTTGGCCCTTATCGGTGATGAGAACGCCCGGTTGCGCTCCCGCCTTCCTCGATGGAACGGAGCAGCCCTATGCAGCAAAGACAGCACTACACACCACCTGAAATCCTCGAGCAACGTCTTGCCGAAGAAGCACACTGCCTGCGCGAGCAAGCCAAATTGCTTCCACCTGGCGCGGTTCGGGAGGCCACGATCCGCAAGGCCCGACAGGCCGAAACCGGATCGCACCTGAGCGACTGGCTGCGATCTCCCGGCCTGAAGGTTCCGAACTAATGCACGCATTCAGCGATAACTACACCTTGGGCAAGTTCAACCCGCCCTCATACGCGAACTGGCTCGCCGAACTTCGCGCCCTGTTTCCTGTCCCGGATGAATTCCTTCTGGCGGATGCGATCTGCTTCCCAAACGCATTCAAGGAAGGAAAGACGCCGCAACAGGCTTACGAGGCGTTCGATATTTTCGTCAGCGCGGAGGCTTGAACATGAACGGCAACAGCCGTAGGCCGCTGCTGACCGCTCCATCCGCCCCCGCATGCTCTTCGGCTGCTTCAATCTGACGTGCATTTCCCTGAAGGCGCGAGATAGCTCAGGGCGAGGCTGCCTCGTTCATCCCGGCTGTGAAACCTTCATCGTGCGGCACTTTTACTTCAGGACGTCGGCGGCGTGAATGGTATGGTAGGCGTCCCACCGCGGGGAACGGAACCGGACATGCCAAACAATACCGATCAAGCAAAATTTGATCCAAAGGAGTTTCTCGCCAAGGTGGGCGAAGGGAAGACTATCCTTGAGTTTCGCAAGGATGAGGTCGTCTTCGCGCAGGGCGATGCGGCAAACGCGGTGTTCTACATTCAGAAAGGCCGAGTTAAGGTCGTTGTCCTATCCGAGCAAGGCAAGGAAGCCGTGGTCGGCATTTTAGGACCCGGCCAGTTCTTTGGCGAAGGCTGCATGAACGGCCATTCGCTGCGGATCGCGACGACGACAGCGATGGAGGAATGCCTGGTGACCGCGATAACGAAGAGCGCCATGGTCGCGGCACTGCACGATCAACCCAAGTTTTCCGAGCTGTTCATGGCCTATCTGCTGACCCGCAACAGCCGGATAGAAGAGGACCTGATCGACCAGCTCTTCAACTCCAGTGAAAAACGGTTGGCGCGCCTGCTGCTCCTGCTGGCGAATTTCGGCAAGGAGGGAAGCCCTCAACCGATCACTCCGAATATCAGCCAGGAGACATTGGCCGAAATGATTGGAACGACACGATCCCGCGTCAGCTTCTTCATGAACCGATTCCGCAAGCTCGGCTTCATAAGCTACAACGGAAAAATAGAGGTCAACAGTTCATTGCTGAACGCGGTCTTGTACGACAAGCCCGAGATCAAGCGCGAATTGTAAAACGATATGGAATTGCCCCCAGGCGTCACAAGCCAACCCGCCGGGCGCGTCGCTAGGGCTTCGCCAGCAAATCCGCGATCTGGAAAGCGCTACGCTACAATGCCAATCAATGTTGGTAGTCGAGTGCGGAAGCCGCCAGCCGATCCTTCATCCGGCTGATCGAACGGAACTATTGCGCCGATATAAACTGGAAATGGCCGAGTGCCTGAATACCGTGTCGATTGCTCGGAATTTGACTCGCTATTGGACCGTTAAAAGGCGCACGGTGATTTATCACCGTTTCGCGCTTTCGGCTGTTGTCGGTGACTGGAGTGTTGAGCTCCCGCCTTGGTGAAAGGGAGATCCCATGCCCAAGAATTCCCCGCCTCCGATCTGCCCGAAGTGCAGCATGCCTATGCGATTTGTGCTCGTGAAGACGGGAGGACGCAAATTCCGCTGCGTCGATTGCGATGTAACAGGCCTCCTTAAATTGCCGGAGGTCACCCAGCTTCTCACGGGCGAATTAAGACATCCGGGCTAAATTACCTCCGTTGGCTTTGATGGCGAAACTTACTGAGAGGCTGGCTTCATCCGACAGGCATCGGTCTTTGGAGGTCATTATGAATGACGCATTCTCGCTCTCAATCTCGGTAGGTATCATTGCCTTTGGATTTTGCATTGCTGCTAGCGCGATCGGCGCTGGCTCGTCTTGGGCCTGGATGCTCATAGGACTACTTCCCGTCATTGTAGGTACGATCAGCCTTTATCTGGCGATTCGCGAAGTCAATGTTGCGCAGAGGAATTGAGATTCAGTGAGTGTGGAGGACGGCAAGCGCCTGCCTCAATGGGGGTGTTCTCAAAGAAGGAGGACTTCCATGAAACTTCGCGCAACATTGTTCTTTGCGGCCGCACTTGGCGGTGTCGCTGCCGTGGTTGCCCCTGCTACAACGGCCGCGGCTGAGCCTAACAGCCAGATCACCATCCTCTATGACGCTTTCGGCACCTGCCGCAACGAAGAAGGATTGGGGCTTCTCCGCGCTCGTGGAGGTCGCCGGTAAACCGATCTTGTTCGACACTGGCAACGATCCAGACATCTTCGCAGCCAACGTCAAGGCGAAGGGTATTGACCTCACCAACATTGGCAAGGGGCTAGGTCAGCATCCCTCACTTGATCTTCCTTGAGCCGCGCCCAGCTTTAAGGAAGGTTGGTTTGATCGATAGGTTCTCGCACCGGCTAGCACCAACAAGAGACATAAGAGACCCATAGCGGCCACTGTCTAAGGCTAGAGCAAAGTCGAGCGCATCAATCCCAACTGTAAACGAAAGGACCGCCGGTCTCCGGCGGTCCTTTTGTTTGGGTGAGCCGGGGCGATCAAGGTCCTCGTGATATGCTTAAGCCAAAGCAAGGAGGGCTGGCATCATGCCTACCGGATTATTCAAAACACCCGATCAGTCGGCTCAGGTTGAATACGACGGCGTTTCCATCCCGATACCTAGGTCGACATACGAGAAGAACGGCTACCAGCCCGATTTCGACAAACTGCCCCTCGAAGACGAATATAAGGCGGCCCAGGAGAAGTTGCGTAATGCCCCAAGAAGCGGACATCTCGCATTTATGAGTACGCGTCCTAGCGCTCAAGGCGGATGAGCTGGAGCGCCATCCGCCGTTCGAACCCAAGACAGGATGGCGGACTGAGTCGCCGCCTCGGGCCGCGCCTTGCGCGACCCGTCGGCTCACTCCGCCCTGCGCGCTGACCGAAACAGGCCGCGCGCAGATCAGTACCGGTCGTAGTAGCGGCCGCGCGGATAGTAGGCGTGGGCGTGCATGGGGTTGATGCCACAATAGGCGTCGGTCCCGTACGCGGTCGCCATGCACTGCTGATAGCTGGAGAACTGGCAATTGCCGGGATAGCCCCACTGGCGGCCTTGCAGGCAATAGCGATCCTGGATGCGCTCGGCTGCGGGCGCCGGCGACATCGATCCGACGACGGTCAAGGCGGAAACGGCTGCCAGAATGGCAAGGGAAACATTGCGGCGCATGGTCGAAGCTCCTTGAATTGCTATCAATCGCTTTCGATAGATAGACGGGCTAGCCCCTCGAAAAGTTCAACCCGGGCGGATTAATTCCTGGTGATGTTCAGGGGGTTGATGACGTGGCTGGTCGCTGCCGGCGGATGATATCTGTTGTTGGGGTGCATCGCCGCCGCAACGAGCAGGGCGAGAATCACGAAGCCGGCTATCTTGCGCATCGTCCCGCTCGATGCTTGGCGAGGGCTCGCCGTTGATCCGGAGCGAGTGTGCCGAGGCTGTTCTTGCGGGAATGTGATGGGAATCACAAAAGCCGTCCAACTGAAGCGGCCGTGTTGATGCTGAAGCCTAATAACGAAGCCTTGACCGAGGCGGCTAAATTCGAGGGCGTGCAGCGGGAGAAGGCGCGCTAGTATCAGTGATTGTGTTGCGCGTCCGTGCCGAAGCTTTGCGGCAGACGTTACGCTCCAGCAAGCGGCCTCGACAGTAAACCCGCGAGGCAGTTCTGGTTGGCGATTTCGAGGGATGTTCCGATGCGCATTCTGGCTTTGACGTTTCTAACGATTGGTCTGGTTACCGCAGCCGAACAAGCTCCGGCGCAGACCTATGACCCGGCGTTTCCAGTTTGTGCGCATGTCGTTCCGTGGGGCGGCGGCTCGTTTGAAGATTGCACCTACTATACGATGGCCCAATGCGCGGCATCGGCTTCCGGCCGCGCTGCGCAGTGCCAGCTCAACCCGTTTTACGCTGGTGCGGCAGCGCCGAGACAAGGCGAGCGGCGTTATCGCCGGGGCTACTGAGCTGTCTAGCAGGCCCCCGTTGGCGGCCCTATTCATCGGCTGCCCGATTTCGAAAGGGCCCGGTCGACCGCCAGTACCACCTGCGTAATGGCCTCGCTGCGCGTTTTCGTTTCACCGCTTTTGGTGGTGTGGTCGTCAAGCGTCACCGCCCATCGCCACGAATTGGGCTGGTCGCCTTCGAAAATCAGGTAATTCTTGCCGCGGTATTCCATCGGAAAAAATCGATACTTGTCTGCAATCAATGCCGGTCGCGCTAATCTCCCAACATACCACGGTTCTGCATCCGGCCGCACGGTGAAATTTGTGCGGCCGCAGCCGAACCGGTCGCCGCGCTGGCAGGCCCGAAGCTTCCAAGGCCATCAGGCTGGCCCCTGCCCTCCCTGGCAATGATGACGGGCCTGACAAGGCTCAATGAAAAGGCCGCAATGAGATACTGGTTCTATTTCTCCTTCAGCCCTCGCGGCAGCGCGTCGCGCAAATGGACGGTATCCAGCACGTTTCCTGCCTCGTCCGCGATCAAAATCCTCATCGGCATGCCGTCGATGGCGAGGACGATCCACTCGGCAAGCATTTCGCGCGCCGCCAGCAGCGCTTCCCGGCGCGCGGCTTCGAGGTCGGGCAGTTCGGTGCCGTCGGGATCGGTGTCCAACTCATCGATGTGAAAGTAATATCGCGGCATGCTGGTTCTCGACTACCAACGCTACTCAACATGCACATTTGCAATAAGTTGCTCTGTCAGTCGGCGAACAGGTGCCAGGGGTCGCCAAGTTTTTCGTCCCGACGTCGCCTAGCGAGCAGACGAATGGCAAAGGGGCGGTTAGCGTGGAACATCATCGCCCGATTCCCCAGGTATTTATCGGTGACAGAGAGACTCTCCTGGACGGCCCCGACGGCACCGGGCGAACGATCCTCACCGTCGAACTCACGACCGGGTAACGTCGCATCGCCACGCGCCACGCCTGCCGGGCACAGCCGGCCGGGCCGCCCGTCGCCTGCTATGCCGGCGGCTCTGTTACGCTGCATGGGTCGCCGAAGCGCTCCAGCCTGATCACGAGGCGCGTGCCACTCCAAAGCTCGATATCGCAACCGTCGAGCAGTCGCCTGGTCCGGACGATGGCGTCGGCATACCGGGACAGGTAAAGGCGCGTGAGGCGGTCATATGCCGTCCTGGCCGACCGTATACGCGCGGTACTCGATCACTTGCGCGATGCCAGCCCCGACGATGCCAACCCTGGCGGCGACAGCCACCGGTTCATGCGTGAGGCTGTTTCAGCCTGTTGCGCCCGGCGCAAGAGCAGCTCCCGGGCTGTGCTGCCGGCAGGTTGCTCTTCAGCCGCTTCCTTGAACCGCAGGGCCTCTTCCGCCAGCCGCTCCTCGAAAGTGGCCGTGTGCTTGATCCGTCTTCTGGTCTGGACCATGGCCTTGTCCTCACCCAAACGCCCTTGTTGGATTTTACTCCACGGTCGTCCGGATCGTCTGTCCGCTGCCCGACATTTCAAACCCTCGCCATGCCCGGCCCGCTGCTGCTGGCATGCGTTCGCCTGCGCGCGAAACTTGCGTCGTGTTGCGCTGGCATGGCATCGGGAAAATCGCACGCCCGGGCGGCAGCTTTCAGCCGTCGAAGATGCGCGCGTAGTGAGAATTGACGGCCGCATCGCACTCGCAAGCGCGCTGTTGAATCCTGGCAATGTCGATGATGTGAACCCGGCCTCGCGCATAGGAGATCAATCCGGCGTCCTGCAATTTCCCCGCCACTGCCGTGACGCTGGTTCGGCGCACGCCGATCATCTGGGCGAGAAATTCCTGCGTCAGCGGTATGTCGTCGCCGACGAGTTGCTGCATCCTCAGGAGCCATTTGCAGGTGCGGGAATAGACGTCATGAACCGCGTTGCACGCACAGGTCTGTTGCACCTGCGCGAGGAAGAACTGTTCATAGTGCATCAGCATCTGCCGGAGTTTAGGATTCTCCCGGGTGAGATCGCGCAGCCGGTCGGCATCGACAACCGAAGCGGACCCCGCAACCAGCATCACGACATGGTTCAGGGAGATCTTGTGATCCATCGCGGGGCCTGCGCCGTACTGACCGTCCCTGCCGATCATGCCGGTTTCGATCCGGCCTCCGTTGGACAACTCGACGACACAGGAAATGATGCCGCCATGGGGGAAGTATACCCTCTGGACATGCGCATGGGTTTCCGCGATCGCAAAACCCTGACGCAGTTCTGCGATGATGAGGTGCGGCTCGAGGTGCGCGAAGGTGGCGCGATCGAGCCGGGACAAAAGTTGATTTTCTCGATGACCGCGCATGGCGCTCTCTTTGGAGAAGGCGGGAGCGCGACGAACTCTCAGTCACCGAAAGAAGCCCCGGACGGCGCGGTGATAATGTCATCTAGCAGACATTTGCGGCCTTCGTCTGTCTTGTAGGCAACTTATGGGGGCGACGCTGCCAGGGAGGCTGCCAGGCTGGAATTCGACCACTCAGGCCGAACGAGGCGCGCGGCGCTAGAGCAACGCAAGCGCGATACCAAAGCACGTTATCAGCGTCGCGGTGCTCAGTGACACCACGACCAAAGCCTCTTCCTTGCGCTTTTCCAAATTGTCCATCCGGACTTACGTCGACGGAGCGGCTTTGTTCCGCTACTCGTCGATCTCGCGGAGTTTCATTTCCGGAACTATTGGAGCGGATGGACGAACGCGCAATTCGCCGTCCGCCCCCCCGAACACCAAAGGGCGGATGACGCCGGAACCAGGACGACTTCGCAGGACCTGGATCGGCCTAACCGAACGATCTTGCCATCTGAGAAATGACGGCTTTCGCACTGCGCGAATAGTACGAGCCATGGAAATGCTCGTCCACAAAATGGAGCACAAGGAGAGCAACGATCGTGGCCGCCAGCACCCTCATTCGAATATCGTCGCGCCGGGGACTTAACGGCAAGTAAACAGCCAAACCCGCGCGTGGGGGATCAGCGACAGCCCAAACGTCGGTAACGAAAAATTAACCCTGCCCGCGCCACCTTTTCAGCAGATGGAGGGCGCCCAAGAATGCAGGTTTTCAGAATGACGCTGAGTGACGGTGCGAGGACATTCCACATCGCCATTCAGGCACCGGATGCCGCCGCCGCGGAGGCGAAGGCCGCCGATTGCTTCGATACCTCGAAGTGGCAGATTCTGAATATCCGCCGCGCCGGCGTGGTGGCCGCCGGGCCGGAACCGCAATCCGCCGCGGCTTGATCCCTAGGGAATGTGATCCGGCCCTGCCCGCCGCGCTCGTTTTAACCTGCCGCTGCCTTGTCTTCCTTGTCGATACCGCGCGTCACGATCCTGAGCGCGTCATCCGCTAGCGGCCGCTGCAGCCCCTTGGCCTCATCCCATGGCGCGCGCATCCAGACGTCGCGTTCCTCGTCGGTCGTCAGGATCACCGGCATCGCCTTGGGGTGAACGGGCTCGACGATCGCATTCGGCGTCGTCGTGAGAAAACCGTAGACGTTGTGCGGACCGGGGATCGGCTTCGACTTGGTGCCGCGATCGCCCTTGAACTCGGTCCAGATGCCGCCGAAGGCGAACAGCGGCCGATCGTCATGGAGGGCGAACCAGACCACGTCCTTCTTTTTCGTCTCCGGATCGGGCTCCGGCGCGTATTCCGCAAAACTGTTCACCGGCACCAGGCAGCGATTTTCCGGCTTCAGCCAGCCGCGCCAGTGCGGCGAAGAGGTGTTGCGGATGTTGGTGACCGGCGGGCCGCCGGTGCGCGGTGGCGGCGGCATGCCCCAGCGCATCGTCACCAGCTCAGTGCCGTGATCGGTGTTGCGCACGACCGGCGCGGGATAGTCGGGGAATACGCCGGGCATCGGGGCGAGGTTGCCGACGTACCGGTTGACGACGCGAAACAGCCGGCTGATCGCTTCCTGGTTGGTCGTGATCGAATAGAGATTGCACATGTTGCGATCGACGGTACCGGCCGATTAAGCCACTCGCAATTTCAATATGGGCCAGTGACCGTACGGATGCGCAGATCGGTCCGCTTCCGCGGCACATCGCCTATGTCGGCGGCGTTCCGGTATTGAGCAAATTGGAAATGGCGGTCACAAGCTGTGCCGGGGCAAAGGGTTTGGCGAGCAGAACACTGTTGGGGACGCCTTTGGAAGCCCACTCCCCTTCGTGAGTGCCGGTCATATAGATTACGGGCATCGCCGGATCGGTCTCTCTGGCCGCGCGAGCGACTTGCCATCCGTTCAGGCTTCCGAGCAGATTGATGTCGGTCACGACCGCCCGGTATTGCGCTTCATCACCCTGGAGCAGCGCAATGGCTTCCTCGCCGGATGTTGTGATGGCTGATTTGAAGCCGCCGTCTGCAAGCGCATCTTCGACCATGGCCTGGATGAGATGGTCGTCCTCGACGACCAGTATGGTAACCGCATGATCCACTTCAACCGCTCCCTGCAGCAGTGTTGCAGTCCTCCGGGAGAGTAAGTGACGCTGGAAAGGATTGGTTCCGAAATAATGTTCAAAAGTGAACATTTGGCGCAGGGTGCTGCGTCAGGCACGCAGGATCGGCGTCGGCTTCTGCGTGACAGGCCGTGGCTTGATCGACGCAGGCTTCGGCGTTACCGCGGGGCCTGCAGGCCCGCTGAGGCCAGCCATTCCTGCATGTGCGAAGCCGTCTCGGCCTGTCGGGCCCGGCGAATGAGCTCGTCGCGCGCAACGCCCGGCGGGGTGCCGCGCGCTTCCTTGCGCAGGCGTTCTGCCTCTTCCGTCAAACGTTGATCTAGCGGGGCGGTCTGTTTGAAAATGCGTCGCTGCATGGCGCTGCTCATTCCCTGGGGGAGGCGGGCCACGACCGGTGGTCCATCACCGATGGAAGCCACTGGCCGGGCGGTGATGCCAGGACAATACGCCACCGGTACTGCCGGTCTGTCCACTTGTGCACACACAGCGCAAATCGCGGCTCGGCTGGCCCTCAAATTCCGTTTCTTGATCTGGCCACAAATTTCTTATGGTCTACCCTACTGCCTGTTGCTCCCTCGGGAGGCTTGGGAAAATGAAGGCTGGAGAACCGGCGCATTGCCCTACCTGTCACAGCGACCTGACCCTCGTTCGTACGCAGCCAGATCAACCCGGATTCGAGTTGCAAACCTTGCACTGCCCGAGGTGCGATATCACGCATCGCTGGATGGTCAGGAAGCAAGCATCGCCGCCAAGCGGGTCCAGACTTGCCAGCAAGCGAGCTAGGCCCAAAATCCTCGCGCGGTTCTGGAAGAAAAAATAGCAGCGCGTCGGGCGGATTAGCGACAGCGTCATCCGCCATCCGGGCTCGCAGCAACATGGCCCCGGCGCTAGTTCTTCAGAGCATCGTCGCTTGTCGCTGCGTCAACCGAGTCGACAGCGGCCATTGCTCCTTCGGCTTCTTCACTTTGAACCTGCCGGAAGAGAGTCGTAAAGCTCTCGGCAATCCGTCGCCAGGCAGCCCTGTCCGTCTCATTCGTGGCCCGTCGCGCTTGGTCGTGGGCCGCTAGCGCCCGCCGCCAATATTCGGCGCTGTTATCCATGTCGGTATCTGCAATCGGGAAAAATAGGTTCGATCAATGCCAGCAAATTGTCGCATCGGCGACCGCCGGTCAATCCGGCTCTCGGGAAACTCCGGGGTAGTAGATCAGGACCAGGCGTCCGGTACCGACCGAGGACATCAGTCAATCTGAATCAGGACAGTCTTTTTGCAGGGACTTGGGGGACGCTCGGCATGCCCGGTTTTGGTTTGAGCGGTGGCAGGCCGGAGCCGAGTTCGAAAAGCGCCGCGAGAAGGTGGCAGATTGCTTCCAGGACGAGTTCGGCCACCTAACCCTCGCAGAGGGGAATTCGGACGCCTTTGGATAGGTCGGAGGGCCGGGGAAGCAAGTTCAGTCACTTTTGGAGGTGGTCCTGATCACGGAATCAGGAAGCGCGACGTGACCCGCAAGGAGCGCGGTCTGTCAGAAATGGAACTTGATCAAAAGAGCGGGCACGACCGGCGTATTGACGACGGGCGGCCTGGGTTCCTTGTGGGGCACCGTCTGCCCCTTGGCGTTCTTGTCACCGCCGCTCACGAAGTCGAGTTCGGCATCGCGCAAGATCGAGGTCTGGCTGTGCATGGTCCCGCTCCGTGTTTGGCGATATGTCGCCGTTGATCTGGAGCGAGTATGCCGCGGCGCTATCCCGCGGACTGTGACCGCTGTCACGCAGCGTCGCGATCCCGGACAAGCCGCCCCGAGTGAGCGGGCCGCGACGCTTCGCCAGCGCGCAGGGCGGATCAGCGGCAGCGTAGTCCGCCGCTACGACCCTAGCCGGTGCGATAGGCGTCCAACGCGTGCGCCACGAAAACGCCGATGCTGAGGAAGGCCAACAGGGCTGCTATGAACTCGGTCATCGCCGCCTCCCCTGGGTCATGGCCATACCAACGATGGCAGCCGTGAGGAAATGGCGGTAAATCGAATTGAGGATGGCGACTAACATGACCGTTCCCCTTGTTTGAGCTTCCCCTTGTTTGACCTGACATAGGCTACCGGCGCTCTGTTTCAGGACGACTTCGCGACCCGGGAAAACGGTTTCGTCGCGGCCGATCTATTAGGGCGAATTTGCGACAGCGTGATCCGCCGTTCGAACCGACTACAAGATGGCGGTCTTCGCCCCTTCGGCGACAGCGGACAACCGGCTCGATCCGCCCTGCGGACCGACACCTTGGTATGGCTCGCCCTCTTCCTCGGCCCAATCGACCGCAAACACGCCGCAACGTAGCGTCGTCGATGCCGCGGCCGCCAACCCAAGGAGTCCTTTCCATCATGTCGTCGCAACAACAACGCCTGAACTGCGCGCGGCAATCCCCCGAGCTGTTGCTGCCTGAGTATCCACGCAAGAAGGCTTCCGGCTTCACGGACCAAACCACTGCGCACAGCGATGGCGCGTCGAAGCCGCGCGACGGGAGGGTGTGATGAACGTCGTTGTCTTTGGTGCGACGGGGTCGACGGGACGGCTCGTCGTTGAGTCCGCTCTGTCCGCATGCCACGTCGTCACGGCCTTTGTCCGTGATATCAAGCGCATGCCCTTGACGCATCCGAAACTCGGAATCGTCAAGGGCGATGCAATGGATCCAGCCTCGGTGGCATCTGCGGTTCGGGGTATGGATGCGGTCATCTGCACGTTGGGGGCGATACCTCAGGCGAAGGACGATCGGGGTCGACGCCAGCCCGGCGTCCCGGTTTGCTCGGTGGGCACCATGAACATTCTGGCCGCCATGCCACGAGGCCGCGGCCGGCTCATCGTCGAAAGTTCGGTGAGTGTCGGTGAGAGCTACCGCACCGGCAGTTTCGGCGCAGGCTTCCTGGTCAAGCTCGCACTCAAGGAAGTGATGGCAGACAAGGAGAAGCAGGAGGCCGCCGTCCGGGAGAGTGACTGCGATTGGACGATCGTTCGACCGGCAACGCTGACATTCAAGCCTGCTCGCGGAAACCTGAAGGCCGGCACCGACCTGCGCTGGAACATCACCTCAACAGCCACCCGCGCTGATGTGGCCGAGTATCTGGTCAAGATCCTCGATGACCCCGCGACCTTCAGGAAGGCCATAACGGTACGCAACTAGGGCACATGCTCATAAATCTTCGGCGCTCTCCGCCTCGCTCCGATACCGACCGCCTCTGTGCAACAGCCGCAATGTTGCGATGGGCCGTTTGCAGACTTTCGGCGTCGTCGGCGGACTATGCGGGCGGCAAATCGAGGCCGTCGGGTAGCCTGATCCAGAGAACGGTTTGCTCGTCTGTGGAGTGACGGGACAGATGGCCCTTTCCGTGTGTGTCCTCCACCAGCACGAACTCGCCCGCAGGGACCTGCCGCACCTCGCCGTCATCAGTCTCGTACTCGACCGCCCCGGTCAGCCTGACAGTCAATACCCGCGCCGGAACGGTGTGCCAGTCAACCTGTCGCATGCCGGCAGGAATTTGAGTGAATTCCATGCTTGACGCGGGATAGCGCCTGGACACGTGAAACGGCTTGGCACCAGGAGCGACGGTCACCTTTGCCGTCATGGGGATTTCCACTTCACCGAAGTGAGATTCACCGTCCGGGGTTGCGTATATCCGAAGACACTTCATCGGCTGTCACCCGTCGGCTCGCCAGCGGCTCGATCTGCCCTAAGGCCCTTTTTTCCTCCTCCTCAGCCCCAGCTACCAGATCAGGTTTTTCCTCAACTGGACTCGGGAGATGGGTTGCTCCGTCGGAGCAGGGAGAACGGCATTTCCACCGCGCGCGTAGCGGATGATGTTTTCAGCCTGCGTAAAAATAATATCCAGAATAAGCCTGGCGATCGGACGCGCAACAAGGCCCAACGCGGCCGCTAAAACGCCACCGACGAACGGAACGTTTTCGATCGGTTTCATCAAACCCTTGATCAGGGCATCGACCGATACATGACGGTAGTTCTGCGCAAGGTTTTCCTTGTTCATGAGCATCTGGATGGCAGGGCGGCCTTCCTGCCCCGCGGTCAGCACGGTGGCGCTAAATTTGGCTGACCCGACCAGCGCGTCGGCCTCCGCAGCGGCTAGCGGCATCATGCGCAAAATCTCGATATCCGTCGATTTCGGGCCGGTGCAGGTAACGACGAGAGACAGTTCGCCCATTTGAAAGGCAGCCATCATCGTTGCGAGGTAAGCGGCATCCGGCTCCCGTCTTTGGAAATCGACACCCGGGATTTTATCGAGAATGTCGAGCAGCTTGCCAAGATCAGCGGCCTCTGCCGCGCGCCTGGCCATGCTGTCAGCCAGCGCCTTCAAGGCAGCGGCAGCTTCGGTCACGCCTTTCGTAGCTGCACTGACAGCGCCTCGCGCGCCTTCCTTGAGCCACTCAAACATCGCCGCTGCCTCTTGTCGATTCCGGGGAAGCATATGGTGGGCATTTGCTTGATGTCAAAATGCGCCGGTCGCATTTTCGTCAGCGCTGGGGCGGTCTGGAGCGCGTTGCGCGTAGGATGAGCGACAGCGTAATCCGCCGTTCGATCGAAAACCAAAGCGGCGGATTACGCCTTCGGCTCACTCACGTTTCCAGCCATGGCGGTTCATGACAACGCACTGCGGCATTTGTATAGCCAGGGGCTGGGCTTCCCAAACCGCGAGTCAATGCCGTCCTTTACGACGATTTTGCCCTCAGTTGTTATGGATTGGAAAAACCGAATGCGGAAAGCCTTTTCGGTCTGACGATCGTTCTCCTTTAAAAACACAGTCCAGAAGGTCTTCCCATTGAATTCCGCAAATTTCGGATCAGCGTTACGGACAGTAATTTTCAGCATTGAAGATGAGATTATTTCTGCGCCGTCAACAATGGTCGCATAAATCGATTTCGCGCCGAAATCCAGCTCGCGCCTTGCAAGCCCATCAGCATCCCTGGAGAAGATCGTATGAAAGCCGCTGACCGTCGCGGGCTGACCGCAGTTGGCCGACCATGTGCCGGTTAAGCCAAAGCGTCCAGGACGTCCCATGCAGAGTCGGCCGCAATCGCACAGCATGTCGAGAGAAGAAATATGAGGGCTGCCAGTTTCCGTGTCATGCCGCAGCCCGATCTTCCTTAGTCCGCGCGCCAAGCCTATTGGTGAGTGATGGATTTCAACCGCCGAATGGATAGGGTCGGCAAAGGGGAATTCGATGCGATCGTCGAACATATGTTAATAGCAGCAAACTTGGCTCGTGATTAGAGCCGCCAACCGAGGCGGCCCAAAAGTGTGAAAGCATGAAATTCCCGATTGAAAATGGCACCCGCAAGCCACTGACGATATTCGTTGAACTCGAAACGTTGGAAAAAGTCATCCCATCGGGAGGCAAGGCCGTCGTCACGTTGCCCGATAATCCAACATCCTTCCTCGAAGTGCGCGATGGGCTGGTGGTCGTTTGGAACAACGGGCCGGGTGAGGCGACTATTGAGACATGGGACGATTGCTAAAGTCGCCGGGTTGGAAACTCCGTTCACGGACGGAGAACTACGGAGCGGATTAGCGACAGCGCAATCCGCCGTCCGAACCACGACAAATGGCGGATTACGCCTTCCGCCTTCGCACTTTGAGCTACGGCGGACAGGTCGGCTCAATTCGCCCTACGGCCCTGATGAAATTGAGCGATTGCAAAATTCGGGTTCCAAGAAAGAGGCCACCAGAGGCGGCCTACGCTTTGGTCAGAGCCTTCTGGCGGGGTGCCGCAACCCTCTTGCTAGAGGCCGGTTCTGCTAGTGGCGCTTCGCGAGCAAGCCTGTCGCGCTCCACCACACCGGGCAGAGCCATTCGAGCCTCTCTCCAGCGCCGCTCGGCTTCCTTCAACAGGCCTTTGTCGAGCGGGTCGATTTGCTTGAAACGTCGCCCTTCGGTCATAGACCTTCCTTTGCAGGAAAGGGTAGTGACCGACATAGGCCACTCGCAGGTTCAAAATAGGCCACTAACGCAACAGCGCCCCAAAGCCGAATGATGCTTAGTAGCGCTGTGCTAGCCCCGGAAAGTGCAATCCCCCGGTAGCTATCTGTCTGCAGGGACGGGCAAAGGTTCAAAGGATTGTTTTGGAACCGGGGCCGGGGTGCTCGGTCAAGGTGGCAGTTCAACGTCGCGGCCGACGGCACACCAAGTGCCCAGGAGTTATTTTCTGATTTACGGAAATTCCTCTTGACAGCCACCCCAACTCACCTGGCATATCTCTCCCGTCTCATCCCTCTACGAGGGGCGTATCGCGATCGTCCGGACGCGGGGTGGGATGCGGTGGACGCTGAGGTTGCGATTGACGGTCGCGGCTGAAGCGTACGGCGAAAGCGTGTGGTCCTGGCGCCCGTAACGGCGTCAAGTCTTTCGGGAGCCAACGCTTCCGAGGGGCGACGGTGGCAATAGAGGCCGTCTCGCCGGGGAGAGCGCGATATAAGCCGTAAAGCCATTGCGCAGGGAATGTCGGATGCTCTCCGCTGCCCTGTATGCTCGTGTGCGCACTCTTGTTGCACAATTGCACACGAGACCACGGGTGCAGCGCGCACCCGGCATTCCCTGCTCCCTTGTTTTGGGGAGGAACGGTTTGAATCACCCGGGCGCTTGGCGTCGCGGGATCGCGAAGGTGTGTTTCCGTCATCCTGAGGTGCGAGCGCAGCGAGCCTCGAAGGATGCGTGGCCCGGCTGGTGGCCGTCGTCCTTCGAGACGCGGCGAAGGCGCCGCTCCTCAGGATGACGGTCTTAGGCTGAATGGCCGCGGAGGGATGGATCGAGGCGCCAAATCTCCCGGAAATTAACCCTTTACTAACCATACACCGGGCAAAATTTGCCCAGTGAAGTCGAGTGTCGTCAGCCGCGTAGAACGGGAGGAACCCCGTGGACGCCAGTGCGGTGCCTCACTTACGGAGCGGCGGCCCTTCGGCCGCCGCGAAGACGTCTGGCGGCCGCGGCCGCCATTCGCGAGGAGCTGCAAGCATGGTCGACGTCACGGCAGGTCAGGGCACAGGGGCAAGCGGCGGCTTCCCCAGCTTCAGTGAAATCGGCACCATGCTCCGGCGCGGCGATCTTGCGCTGGCCTTCGGCGTCCTCACCATCCTGGTGGTGCTGATCCTCCCGCTGCCCGCGATCGTGCTCGACCTGTTTCTGGCGATCTCGATCACGGTGTCGATCCTGATCCTGATGACGGCGCTGTTCATCCAGGCGCCGCTGGAATTCTCGTCGTTTCCGACCGTCCTGCTGATCTCGACCATGCTGCGGCTGTCGCTCAACATGGCCTCGACCCGGCTGATCCTGAGCCACGGCCATGAAGGCACGGCGGCGGCCGGCCACGTCATCGAGGCGTTCGGCAATTTCGTGATGGGCGGTAATTTCGTGATCGGAATTATCGTGTTCGCGATCCTGGTGATCGTGAACTTCATCGTCATCACCAAGGGTTCGGGCCGCATCGCCGAAGTCGCGGCCCGCTTCCAGCTCGACTCGATGCCCGGCAAGCAGATGGCGATCGACGCGGATCTCTCCGCCGGCCTGATCGACGAAGCCACCGCCAAGCGGCGCCGCAAGGAACTGGAAGACGAAAGCGGCTTCTTCGGCGCCATGGACGGTGCCTCGAAATTCGTGCGCGGCGACGCCATCGCCGGCCTCTTGATCGTCTTCATCAACGTCATCGGCGGTATCATCATCGGCGTCGCCCAGCAGGGCATGAGCTTCGGCGATGCCGCCCGCACCTACACGATCCTGACCGTCGGCGACGGCCTGGTCACCCAGGTGCCGGCGCTGATCGTCTCGACCGCGGCGGGCCTGCTCGTCTCCAAGGCCGGCATCACCGGCGCCGCCGACAAGGCGCTGATGAAGCAGCTCTCCGGCTATCCGCAGGCGCTCGGCATGTCGGCCGGCGTGATGCTGGTGCTGGCCTTGCTGCCGGGTATTCCGATGCTGCCATTCGTGGCGCTCGGCGGCGGCGCCGCTTACCTGGCCTGGAAGGCGCGCAACCACAACCGCGTCACCAAGGCCGCTGAAGCTGCCGAACTCGCCGCGCCCGACATTGCCGCGGCGGCTGCCAGCGCGGCGGCGGAAGAGCCGATCGCCAACTCGCTCAAGATCGACGATCTCAAGATCGAGCTCGGCTATGCGCTGCTGCCGCTGGTCAACGGCCCCGACGGCACCGACCGCCTCACCGAACAGATCAAGGCGCTGCGGCGTTCGCTGGCGGTCGAAATGGGCTTCGTGATGCCCGCGGTGCGCATCCTCGACAACGTCCAGCTCGAGGCCAACACCTACATGATCAAGATCAAGGAAGTCGACGCCGGCAGCGGCAAGATCTGGCCGAACCAGTTCATGGTCATGGACCCCGCCGGCAACCAGGTCGGCGTGCCCGGCATCCACACCGTCGAACCGACTTTTGGATTGCCCGCCACCTGGGTCGATGCCAGCCTGAAGGAAGAGGCGTCGCTGAAGGGCTATACCGTCGTCGACGCCGCGACCGTGCTGTCGACGCATCTGACCGAGCTGTTGAAGAACAACATGTCGGACCTGCTGTCCTATGGCGAGGTGCAGAAGCTGATCAAGGACCTGCCGAAGGAACAGGGCGAACTGGTCAAGGACATCGTGCCGAGCCAGGTCACCATGTCGGGCATTCAACGCGTGTTGCAGCTGCTCTTGTCCGAGCGGATCTCGATCCGCGACCTCTCCACCATCCTGGAGGGCATTGCCGACGCGCTGGCGTTCTCGCGCAACCCCGCCACCATGGTCGAGCACGTCCGCGCCCGGCTGGCGCGCCAGATCTGCGCCCAGAATACCTCCTACAACGGCTATCTGCCGCTGATCGCGCTGTCGGCGCGCTGGGAGCAGGCGTTCGCCGAATCGATCGTCGGCAGCGGCGAAGACCGCAGCCTCGCCATGCAGCCGTCAAAACTGTCGGAGTTCATGACCGCGGTGCGCGTCAGCTTCGAGCGCGCCGCCCAGGAAGGCGAGGCGCCGGTGCTGGTGACGTCGGCGGCGATCCGCCCGTTCGTGCGTTCGCTGGTGGAGCGGTTCCGCGCCCAGACCACCGTGCTGTCGCAGGCCGAAATCCACCCTCGCGCCCGGCTGAAAACGGTCGGCAGCGTTTAGTTCCGCCGCGAAAATCGATAAGGGGGCCGCGAGGCAATTTCGCCACAGGCAAACGGTTTGTTACAATCCGGCAAGGTGGTCGATTTTGCGTCCCGACAGGCCAGGGCACGTCTAACAATCTGTAATTGTTTTATTATTTGTCATTTTGGGCAGCCATCGCCGCTCAGTGATCGCGGCCGTTCAAGTCTTTTCACTGGCTTGTGATCGCATCTGTGGAACGAAACCGCGAATTCCTACGTTTCCTGTGTCGAGACGTTGAACCTGTTTGTCGAGTTGGTTGTCTAATTCGACACAGGGGAAGGCGGGCAGGAGACTTCCATGAACCACTCGATCTACAGCGCAGACCGCACGACCCATCTCAAGATTGTGGTCGTAGCTTTGGTCGTGGGCATCCTGGTCGCCGGCTTCGGCATCTCGGCACGCACCACTTCGGAGGAAGGTTTCCAGCAGACCGCGAGCACCCGCGTGATGAAGGCCGGCAAGCCGGTCGTGGTCACGAGCTCGGGCAATTCGGTCGTACGCTAACAAAAGGAATTCACGAATTCACGCGGCTCTTTACAGCCCCCCAAAGTCGCCACGTGAAGTACTAGAAGACCCCAACTACCCCCAAGTTGACTACGAAAACGCCCGCTCCCCACGGGCGTTTTCTCTTTATGGGGGTCCCCAATTACAGGGGTCCAAAGTCAGCGCGTCGGAGAGGCCGGCACCGTCTCGATCAGCTTGCCGGCGAAGACCGGCGGCAAGTTTGGCTTGCCGTCACGCGATCCGCCGGCCTGCTCGACCGTCACCGCGTAGGTCGCGGCGTTGATCGTGCCGGCGTCGTAGGACGCCAGCACGTTGCGCGCGGTGAACTCGCTGCCGCCGATCACGCCCAGCGAGCGCGGCTGCGGCAGCTTGTCGGAGACCAGCCAAAGCTCGAAGCTCTTGCCGGCCTCCGCATCGGCGTTGACCTTGCGGACGGTGAAATTTTTGGTGGCGGCGTCGACCGTGAGGATGAACGCCGGCGAACCGCCGTTCCGCTGCAATATCGCAACGTACTGCGCCGACGGCGGCGCCGGCAGCGGCGGCGACTTGACCTCGACCACCTGCGTGCGGATCTTGGGACGCAGTGCGTTGGGCAGCGAGTCCGGCGAATAGACCTGCAGGCCGAGCATCGCGATCAGCGCCGCGGCCGCAGCCGTCGCGAACGACGCCAGATTGCGCCAGCGCTTCACCCGGCCCGACAACTGGACGACGTTGGAATTATCAGCGGCCTGGGTCATTTCGGCCATCAGGGGATCCACCGGCGGCGGAGGCGCGGCGGCTTCCGGCGGCGGAGCAGCGGCGGCTTCCGGCAGCGCCAGCGGCACCTGCGGTCCGGCATGTCCGATCGCGCGTTGAATATTCTCCCAGACGATCGGCCGCGGCTCGACCGAGCCGACCATCTGGTTGAGGACGCCGAGCCTGTACTCCCACGCCTGGACCACGGCGGTGAATTCCGTGTCGACGGCCATCATGGCTTCGACCTGCGCGCGCTCGTCGGCGTCGAGGGTGCCGAGCGCATATTCCGCGGCGAGCGCGATATGGTCTTCGGTATGGGCCATCATCTAACGTCCAGGACACCTTTCAAGAACTCAAAAACCAAAAACTCAAATCCAAAACTCAAAGCCCGAGACATTCCCGGATATCCATGATGCTGCGGCGCAGCCACGTCTTCACCGTATTCACCGGCGTCTCGAACTTGGCGGCCAGCTGCTCGCGGCTCCAGCCGTTGTAATAGGCCAGCAGCACCAGCTTCTGCCGATCCGGCTCCAGACGGCCGACGCATTCCAAGAGCCGCTTCAGCTCTTCCGTCATCTCGCGCCGCGCCAGCGGATCGGGTGAATCGGCGGCCACTTCCATCGCGGTCGGCTCCTCCTCGATCGAGGCCTCGGTCTTCTTGCGCACGACATCGATCGCCCGGTTGCGCGCGATCGCCGCCATCCACGTTATCGGTGAAGCAAGCGCCGGATTGAATTGTCCGGCGCTGTTCCAGATCTTGACGTAGGCCTCCTGAATGACCTCCTCGGCGAGATCCTGTCGGCGCAAGATACGGAGGACGACACCGAAGAGTTTCGCGCGCGTGGCGGCGTAAAGCCGCTCGAAAGCAGCTTCATCCCCCTTCGCAACAGCGGCAATCAGCCAAACCAGCTCGGCTGGCGTCAGCATTCAGCGTCCCCCAAAATCGCGATCCCCCATCGCGCTTTACGCCGGGAGCATCGAGAACCCTCCTAGCATACCTTGCAGCAAACCAGCCACCAAGACGGCTGTCTGTGGACATTATCAAAGAAAAACCCGGACCTTGCGGCCCGGGTTGTCGATGATCGGATGAGAGAAGGTCAGGCGTCAGGCGATGGCGCCGAGCCGGGCGCGCATCAGACCGATGGAGTCCATGTCGGCCTGCTCGCGGGCGTTCTCCTCGGCGCGTTCGCGCGCCTGGTCACGCTCGTCCAGCAGTTCGACCTTCTTGAGCTCCTCGAAGGCTTCGCCGAGCAGAGCCTTGGCATCCTCGAGCTGGATGCGCAGTTCGTCGGCCGAACGGGTCAGGTTCTCGCGCCGCTGGATCGCCGCCTTGGCATAGGTCGGATAGGCGAAATGGGTCGGATCGTTGATGCCGGCCCGGTCCTGCTCGGTCTGGATTTCGCGCTCGAGGTCAACAGACATGCGCTGGAAATCAGCGATCATGCCTTCGATCTGGGTAACCCTTCGGCGCTTCTCATCGACCTGAAACTTCTTCAGGCGGATCAGCGTTTCACGTGACTTCATCGACTCATACTCCCCAGAAGTCCCAATCTTAACGCGGGACAAAGCCGGCTTCCCCCGGGGGCCCCGCCAGCAAGACTATTCATGTGCCGGGGATGATGGCCTGACAAAGTTAGCGTTCCGTTTCCAAACTAGTCAGGATCTGCGCCAATTGCTGGTAGCCGTCGGCGAGGCTTGCTTTTTCGCCCTTGCCCTGCCGCAAAAACCCTTCCAGTGGCTCGTGCAGCCGGATCGCCTCGTCGACCTCCGGGCTCGACCCCGCCCGGTACGCGCCGAGCCGGATCAGTTCCTCCATATCGGCGTAGGTCGCCATCACCTGGCGCCCCCGCATGATCACGGGAAGATAGGCCGGATCGGCCGATTTCGGCATGGTGCGGGAGACCGATTTGAGGACGTTGATCGCGGGAAAACGCCCGCGCTCGGCGATCGATCGCTGCATCACGACGTGACCGTCGAGGATGCCGCGCACCGCGTCCGCAATCGGCTCGTTATGATCGTCGCCGTCGACCAGCACGGTGAAAATGCCGGTGATGGTACCGGTGCTGGTGCCCGGCCCTGCCCGCTCCAGGAGCTTCGGTAGTTCAGTGAACACCGTCGGCGTATAGCCTTTGGCGGTCGGCGGCTCACCCGCCGACAGCCCGATCTCGCGCTGCGCCATCGCAAAGCGCGTCACCGAATCCATCAGGCACAGCACGTCCTTGCCTTCATCGCGAAAATATTCTGATATCGCGAGCGTCAGATAGGCCGCCTGCCGGCGCATCAAGGCCGGCTCGTCGGAGGTCGCCACCACCACGACCGAACGCGCCAGACCCTCGTCGCCAAGGTCGTCCTGCAGGAATTCCTGCACCTCGCGGCCGCGTTCGCCGATCAGCCCGATGACCGTGATATCGGCATCGACGTTACGCGCCAGCATCGACAGCAGCACCGATTTGCCGACGCCGGATCCGGCGAAGATGCCGAGCCGTTGGCCGCGGCAGCAGGTCAGGAACGTATTCAAGGCGCGCACGCCAAGATCGAGCGGGGCGCCGACCCGCTGGCGCGAATGCGCTGGCGGCGGCGAGTTCCGATACGGCATCGGCGATGGCCCCTGCGTCAGCGGCCCCTTGCCGTCGATCGGTTCCCCCATCGCGTTGAGCACGCGGCCGAGCCAGGATGGCGAGGGCCGCACCTGCCCCGCGGCATTGGCGATCACGGCGCGGCAGCCGCGCCTGACGCCCTCGAGGCCGGCGAACGGCATCACCACCGCATTGTTCCCGGAGAAGCCGATCACCTCGGCCGGAATGAAGCTGCCGCCGGTCTCGATCACGATCCGGGCGCCGACCGACATCGCATGGATCGGCCCCGCGATCTCGACCATCAGCCCGCGCACGCCGATCACACGGCCATATATATTGACGCCGTCGACGTCGCCGATCTGTTCCGCGAGTGCCTTCATTGCGAAAACCTTAAGTTTCCGCGTGTTTGAAAGGGGCGCTTAACCTCGTGTTTACCCGCATCGTTAATCATTGCGTCACTGTCTTTGGTGACTGAGAGCGCTCGCCCATCAGAAGAAGGATGAGTCGCGGGAGTCGGTTAGGCCCGTCTCTTAATGTGGAACTTGAACGAGAACGGTAAGGAAAAGCTGCTTCGACGCAACATCTTACGGCGATTCGATAAAAATTGCACGGTTAGAGCTTGCGAACACGAATCAGTATTTGTTAACCATATGTCGTCAGGATCCGAATCAGTTGTTCAAAGGCGTTTTGAGTGCCGCAAGTGCGGCCGACCTGACGCCCGGAGCGGCGACTATAGGGGACTGGCATGCGCGTTTTGCTGATAGAAGATGACAGCGCCGTCGCGCAGTCGATCGAGCTGATGCTTAAATCCGAGAGTTTCAACGTCTATACGACGGATCTCGGAGAAGAAGGCGTCGATCTCGGTAAGCTTTACGATTACGACATTATCCTTCTCGACCTCAATTTGCCCGACATGTCCGGTTACGACGTGCTCAAGCAGCTTCGGGTGTCGAAGATCAAGACCCCCATTCTGATCCTCTCCGGCCTCGCCGGCATCGAGGACAAGGTCAAGGGTCTCGGCGTTGGCGCCGACGACTACATGACCAAACCCTTCCACAAGGACGAACTGGTCGCCCGCATCCACGCGATCGTGCGCCGTTCCAAGGGTCATGCGCAATCGGTGATCCAGACCGGCGATCTCGTCGTCAACCTCGACACCAAGACCGTCGAAGTCGGTGGCCAGCGCGTCCATCTGACGGGCAAGGAATACCAGATGCTGGAGCTGCTCTCGCTCCGCAAGGGTACCACGCTCACCAAGGAAATGTTCCTCAACCACCTCTACGGCGGCATGGACGAGCCCGAGCTGAAGATCATCGACGTCTTCATCTGCAAGCTGCGCAAGAAGCTGGCGAACGCTTCCGAAGGCCGCAACTTCATCGAGACCGTGTGGGGCCGCGGCTACGTGCTGCGCGAGCCGCACGAACAGGAAGAACGCATTCCCGCCTGACCTTAGGTTTACGGCGAGCCGCAAGGCTCACTCCTCCCGACTGGACCCCGCCGCGAATGGCGGGGTTTTTGTTTTTGGGCGGAATGTTGTTTGGCAGATTCTTTGGGATTGAACCGACGTCTCCGATGCACCGACCAATGGGTCGTGCGAACGTGGGAATGGGTCGAGTCGGGGCGTCATCAATGATCTTGCAATCCCTCGCCGGGCTGCCGGCGTTTCTGGTCTATTTCTGTACGGCGCTGGTCGCCGTGGCCGCCTACCTCTTCGCCTATACCCGTGTCACGCCGCATGACGAGTTCCTGCTGATCCGCGACAACAATCCGGCAGCGGCGATCGCGTTGGGGCTCAGCCTGCTCGGCTTCGCGCTGCCTTTGGTCAGCGCCATCGCCCATTCCGCCAATGTCTGGGATTGCCTGATCTGGGCTGTCGTCGCGCTGATCGTGCAGATCATCGTCTTTTACCTCGTCAAGATACCGGTGCCGAACCTGTCGCAGCGCATCGCAGGCGGCGAACTTGCCGCCGCCATCTGGCTTGGCCTAGCCTCGCTGGCCGCGGGCGCACTCAACGCCGCCAGCATGATCTACTGACCATGGCGAACAAGCCCCCCAAACGCACAAGCGAATTCGGGACGCGCAAACCATCGGTGCCGCCTGTGCCGCAGTCGTCGGGCCCGCCGGCCAAGCGTTCCGGCCACGTCGCGCTGTTTCTGATGGGCACGCTTGCGGTCGGCAGCGTCGCCTACACGCTGATGCCGCGCAACAAATGCGAGCCTTCGCCGAACACACCGCAGCCGTCGCTGCTGCAAAACAGCGCCGCCGAATGCCAGCAGCGCGGATCTTCATCCAGCAGCTCCGGCGGCTCCGGTGGTGGATGGTCCTCATCCTCACGCAGCAGCTATTACGGCAGCGATTCGTCCACGAGCCATTCATCCTCTTCATCCTCGGGCATCTCCGACTCCGGCTCGCACAGCGCGCAGCGCGGCGGCTTCGGTTCGTTCGGGCACGCCGTCGGCTTCTCGGGTGGCTGAATTCCATGCAGCGCATCTCCTGCCCCGAACGTGACGACTGGCGTGCCACCGCCGAAAGCGCCGGCTTCACTTTTCACACTATCGACGGCGAGCGTTATTGGGACGAACGGGCCTATTACGCGTTCACGCTGAACGAAATTGAACGGCGGATCGAGGCGCCCACCGGCGAGATCGAGGCGATGTGCCTCGAGGTGGTCGGCCGCGCGATCAACGACGAAAGACATCTCCGCCGGCTGAAAATACCAGAAGCCTTCTGGCCGCTGCTGTCGGCGAGCTGGCACCGCCGCGACGCAAGTCTCTATGGCCGGCTGGACCTCAGCTACGACGGTTGGAGCCCGGCGAAACTGCTGGAGTACAACGCGGATACGCCGACCTCGATCTTCGAAGCGGCGGTTTTCCAGTGGACCTGGCTCGAACAGGCGATGGAGCGCAACATCATCCCGAAGCGCGCCGACCAGTTCAACTCGATCCATGAACGGCTGATCGACGCCTGGAGAAAACACGGCGGCGCAAAGCACCTGCATCTGACCGGGATGACCGACAATGCCGAGGACGCCGGCACGCTGGCCTATCTGCAGGACACCGCGAGTCAGGCCGGATTGAAGACCACGCTGATGGACATCAAGGACGTTGGCCTCGGGGGCGATGGCCGGTTCGTCGATCTCGAGGATCGCGGCATTGAGCTTGCCTTCAAGCTCTACCCCTGGGAATGGATGTTTCAAGACACGTTCGGCGCAAATCTGTCGAGCGCGCCGACGCGCTGGATCGAGCCGCCGTGGAAAGCGATCCTGTCCAACAAGGGCATTCTTCCGCTGCTCTGGGAGATGTTCCCAAAACACCCCAATTTGCTGCCGGCCTATTTCGAGGACGATCCGAAGGCGGCAATGCTCGGCTCCTCCTTCGTGCGCAAGCCGCTTTATTCGCGCGAAGGCGCCAATGTTACGCTCGTCAGCGCCGGCTCGACGCTGATGGAACAGCAAGGCCCGTATGGGGCGGAAGGATTCATCCTGCAGGGTTTCGCGTCGCTGCCGAGCTTTTCCGACCAATACCCGGTGCTTGGAAGCTGGCTGATCAATCACACACCGTGCGGACTATCGATCCGCGAGGACGAGAATCCGATCACCGGCAACACGTCACGGTTCGTGCCGCACGCGATCCTCTAGCTGATGTCGATAGACCGATAGATCAGCGCGCCGAAGCAATCGACCTCGGCGCCTGCGGCACCAGGGTCGCTATTCCGGGGCGCACAACAGTTGGTGCTGCGTTCGGACGATAGAGCCCGCGCCGATCCGGATAGGGCTTGAAGGCGTTGGTGATTCCGACCACGGATTCGGCGGCCCCCAGCGCCAGCACGCCATCGGGCTCGAGCATCCGCGAGATGCGTTCGAAGATTTTGGCTTTGGTGTCCTGGTCGAAATAGATCAGGACGTTGCGGCAGAAGATCACGTCGAACGTGCCGAGGTGAGAAAAATCCTGCAGCAGGTTCAACTGACGGTGCTGCACCATGCTGCGGATGTCGGCGTTGAGCTGCCACAGCTCGCCATTCTGCGTGAAATATTTCACCAGCATCTGGATCGGCAGGCCGCGCTGCACCTCGAACTGGCTGAAGATGCCGGCCTTGGATTTTTCCAGCACGGCGAGCGAAAGGTCGGTCGCGACAATCTCGGTGCGCCAGCCCGCCAGCATGGCGCCGGCCTCCTTCAGGCACATCGCAATCGAATATGGCTCCTGCCCGGTGGAGGAAGCCGCGCACCAGATGCGCAGGGAACGACGCGCCGCGCGCGCCTGCGCCAGCGCCGGAAGAACCGCCTCTTTCAGATGATCGAACGGAAGCTTGTCCCGAAAGAAGAAGGTCTCGTTGGTGGTCATCGCTTCGACCACCTCGGCCGTCAGCGCCTCGGCGCCGACCTTCATCTTCTGAACGAGCTCGGGGATACCGGCAAGGCTCTCCTTGCGTGCCAGCGGCACCAGACGGCTCTCGACCAGATATTGCTTGTCGGCGGACAGGTCCAGCCCGGAACGCTCTTTCAGAAGCTTACGCAGATACTCATAGTCCTGAGGCGTCACGAACGATCTCCCGAAAACAACCGAACCAGTTTCGGCGCGATCTGATTGAGCGGCAATATCGCGGCGCAAATGCCGGCATTCGCGGCCGCACCCGGCATGCCCCACACCACACTCGTCGCCTCGTCCTGGGCAATCACGCTGCCGCCGGCCGCGACGATATCCTTGCCGCCGCGCATGCCGTCGGAGCCCATGCCGGTCAGGATCACAGACATGATGCCGCCCTGCCAGACATCGATCGCGGAGGTGAACAGCGGATCGACCGCAGGCTTGCAGAAATTCACTGGCGGTCCGTCGTCGAGCGCGATTGCCGCCTCGGCGCCATGACGCACTACTTTCATGTGACGGCCGCCCGGCGCGAGATAGATCCGGCCGGCCTTGACGATTTCGCCATCGACCGCCTCATGCGCCGGCCGCCGGCTCGAACGCGCCAGATGCTCGGCGAGAATCGTGGTGAAGGTCGGCGGCATATGCTGCGTGATCAGAACCGGGAAACGGTCGATCACCGGCCCGATTTCGGTGACCAGCGACATCAGCGCCTGCGGGCCACCGGTCGACGAGCCGATCAGGAGCACGCGCGGCGCCAGCATGCTGAACGGACGGCGTGCCGGCGCCGGATGTGCAGCCGGTGCCGGCGAAGCCAACGGCGCACGGGCTGCGGTTTCCCGCAGCTTGTCGTGGTGAGCCGGCGCCAGCGGCGGACTCGCCGGCGCGTGTGCATGCGCACTGCGGCGGATCTTGGCGCCGAGGTGACGGATCTTCTGAATCAGATCGTGGCGAAAAGTTTCGGCGGCGGAAGCCTCGCGCGTGCTTTCGGGCTTTGGAATGTAGTCGGAGGCGCCAAGCGAGAGCGCCTTGAAGCTGATCTCCGCATTGCGGCGGGTCAGCGTCGAGGCCATGATGATGATGAGATCGCGCTTCTTCGCCAGCAGTTTCGGCAGCGCGGAAATGCCGTCGAGCTCCGGCATTTCGATATCGAGCACGGCGACGTCGGGATTGATGCGTTCGAGCTGGTTGACGGCGTCGAGGCCGGTGCGCAGGGAGGCGACGACCTCCATATCCGGCTCAGCTCCGATCCAGCGCGAGATCATCCCGCGGATGACGACGCTGTCGTCGACCACCATAACACGCAGCTTGTCCTGCCGTGTCGAAGTCGGAGCCGGGGCACTTGTCAACGCAGTACTCATTACTTCACCAGGAACGACTCGAACGGCACACTTAGCAAGGAAAGGCCGAGGGCCGTTGAGCCGCCGGATCGAAGCACTTCTTATTTGAGCATGATCTTTTCGAAAAACCGGTTTCCACTTTTCCGGATCATGCTCCGCAGATCAGATCAGGCCGACTTCCTGGAACTTCGCGGTGACGATGTCCTTGTCGAACGGCTTCATGATGTATTCGTTGGCACCGGCGTGCAGCGCGCGTGCGATGTGCGCGACATCATTTTCGGTGGTACAGAACACCACCTTGGGCGCATCACCGCCGGGCATGCGGCGCAGATTGCCGAGGAATTCATAACCGTCCATCACGGGCATGTTCCAGTCGAGCAGGACGGCCTCGGGCATGGCGCGCTTGCAGGCGTCCAGCGCTTTCGCGCCGTCCTCGGCTTCGATGATCTGGAAATCAAGACCTTCCAGGATACGGCGTGCGACCTTTCGAATGACGCTTGAGTCATCGACGACGAGACATGTTCTCATTTTCGGCCTCTACTTCCATTCCCCAAAGGGGGACGTTTCCAAACGTTACGTACGCTTCGCCTTGCTTCTGCTTCTTATGCCGCCATCAGATCCGGCACGATTTCGAGGACGCGATCGACATCGAGGACGACCATGAGCTGGCCGTCGAGGCGGTGGACGCCGCCGGCGAGCTTGGCCATGCGGGGATCGAGATTGACGGGGTTTTCCTCGCGGCTGTCGTCCGGCAGCCGGAGCACCTCGCCGATCTGGTCGATCAAGAGGCCGTAGGACTCGCCGCGCAGGTCGACGCCAACCGCCATCGGCGGCTTGCCGTCGTCGTTTTTGGGCAGCCCGAGCCGGGCGCGCATGTCGACGACCGTGACGATGCGGCCGCGCAGGTTGAGCACGCCGGCGATCTCGGCCGAGGACAGGGGAACGCGGGTCAGCCGTTCCGGCATGAACACGTCCTGGACGCGGGAGATCGGCAGGCCGAACAATTGCCCGCCGATCAATGCGGTGACGTATTCGACCACGGTGCCCTCGATGGTGTCGGTCTTGGTTGTCATGATGTCTTGCCTTTGGCCTTATGCCGCGCGCCTGGTCTCGCCGGCGGTCTGTTCCTTCAGCGCCGCGATCAGGCCGGGACGGTCGAACTTGGCGACGTAATCGTGGAAGCCGGCCTGCCGGCCGCGCTCGATCGCCGCCGGCGAGACCATCGAGGACAGCGCGATGATCGGCATCGCACTTAAGTGCTGGTCGGCCCGGATCGTCTCGGCAAACTCGAACCCGTTCATGTCGGGCATCTCGATGTCGGTCAGCACCACATCAAAAGTCTGGCCCGAGCGCAGCGCGGTGAGGCCTTCCTGCGCATTGGGGGCGACCCGCACCCGGTAGCCGGCGGCTTTGAGCACCGGCGCCAGCATGTTGCGGAAGAAGGCTGAGTCGTCGACCAAGAGCACCGATTGCGCCGATACCGAGGGGCGCATCTCCTTGCGGGAGAACCAGTCGGCAAACGCCATGGGCAGGAAATGGCCGACGTCGATCACTTCGGTGGCCTGGCCCTTGATCACGGCCGAACCCAGAATGCCTTCGCTGGAACCGGCGACCTCGATGTGCAGCCGCTCCTCGACGATGTCGATGATCTCGTCGACCACCAGCCCCATCGAGCGGCCGTCGTCGGCGAACACCAGGATCGGCTGCGCGCCCGAGGTTTGGACGTTGACCCCGTTCATCTGCACCAGCGGCATCAGCTGCTCGCGGTACTGCACCATGTAGCGGCCGTTACTGAGTTCGATCTTGTCGGTGGCGATCTCCTCCAGCCGGGTGACGAGGCCGAGCGGCACCGCCTTGGGCTGGGTCGAGCCGGCGCGGAACACCAAGAGCGAGGTCAGCTGTTCGCCGGTGTTGGCATGGGCCGCCGCGTTCTCGTCCGCCATCCCCTGGGTAGAGGAGCCGGCGGCGCCGAGCGCCTTGGCAAAGCCGTTGGGGTCGATGATCATGATCACGGCGCCATCGCCCAGGATGGTGTTGCCGGAGAACATGTCGATGTGACGCAACTTGGTCGACATCGGCTTGACCACGATTTCTTCGGTGTGGAACACGCCGTCGACCACGATGCCGAAGGTCTGGCTGCCGACTTGCGTGACCACGATGAAACCGTTCTCGGGGTCGGAGGAGGAACCGTCGTCGATCTTGAGCAGCTTCTTCAGGTGCATCAGCGGCAGCAGCTTGTTGCGCAGCCGCAAGACCGCGGTGTCCTTGATGCGCTCGATGCGGTGTTCGGAATTGGCGCGGGCGCGGACCAGCTCGACCACAGACAATTGGGGTATCGCAAAGCGGTCACCGCCGGCTTCCACGATCAGGGCCGAGACGATGGCGAGCGTCAGCGGGATCTTGATGGTGACGCTTGAGCCCTCGCCGGCCACCGACTTGATGTCGATGGTGCCGCCGATCTGGTCGATATTGGTGCGCACCACGTCCATGCCGACGCCGCGGCCGGAGACGCTAGTGACGGTGGCGGCGGTGGAGAAGCCCGGCGCGAAGATGAACTTGTGGATCTGGGCTTCGGTCATCTTCTCCAGTTCGGCCTCGGAGACGAGCCCGTTCTGCAGTGCCTTGGCCTTGATCCGCTCGGTGTTCAGCCCGCGGCCATTGTCGGCGATGCAGATGATGATGTGGCCGCCCTCGTGATAGGCCGAGAGGCGAATGGTGCCCTGCTCGGGCTTGCCGGAGGCGGCCCGCTCGGCCGGGGTCTCGAGGCCATGATCGGCGGAGTTGCGCACCATATGGGTGAGCGGGTCCTTGATCAGGTCGAGAACTTGACGATCAAGTTCGGTGTCGGCGCCGTGCATCTCGAGTTCGATCTGCTTGCCGAGTTCGCCGCTTAGGTCGCGGACGATCCTTGGCAGCTTCTGCCAGGCATTGCCGATCGGCTGCATCCGCGTCTTCATGACGCCTTCCTGCAGTTCGGCGGTGACGTTGGAGAGGCGCTGCAGCGGCACCTTGAACTCGGTGTCCTCGTTGCGGCGGGAGATCTCCAACAGCTGGTTGCGGGTCAGCACCAGCTCGGAGACCATGGTCATCAGATGTTCCAGCGTGTCCACGTTGACGCGGATCGACTGGTTGGCGATCTTGTCGGCCTCCTGGACGTCACCGACATCGGCGGCGGCGGCCGCCTTGCGGGCCGGCTTGGCTTTGGCTTCCACCTTCGCCGGGGCGGCTTCCGGCGCCGGAGCCGACACTGCGGCCTTGGCGACGGGCGCGGGAGCTAGTTCGATTTCGGTCTCGCGGAAGGCGCGCTCGAGTTCATCGAGCGAGACTTCGCCGGGACGCAGCGGCCGTTCCAGCACCTGATCCACCAGCGTGCCGTGAGCCACTTGCGTCTCCTTGGGAGCCTGGGGCTGAACCGGGGGCGAAGCGATCATGGGGGCGGGTTCGGCAATGGCTTCCGCCGGCGCATCGTGCGCCCCGCCTTCCGCCAACAGATGCAGCTTCTCGATCAGGTCCTCGTCGCTGCCTTCCGGCTCGTTCTCGGTGGCTTCGAGACCTGCGAGGATTTCCTTGATGCGATCGATCGAGGACAGGATCAGCGTGACGGCGCCGGCGGTGACCGGCATGCCGTCGCGGAATTTGCCCATCAGGGTCTCGCCGGCATGGGCCAGCGCTTCCAGCCTCGGCAGGCCGAGGAAGCCGCAGGTACCCTTGATCGTGTGCACCAGGCGAAAGATGTTATCCAGAATCTTCGCGTTGTTCGGGTCCTGCTCGAACCGCACCAACTGATTGTCGACCGTATCCAGGCTCTCGCTGGTCTCGGTCAAAAATTCCCGCAACAAATCATCCATGAAACCGGCCTTCGCACGCACCGGCACGCGACATCGACGTGCCCCGACGGAACTTGGCCAGCTTCTATGCAAAGCGTTTAATATTGGTTGAGCAAATGGAAAAGAACGGCCTCAACAAAGAGATAAGACGGCTGCAATGAATCCAGCCGTCCAATATCAACCTTTGGTTAACCATAATCGCCGCGTGGCGGCGCTCAAGCGGCGGTCACGAGCACCTTGTCGCCGTCGAGCGCGAGCGTCACGGCGAGCCCGCAGGCCTGCGCCAAAAGCCGGGTATAATATGGCTGCACCGCATGCGCATCGATCGCGGCGGTCGAACTTGCGCTCAGCAAGTCAGCGATGTTTTGCGGCACGCGGGCGTTGAGGCCGGCCGAGGTGACGCGAAAGCTCATCGTCTCGCCGTCGCCGATCGGGTCGATGGTCAGCGTACCGCCGCGCGGAATGGTCTGCTGCGCAATGACCAGCATGTTCAGGAGCAGCTTGACGCGGTTCTTCGGCAAGAGCAGCCGCGGCAAATTCCAGCTGATGGCGATCTTGCCGTCCTCGATATGGCCGCGCGCCATGGTCTGGGCGTCGCCGAGGTCGATCTGCGCGCCGGCCGAGCCGGCCGCGCCGAACGCCAGCCGGCAGAACTGCAGCCGGGCCGAGGCGGTCTTGGCGCTCTTGCGAATCAGATCGAGCGCGAATTCACGATCTTCGGGCTTGGGATTGTCGTCGAGGACCTCCAGCCCATTGACGATGGCGCCAACCGGACTGATGAGATCATGACAGACCCGCGAACACAGCAGTGCCGCAAGTTCGAGGGCGTCAGGAGCGACGCCGGGAGACGGAGTGTCAGACATCAGATTTTCCTGGAAGGCCGCGCAGTCCCCAATCGCTGCAAGACTGCCGGCGGACAATTACGAATCACGCATGCTCGGTGGTTTGATACACTGCGCAGGCGCGTGCGGCCAGCACAGGAGCGCCGGTACCCGTCGTCAGGCGGCACCGGTCAAGGGAACACCAACAGCAAATGAGCCCGCTTATGAATGAGGCAAGTCCGTCCGTTATCGATCATATGGCCGCCAGCGCCCTGATCGAGCCGCTGACCGATCTGGTGATCCGGGCCGGCGCCGCGATCCTTGCCGTCAACCGCGCCGCCATGACGGTCGATGGCAAGACCGACGGATCGCCGGTCACGGAAGCCGATCTCGCCGCCGACCGCATCATCGGCGAAGGCCTGGCGCGGCTGGCGCCAAATATACCGTCATTGTCCGAGGAGCGGACGCATCTGGCGAAGCTGCCTTACAAGGACAGCTTCTTCCTGATCGACCCGCTCGATGGCACCAAGGAATTCGTCGCCGGCCGCGCCGAATTCACCGTCAACCTGGCGCTGGTGACCGCCGGGGTGCCGCTGCTCGGCATCGTCAGCGCGCCCGCACTTGGATTGATCTGGCGCGGCATCGTCGGCCGGGGCGCCGAGCGGCTGACCCTTATTGACGGCGGCGCGCCGCGGATCGAGCCGATCCGGACGCGGCCCTGCCCGATCAGGGGAAAAGCCTGGACCGTGGCCGTCAGCCGCTCGCATGGTGATGACCGCACCGAAGCCTTTATTGCCGCACGGCCCGGAGCGGTGCGCGCCGAGCTCGGTTCGGCGGTCAAGTTCGGCCGGGTGGCGGAAGGCGCGGTCGATATCTATCCCCGCCTGTCGCCGACCTGCGAATGGGATGTGGCGGCGGGCCATGCGGTGGTTACAGCCGCCGGCGGCAAGATCACGAATTCAACCGGCGCCGCGCTGCATTTTGGTGCTGGCCGCGAAGATTTCATCGTGCCGGAATTCATCGCCTGGGGCGATCCGGAGGCCTCCTTCTGATTTACTGCGCCAGACCCTGTTCGAGCCGAGGCCAGTGGGCGGCGGCGTCTTTCAGGAAACGCGAAGGATCGGCCTTGAAAGCATCGCGGTTTTCCTCGCGGCCGAACAGAAAGAGCCGCTGGCCTGCGACCGCCCAGAACCGCGGGTTACCGGCATAGGTAACGCCTCGCCCGAGATCGACCGGATCGTAGCCGCCGAACTGGGGGCCATAGACCTCGGGGTGGGCGACAAAGGAAGCGCGATTGCCCTCGTTGCGAAAGCGCCAGACGGCGCCGGCCTCGGCGGCCTCGAAATCCGCCACGCCCTGGACGGCCACGGAATCGGTGAAATAGGCGACGGGATCAAACCCCTCGATCGCAAGGCCGGAATAGCGATTGACCACCACGCGTTCGGTGGTCGCGGCAAGGGCGGTGAAATCATGGCAGAGAACGCCGAAAAAGCCTGCCCACAGGGCGAAAATGGCCATTCCGGGGCGCCAACCATATCTTTCCTGCCGTTGTGCCGTCATAGTTGATACCGATAACATACGAGTCGAGGGGACACTGGACGCAACCTAGAGCCGTGCTTGTTGGCGTCAGGTTAAGGCGGCGGCCAGAATTTCGATACCAGGGGTTCTTTGATGATTTTCGTCTCACGCCTTGCCGCGGTAACGCTCGCCGCGCTGATGTGCTGGACTGTGCCCGCACCAGCGCAGCAGTCGGGGCCGATGCAACAGGCGCCACTGCAGGCACCGGGCCAACAGGCGCCATACCAGCAGGCTCCGGTGCAGCAAGCACCGTACCAGCAGGTCCAGCAGGCGCCGCCGCCGCAGCGCGCGCAGGGCCCGGCGACCTATGGGCCGGACGAGCTGGTCAACGCCGGCCACAAATTCTTCGGCAACGTCTCGCGCGGGCTGGCATCGATCATCGAGCGCGCGGTGAGCCAATGGGGCCTGCCGAACGGTTACGTCCTCGGCGAGGAAGGCTCCGGCGCCTTTGTCGCCGGCCTGCGCTACGGCGAAGGCACCCTCTACACCAAGAACGCCGGCGACTTGCGGGTCTACTGGCAGGGCCCGTCGGTCGGTTTCGACTGGGGCGGCGACGGCGCCCGCACCATGACGCTGGTCTATAACCTGCCCGCCACCAACGCGATCTATCAGCGCTTCGCCGGCATCGACGGCTCGGCCTATATCGTCGGCGGCTTCGGCATGACCGCGCTCACCGCCAACAATATCGTGCTGGTGCCGATCCGCTCCGGCATCGGTCTGCGGCTCGGCGCCAACATCGGCTATCTCAAATTTACCCCGCGCGCGACCTGGAACCCGTTCTGACCTTTTTCCTGAGCAACGGTTTCCTGAACAGCGGAGCCTGATCGGTTCTGATTGCATCAGAACCGGGCTCCAGTTTTTGTTTTGACGCGTTTTCTTTACGCGAACCGGGGTCCACTTCGCTCGAAAACGCTACGCCCCCACATTGATCTTCACGATTCAGGTTAACGCGGCATTGGGCTGGCCTTTTGCCGGTCCCCCATGGCATTGTGATTAACGAATTCTTTACGCCCTCGGGGAGTGACCATCCATGATCGAACCGATCATGTATCTGGCGATCGGTTTTCTGGTCTCGATGCTGTTTGGCCTGATGATCGTGCCGCTGGTGCATAACCGCGCGGTCCGGCTGACGACCCGGCGACTGGAAGCGGCCACCCCGCTGTCGATGGCGGAAATCCAGGCCGACAAGGACCAGCTGCGCGCGGAATTCGCGATGTCGGCGCGGCGGCTCGAGATGAGCGTCGACCAGCTGAAGAACAAGACCACCAGCCAGCTTGCCGAACTCGGCAAGAAATCCGACGCGATCAACCGCATGAAGATCGAGCTTGGCGAGAAGAACGCCACGATCTTCGGGCTCGAGGCGCGCGAGAAGGCGGTGAAAGAACAGCTGCGCGCCACCGAAGAGGAATTTTCGGCCAAGACCGAGATGCTGCGCGGCGCCGAAAGGGCGCTGACCGACAAGCAGGGCGAACTTGCCAAGATCAATCATGAACTGTCCGACCGTTCGATGGTGGCGGACAGCCGCCAGGTCGAGCTGGTCGCGGTGCGCACGCAGATCGAGGAGTTGAAGGGCCGCGTCGGCGACGCCGAAAAGGAATTCGCGGCGACGCAAGCCCGGCTCGCGCAGGAGCGCAGCGAATCCGAGAACGCGACGCGTGAACTCAACGAGGCGCGCAGCCGCGTCGAAAATCTGAGCCAGCGCGTCACCGATCTGGACCGGCAGCTGATCATCCAGGTCAAGGAAGCCGAAATGCTCGGCAACCGCGTCAACGATCTCGAGGCGCGGCTCGCCACCCAGGGCAAGCTCTTGGCCGAACGCGAATTCGAGAACAACCAGCTCAAGCAGGCCAACGACGTCGCCGAGCGCACGACCAAGGAATTGCGTGTCGAGATCGCGGCCCTGAGCCAGGGCGGCAATTCGCCGGCGATCGAAAAGCTGCGCAGCGAGAAGGCCGCGGTCGAGGAACAGCTTCGTGTCGCGCGCGACGAACGCGCCAAGCTGCAGCGCGACATCAACGCGATCCAGCAGCAGGCCGAAAGCTCCTGGGCCACCGAGCGGATGGAGAACGCGCTGCTGCGCGAGCGCATCAACGACATCGCCGCCGAGGTCGCTAAATTGGCGATCCAGCTGGAGGGACCGAATTCGGCGATCGAGGCCATGTTGGCCGCGGAACCGGCGGCTCCCAAGCCCCCGGCCAAGCCGGCCAACGACACCGCCGCCACCACGCCTTCCGAAGGCGGCGGCACCCTGGCCGAGCGAATCCGGGCCCTGCAGTCGCACGCCTCCCGCGCCCGCCAGCAAGGGGCGTAACTTTTTTTGACGCGTTTTCTTCACGCGAACCGGCCTCCACTTCGCTCGAAAACGCTATGTCCCGATTCGGCCGCTTTGTTTGCTTGACACTATGGGCCCTCACTTCGTAAATCGCGGGCTCTGACGGCGCTGATTTCGCCGAATCCCGGACGCATAGCTCAGCGGGAGAGCGTTCCCTTCACACGGGAGAGGTCCAAGGTTCGATCCCTTGTGCGTCCACCAGATAAATCAATCACTTAGCAAACTCTGATTTGTCACTTGCTTCGCTGGGGTGCCCTGCGGGTACAATTCCATTTGAGAATTGATACCGAGAATTGCGAGGCTGCGATGGCTCACATCAAAAAGATGACGGACAAACCGCGGAGGTTGCCGTGGCGCGCGCAAGTTAAGCGTAAAGGCCATCCTACGCAGGTCAAGATGTTTCAGACACGTGCGCAAGCTGAACGATGGGCGCATGAGCAAGAGAAAAACATCCTGGAGGTGGGGCTCCCACTCACGATTAAGCACCTCGAAAGACACACGGTGGGGGACATCGTCCGCCGCTATCTGAAAGAGGTTACGCCACACAAAGGCTCCGTTGTCAGCGAGACATCGGTGTTGAACGCTTTTCTCCGGCGAGAGTTCTGCAAAAAATCCTTAGCGTATGTGAAGCGGCAAGATGCTCACGCATACATCGAAGCAAGGAAAACGGATGTTTGGCGCGGGAAGTTGATCACGCCTAGAACGATCCGCCGGGAATGCAATTCAATACAGCATGTCTTTGAGGTCGCTAAAGAGCGATGGGGCTTTGAAAATCTTACGAACCCATTCCGGGGCATCGAAATCAAAGGATCGATGCACCGACGCAAGCGACGGCTGGAAGACGGCGAACTGGCCTTGCTTGATGAAGCCTGCAAAGGCTGCCGCGCTCAAAATCAATACTACGCTCCGCTTGCAATCTACCTAGCGATAGAAACTGCAATGCGCTTGCAGGAAATCTTCAGTTTGAAATGGGCAGATATTGATATTGAAAAGCGGCAGATCGAGATCCGGAAAAGCAAGACTGACCACGCAAGCTCCTACGAGGGCAGAACAATTGTGCTTTCTGTGAACGCTGGAAACTACCTCATGCCTCTCGCCGTGAAACTTGCCAAGGAAGGCAAGTTCAAATGGACCAATAATGTCTTTCCGATGAACAAGAACGCGTTCAAGCAAACTTGGATGGATGCGGTTAAACGCGCTGGCATCACGAATCTCACGTTCCATGATCTAAGGCGGGAGGCTGGTTCGCGGTTCGATGAAGCCGGCCTTACAAAGGCCGAGCACGATCTTATGATGGGCCATGCGAACAGGGACATGGCAGGTCTTTACATCCGCTCCAGCCTAAATTCGATTCGAGACAAACTGGATCGGTATGCTCTCAAGGGCCACACCTTGAAAGAGGTTCACGATCAGTTGGCCATCGAAGGGGTGCCAGCAGAGGTGTTAGTGCGCGTCCGCGCATACGCGCTTGCCTTCAAACGCGGACTTACTCCAGCACAAACGGAAAAGAGCGTTGAGCTCGCGGTACGCAATTGGAAAAAAGCTAACCAACCGCACAATGTAATGTTGGCACTCCCATCGCTGTAGAAACGCTCAAGTCGCGATTAGCTTCAAGGAATAGGTAGGGCGCCACAACGCCCTACCTAACTGCACGCATTACGTCGCTCTAAATCCTTTAGTGCTAAAGCTTAGCCTTTGTGTCGGCACCTCCGGCCGTCTACGGCCTCTCTGCTTTGGCTCTGACCAAATATAGATCATCAAGCCATCATCGGTGTCGTGCTCTTTCAAAGTCCAATCTTTTCCGTCGGGTACTAACTTTGCAGTACGGAGCGGTCTGTCCAACACACAGTGTAGCATTTTGGTCGATTCATGGAACGCGCGTAACGCGTCTCCAAATTCTCGACGTTTCGCCATGTAGTCGTCGTAAGCTTCTTTGGTCGACGGCTCTGAATACAAATCTTCTTCAGTCACACGAAACTGATTGAGTAACTTTGGGTCGTTGGTCATATGCCTACCTTTCTGATTGAACACTTCAGTGTGGTCGACATGGCTGGTTCAGTGCATTCCTGTCAAAGGCGCGCACCCGACGGGAACGGTCGTAAAACGCGGGAATGGTCGTAAGAGAACAAGAAATATATCTACCGAACTTCGAATAGAGGCCGTTTCATTGAAAGACCTCTAAAAATTTGATATACTCTTTTCTTCCCCCGCTCTTTTAGACTCACGTAAGCGCTGCTTCGCGCATTAGTGCCCAATACAAGGGAGACCAACAATGGACTGGGTAATGATCGTCTTGGTGTTATCGACAGCTCCCAATTACTCGCAATCGCAAAGCCACTATCTGGCAGGGTTTGGCAACGAAAAACTCTGCCGTGACGCAGCAGCAGCATTCCAGGCCGACCTCGCAAGGCCGTCCGATGCAGGATTTAAAATCGATGTTCGCGCGGTGTGCAGTCAGAAGAAGTGAGCAAAGGCCAGGCACTGGGAATTCGGCTAACCGATTAGTCGTATCCGCTTCTGCATCAGCCTTGTTACGCTTCATCGCAACTGAAGGGGAATGAAAATACATCCGCTTTAGGATACCTAAGGAATATCAAAAGGAAGAAAAGAGAGAACAAGGTTTAGAAGAACAAGGGACAAGGCTATTTATAGATACAACGAACATGAACTAAGAAAAGGAACTAAGGACACAATATGTTAGATAATATCTTCAGGTACGTAAGGTACCTTGAAAGACGTAAGATGATTGGACAACTTCATTCTTGGAATTCATTTGACCAGACGACACCTATCATCGGGTTGCTAGTGCCGCTGGAAGTCGCAATGAACGAATGTGCGCAATGGTCTGGCCAGGAAATCACGAGGTTCGAATTTATCAAATACTTGCGCGACCAAGGTGTGCACGTTTTCAACACACTGGATGAATTCATGCAAGAGAAAGCCCGAGGGGGGTCACGACCTACGCCGCGAAAGTCGAAGCGATTGATGCAAATCGTCGATCAACTGAACGTATCGAAAGAGCGAGTTCAGTACAGCACTGTCCAAGATCGATTTGTGCTGGTTGGAAAGAACGGACGCGTTCACGAAGACGACGCGAACCTTTCAACGATGCACGTATATGTTTCTGGTCGGAGCAAGCGACATTGGAGCTCCATCAAGCGAAAGCTGTCGTTCTTGAAACTGCTCAAGGACGAAGGCAAAGGCGGGCACTTCAGCTTCGATGCTCTGCCAAGCGTTGAGCAAGCGGCGACAATTAGAAACATCGTCGGAATGAGCAAGTGTCACACCATCACCGAAACGCAAAAAAACGCCCTTCAGACTCACGCATCAGCTATTCGCGAGCGTAGGAGGGCGACTTCGCTGCAACTTGCTTAGCAAATAAGAGGGTTTGAACGTAACTTTCATTAGAAAAATTGGGGGTCTCTGCAAACGTCTGGACTGAGATACTCACATTGACGATTTCAGACTTAATATGAGGGTTTTAGTCTCTCCCAAAATTCCTTTTTGTTCTAGCTCGTTTGTCATAGCAATCTTTGATGGCGACGTAGTCTAATACCCATGGCGGCATTACACCCGTATCCAACTTCAGGAAGTCATAAGGAGCGTTCACCGAACTTTGCTCATTTTTCGACCCCGCCCCGACCTTAGTCCCCTCAAGCTTGCATATATCTTCTCGATCGAAAGAGGCCATGAATTTGGTGTGCGTCGTAATGCATTCGTCCACATATTTAGTCGAAGTGGTTTTTGCTACACCGTTCTTAATGAGTGAAAATCCTTTATCAAAGCACCGCGCTATCAGAATTGATTTCTCGTACATGTGCTTTTGAAGAGCTTCGATATCTTTTTGTCTAACGTCAACGTGCAACGCTTCCGCCTGAGCCTTTAGCATTTTCAGACCTTGTATAAACTCGGTACGAATTCGGTCTTTAATCTCTCGATCGTAAGCTACGTCAGCTTCAATGTTGTCCATCGCGAGAGCTGCAACGCATTGTCCCAGGAATAGAACCGCTATCAGGAACGTCTTCACGACAAGCTTAGTCTTCAACTTCATACCTAACTTGCCGTTGCGTTCGATTAACTTCATGAGTGCCCCTTACCGTTTTCCTCATCGCTAACGGGGAATCCGATGTTGCAAAAAAACGCCGCCAAGCAAGCGTCGCAAACCGGCTCGCGCAGCGGGATTTGGTCCAGGTTCTTGCGACATACCGCTCTCTCGCTCGGCAACATGCCCGAACAGAGGGCACACTCGTCTTCGCTGACAAAATCCGAAATCATGAAGTTCCCCGCATCGAAAATCCGGTTAGTCACTTCCGAAGAGAGATCGAAGCGCACCGGCCCTTGGAATGTCAACGTGGTATGGCCGCCTAGTATCTCTTGACCCAAGCTTCGTCGCCCACGGTTTGAGCATCATCCCCAACGTGTTTACTCACCACCACTTCCACCACGATTTTGGTTTCGGCTGCTCCGTCAATTCTTTGATCTCATCAAGGAGAAATCGTTCTTTAAGAAATGCCAATCCTTTGCTTATGAACGCTTTCGACAAATCCGCGTCATTGAGCGAGCCGAGGTTTAGCCGGGTGCCATCCGGTTGAAAGACGCAAAGCACATTTGATACTCAGGGGAGGTTTCAAGGGTCACGAAAAAGGTCGGGCGGCTAGTCTCCCGATTACAAAGGACGAGGACAAATATGTACTTTATGAATCCGGCCCCTCCGATTGGGTCAACATCACGAAGAAACAGCGGCGTGTAGAAGCCTGCCGAATATGCCTTGATGGTTTTCGATTTCCTGACGGCGGAGGAGCGGAAGGCTTCATCGGCATGGCCGCGTTCTCCATAAGGAATAGAAGGGCTGGGCAGGGCTTGATCGTCTAATCCTATCACTACATCAATCCGACCAGGACGAGATCGATCTGTTTGACGTTCTCTTGCTTAGATGGCTTTCAACCGCAACGCGCCAACCGTTTAACTTGGACCTTCATTTTGAAAAGACGATTATGGACTCGCTGTATTCGTCCGTTGAGCGCGGCCGTGCGTTAAGTCCGCCCGATTTACTAAGGGGCACGTGGATTGTTTCGAGGACCTTGAGCCCAGCTTGCTGACCTAGTTCGGCAACAGCCAGCGCGGAATCCACCGAATGCAGAATCTTCTTTGTTTTGTGGATGTAGAATGTGTGGCTTTTTGCCACGACAAAAATGGCACGGCCGTCCTTTTTAAGACATCCCTTCGTCTGCCGTAGCACCTTTTCGAGGTCGAGATAGTAGTTCAACGTTGGCAGGTATTTTGGAAGGCGCTGTTGATCGGTCCTCAGAAACTTCAATGTTCGCCTGATCGCTGGTGGCATACCTTCTTCTAGATGCAGCGTGTCGCTTTGAGCGGACATTTCGCCTATGAACGATTGATCAAGTTCGTCCAGTTCCTCAACAGTAGCGGCTCCCGTAAATACCAGCGGAATTGCTCGGGCACGCGCGTAATGCTCCCTTCCTGATGAAGCGGGAATGTACGGCGGGCTCGTGAGGATCAAATCCGCCTTCTGCCCGTTGAGCAATTCGACAAGATTCTTCGCAGAGCCCCGTATAACTTCGGCGGCACCAAATTCTTCGCCGTTACGCTTGAGCCACGCGAAAACTTCGGTGATTGCTACTAAGTGGAATGCCTTTTTTAGAAAAAGATCCAAAACGCCCACTCGTGCAACATCAATCGTAAACCGACCATTTCCTATGCCGACGAAACGAAGACGAAGCTTCTTGGTCAGAGCGTGAGAGAGACAAACCCACATAATAGGCTGAATCTCAGTTGGAAGCTGCGAAATGAGGCACCGAGCTTTTGCTGAGTCGCCTTCAATTTCTCCAATCAAGTCGTAGCCTTCTTCCAACCCTCGCTTTATGAGACGAGATCGCATCGGTTCAGGTGCTGTGACCTTGAATTTTTTCCAGTCGTTCAAGCTGAAGCGGCCCGAAGCAAACAACGAACGTTCGACTCCGGAATTTACAGCGTCATGCATTGCCTCACATACTTGATGCATAATCACCGGATCGAGGTTTATCGGCGCAAGTTTCTGATTGCTGATCAAGACGGAAGTAGGATCGACATCAATTCCGATAGACCGATGGCTTAAGACGGAAGCTTCCAACAATGTTGTGCCGCTTCCGACAAACGGGTCGACTATAAGGCTATCTAGTTTTTTAACGTACCGATTGATTAAAGCCCGTACCATTCGTGGAAAGAACTTGCCCTTGTACAAATGCAGTTCGTGGGTGAGATAGAGCGTTGTCTTTTTTGCAGCGAGGGCAGCCTTTATTTCCTGTACATACCGGTTTGCTGGCGGAATTTCGTCCAGGACGTAATCCACCAGTGCATCCAATCCCACGGAAACGCTTAGTCCCTTCCCCCGATTCGAAACCATTCTAGTGCTGTAATCCAAGACCGACGATAAGGTGACGCCTCGCGTCGCATGGCGACTATTCGCAAGCTTGAAGTCGCGCGATAGCTTCCGCACCATTCCGTTTTTAACCTTTGACGCGCGCTCGCTTAGAAACAGAACTTCCTGTCCGAACGCGCTCTCTCGAAGCACAAGTTCGAATTGATCGCGCGTTGTTTCATCAATCCTAAGCGCGACCGCCCCAGATTGCCTCAAGTGACGAGTTAGCAGGCGTATTGATATGGCGTCGGCTTCAACCTCGTTCAAATACTTCAGAAGACTCGCTCGCGAATGGATCAACTCAACACTTGATGGGTCATCTAGACCGCACATAGCTGCGAGCTCAGCAACTGCGATTTCAATATCGCTCTCCAGAACTATATTGTGCCTTAGAGAGACAATCAAAGAGGAGTGCCGTTTACGCTGCACTGTAGCCACTCCAAGAATCGAGTGTTTTCGTTGCACTCCCGTCGATCAGCTTTTTGATGAAGCCTCCCAGGTCCCATGCATCAGCCAACACAGGATCGTTCATTATTTGACGGTTGAAGGTGAATACGCTGTCGAAAAGAAACGTGAGTCTGTCCTTTGCAATCGTATAGGAAGCGGTTTCATCGCCATTTTGATTTGGCTTGAAATCCTTGTTGTGTGCCCATCGTATGTCTTCAAGCTTCTCCAAATAGTCAGCGTATTGATGAACAGGATCGATGTTCGCGACCAGCGCTGTTTTTAGAGTGCGACGCTGGCATTCTTGGACGTAGTAAGCTCCATATTTTAGGCTGGCATAAGTTCCCTTCATCATATTGTCAGAACGAGCCAAGCCAGCTTTGGTTTTATTATCGTCGATAGGAGCGCCCCAACCCGATGTTAGCCAAGCCTTCTTTTTGTCGTCTCCCGTGCGAAGCCGCTTTGGAACCTCAAACGCCATATAAATTGTGAGCCAGTTGTTGATTATTTTGAACACGCTGGCCTGATCTAAAGCTCCGATTAGCGGAGCATATGGCCAATCTTGCCCACTCCTTTTGCCGATTGGAAGGAATGTGTCATCCGTGGAAAAATAGAGATTGAGTTCGTGATCCGACGATGTGAATCCTGCAAAGGTGTGATCGCGTTTTTGAAGAGGAAGGCCAGTCTCGCCGCTCACACCCTCTGTCATAGGAGCGTTCATAACGGACATTACCGGCAGTAAGATCAAAGGACTTGCTTTTATTTGCGTGATGATCCCCAGTCCCTCGAAGAAGAAGGCTGCGTCAACGTCGTGCTGATCATCAAAGACGAGCAAGCTGGTTGCATCCGGGAATTTTGATTTGATTAGCAGATCGAGAATGTAAACAATAACTCGCTCGCCGATCCTACCGACGTGATGGCTCTCGATCTTGTTGCCGAAATACCGTGCGCGGGATTCTCGCTCTTCTTCTCCAACGAGTGCGTTGGCTCCAAGCACGGCTTCGACAGGTCGATTACCCTTCAATACACAGTGCGGGCATACTCCCAAGTATGGATAGTACACTCTGTGGTCTCCGGCTTTCGTGCAGTAGGACCAGCGCGCGTCGGTAATTCGCCGCACATACTCCATATTGAAACAAAAATCAGAGATGGCTCCAAATACGAGACCCATGAATCTTGCGGGATCGGCCGCGTACTGAGACTGAAGTAACGGAAAACCGGCCAGTGTCCCATCAGTCAGCCCCTGGCCTACTTTCGTTACCATTCTCGCGATTAACTCGCGCATTTTAGGACCGTTAACGATCTGTTTGGACAGAGCGACCGTCACGTTGTTGGTTCGATAGTCGCCATCGATGTCTGTGGTAGCCACTCCGAACAGCTCAAGAATTCGATTACGCGCGGGGCAACCTTCGGGACAGGGATAGGTCGCTAAGTGCCCATTGAGAAATTCTTCGGTTGGTGGTCTCCAGGTTCGTCTAGGCAAGTCGCATTTCCTTTAAGTAGTGCCTTAGGATCAATATTATTCAGCTACCCTTAGACCTGATTCGGCGGTCGGCGGGGCATCTTCCACGGGCGGAGAGTCGCCGTCCTGCATTGATCTTGGAGCGGAAGCTCCGAGTTTAGCTTTTTCCTTAAGTCATTCGATCTGGTCATGAGGAGTTCTCCACCGCATTTGGGTTTTGAACCCCCTAAAGGGTCCTCCCGAATTACGGCGGGCCGGCAGTTCCGTATGGCCCATCACTGAGGTCGAGAATCCTGAGTTTTGCACAGGGGGGGCGCAGCAGGTGCAACACACCGGAAGCTCAGCGCTCCCCGCGAGAAAGCCCCTCGCCAATGCAAAAGCCCTTGATTGGGATGTCACCTGCCGCTTTTCGGCTGCTTACGCTTGCCTGTCGCTTCAATCCTTCTGACCATCGTTTCATCGTACGCTGGGATCGATGCTCTGAGCTGGGCCTTAGAAGGCTCGCCGTTGTGGACCGCTTTACTTATCAGGTCCATCCCGCCTTGGATCTTTTGCTGTACAGCACGCCGCCTCTTTTCACTGGCTCCCATATCGACCTCCCTAGATGAATCTTCATTTCAGCTTGCCACCAAAGACGACCCTCTAATCGTTGGATTAAAGGGATAAGGCTTGCAGCCGACCTCTAACCCCAAAAAATTTGGTACGATATTTTTGGGCCTTAATTCAACGTCGACACGAGGCCCCCCACCCCCGTGCCCCCTGAGGCCAGGAAGGCGTTCTAAGGCTCAGGTAGGCCGCCTAAGGGGCGGACTGACCTACGCGGCCCTCCTCCTGTAGATCGCATCACGAACCGCCTGAGGGAAGTGCGGGGAAGCCAGGGGTGCCCGTGGGGAGCCCTCGAAGTTATTGATCTTTAAGACATCCTCTTCATCCAGACGTCACTATATCATCAACATATTGAAAGTATTGAGTTATTTCTGCGCGATTTAGTGACATTCCCCTTCACACGGGAGAGGTCCAAGGTTCGATCCCTTGTGCGTCCACCATCGTCCTGACCGGACGAGCTCAGGTTTGAATTTCAAGCAATGCCACCTCATTCAATCTGTCATTGCCGGGCTTGCCGCCTTCGCTAAAGCTTCGGCGAGCCTATGGGCTGTGTGCCTCGTCGAAGCCTTGGCGTAGACGGGACCCGGCAATCCATCGTCTTCGAAAAACGCCCTCGCGAAGATTGATGGATGCGCGGGTCAAGCCCGCGCATGACGAGTTGAGGTCAAACACACACCCCCGCGATCCCGCGGCGCGAAGCGCCCGAGTTGCAAGGATCGTTTCGCCCTCATGAAATCAGAGGGCGCAGGGAATGCCGGATGCGCGCTGCACCCGCGGTCTCGCGTGCGATTGTGCTAAGAAAGCTGCACACGAGCATACAGGGCAGCGGAGAACATCCGACATTCCCTGCGCAATGGCTTTACGGCTTATAACGCGCTCTCCCCGGTGAGACGGCCTCTATTGCCACCGTCGCCCCTCGGAAGCGTTAGCTCCCGAAAGGCTTGACGCCGTTACGGGCGCCAGGACCACACGCTTTCGCCGTACGCTTCAGCCGCGACCGTCAATCGCAACCTCAGCGTCCACCGCAACCCGTCCCTCGTCGTGACGATGGCCAACGCCCCTCTGATTGGGACGGGATGGCTATTGATGTGCAGGTGATTTGGGGTGGAAGGGAAGAGAAATGTTTTTGATTTTCGGAAATTTAGGACTTGACACGATTTCCTAAAATCGGAAGTGATTTGCCCGTCGGGTCAGTTTGTCGCGCAAAGGAGCAGACCAATCAGCGCGCAGAGTGCATTTGCCGATGCGTATTCGGAAGCGTCGCGTTCTTTCGCGTTTTCCGACCGCTCATCAGCGCTTTGGTCACCTGCGACAGCCATCGCGTATCGGAGCACTCCGGAAGAGTGACTACAGCTCGCTGATGAGCCGGGCAATGATGCCCGGAAGTGCCGCAGGATCGCGACTTTGGATGGAGTACAAGATTTACTTCGCGCTGGTCGGCGTAGCCGGGCCGATCGGATCGTTTGTCACTGCAGCCTTCATGCCGTTGAGTGGGGGATAGGCAGTATCTGACTGCCTCTTCTCTCACCTATCTGCCTGACGGGTCCGGCCGAATACAAGGCAGGCCTCGATCAAGCGGTCGCACGGGGGTGGCTGTTGCTGCACGAGGGCGGCATCTATGTGAAGTTCACGCCGGCCGGCGCGAAGCTGTTCGCCTGATCCTTGCATCTCCAAAAGAAAACGGCCCGTCGGGGGGTGAGACGTGCTTCGGCCGTATTTGTTCGACTACCTCCATTGCCACTTGTTCCCGAAACTCCCCTCCTCTTTGGTTCAGGTCAGTTTGTGCCATTCCTGGTTTGTGCCAGTGTCGTGGATCGCGCTTGGACTTGCTATCGAGACAAAAACGGCCCCAGCACTGGGGAGAGCTGAGGCCGCCATTCCAACGGATGTCATTGAGCTGCCATCCGGTAGTCTCCAATGAATTCGCCCCCGGAAGGTTCGTTCCAAATCAGTGGCCTCGACGTTTAGCCGATCAAGCGAATGTTGAGCCGGGACAGAGGCACTTACTCATTTTTGGGCTTTTGTTGACCTGAATCATAATGCCCCGAATTGGCCGGGTCGAAAATCTGAGGATGAACCAGCGTCAGCATTGGGACTGGGTGCAAATCGCGGGATATGCCTCGCTGCTTCTCGCGATGGGGGCGCTGATTGTTATTGGGGTTTCCCTGTCGTCCCTCAGTCTTGAACGGATTTAGTTTTGATCGTTGCAATGCCAACGCCGCGACGCCAAAATTGAGCACCTATCTAATCCCTGGGGTCGATAAGGGAAAGCGCGAACTCTGCCACAGGATAGACGCGGCCATCGGCTTCAATCGTTACTTGTGCATCCTTGAGCAAGCAAATCGTTTGATGTCTCGATGGCGTCAGCGGGCATGTCCCGGACCACTTCCGTGTCCCCAGCCAGATCGCTCTTGCCCCGCACAATGAACATTCCCGGTCCCTCGAGTTGATCAAAGATACCGCGCAGTGCCGATCTCAACACGCTCGTAGAATTACGTACTCCGGAATAGTGACCGCAATGTCCGTGCCAAAAGTTAGGCTATGCCTCTCCCCGCATGTTGCGCCTTACAGATGCCGCGCAAAGAGAGACGACCCCAGACGGGCGTGAACGCCGAAGGCCATTTCCGATGATGCCGCGCCACCACCTCATTAAGGCTCTAGCGGCTATATATCGACGGTTCCAAGATGGCGAACTGACGCACCCTTTTGCCAATGGATTGGGAGACCTGACAGGTTATAGCGATGTCGCGCAGACGAAAAACCCCGCCGGTTAGGGCGGGGCTAAGTCGGGGTATCATTGCTTCTTTAGCCCGAGTGAGGCTGCTGGCACCGTAACAACATAGCCGGCACAGTCGATCGCTTTTCTTGCATACTTGTCCCGCATGCGAGCAATGGGAGGTAGGAACTGTCTCCCCCTTGCAACATGCTGGATGTTCCGCTTCTTGAAACACTAAATATAACTTCCGGGATCGATAGTCTTGCGGCAGCCGCGGCGCTATCGGGACTGGGAGTCTGCATTGCACTGACATTCAATTTTCCCGGCAAGGCCGCAGCGCGCGACGCCTGTGGCCTTTTTCATTGGCCTGCGGATTCCTGGACATCTGGGCTGCCACATTCAAACTGACCCAATGTGTTATTCAGCAAACTCAGGATCTTTCGAAGGTCGGTTAACCTGCTTGCCCTTCTGTCGATGGAACGAGACGCCCAGCTGGTCTCCATTTACCCATTTAAGAGAGCAGCGCCGATAAGCGAGACCGGTGGAGGAAAGCAGGAGAAAAAACTCGTTAAGCTGTAGCCCTTCAATCGAGACATTCACCGTCAACTTGGCGTCCCCGTCAGATATATCATTGATGACGCAGTCCCGGCGCCAGGTGCCGTCAATGGCCATCATGTGCGCGCTCAGGCCGTGTTCGAACTTCACCCGACGTTCGCTTTCCTTTGAAGTTACCATCCCACTCTCCGGTCAGCCAGCTGCCATTTTTTCCCGATGGTGACGGAAAGGAATTAAGGTCGTCTAAGCGCTTAATAGCTTTCTGCGCATGAGCTAAGTATACTTTTGTACATAAGCGGTGGAACCAATCCGAGACCACCGCGTGTTTCTTTCGGCGGCGGGGAAAACTGATGGAAACTGTTCTGGTCCTCGTCATCGAAGATGATCCCGCCGTTCAAGTGATCCTTGACGAAGCACTTTGTGAAGGGGGCTACGAACCTGCTTTGGCAGCATCCGGCGAAGAAGCCGTGACCTTGTTGAAGGGCAGGAAACTCCCGTATCGCGTCTTGGTAACGGACATCAATCTGCTCGGTAGGATCGACGGATGGGAGGTCGCCAAACAGGCGAGAGAGCTGGACCCGAATTTCCCCGTCGTCTACATGACCGGTGCTGCCGCCGACCAATGGCCGGTCCACGGCGTTCCGAACAGCATCCTTCTCACCAAACCATTTGCGCCAGCGCAGCTCGTAACCGCAATATCCAATCTGCTGAATGCAGCACCGCTGGCACCGACAGACTGAGGCCGCCTGAGGAATTGCCGAGCTAGTTGCCGAACTGCAGGCTAATCACCGCCTAGATTGCCGCCCGCGCGCCGTTAAAGTTCCGACCGGGCCTGGCACTGATTCAATCAGTATGGCGCGCTGTGTGTCATCCGCGCTACAGCAAATGTTGCGCATTGCGCGCTAGCTGCAGAGACACAGTATAAAACGAAAGATCAAAATGAAAAAGTTCCTCCTTGCTACTGTCGCCTTAGCCGCCTTGGCAGGTACAGCATCGGCAGCTGACATGGCCGCCCGTCCCTACACTAAAGCCCCAATGATGGCCTCCCCGATTTACAACTGGACTGGCTTTTACATCGGTGGTCACGTCGGCGGCGCATTCGGTGGCGACAACAACATTCTTGCCCCCGGCTTCACCGGCACCAACGGCAACGACGGTGTGTTCATGGGCGGCGTGCAGGCTGGTTACGACCACCAATTCTCACCGAACTGGGTACTCGGCCTTGAAGCGAACTACAGCTTCCTCGACACGAACAACAATCCCTTCGTCAACCGCGGACTAGGTTCGGTCACCGGCCGCCTTGGCTACACGTGGGGTCCGGCGCTGGTGTACGTCAAGGGCGGTTATGCCTGGGCTGACTCCCGCCTCACCAACGGTTTTGGCGGCGGCACCTTTTCAAACGGCGGCGGCGGTCGCGACGGCTACACCGTCGGCGGCGGTCTCGAATACCTGTTCACTCAGAATTGGTCGGGCAAAATCGAATACCAGTACTACGATTTCGGTACCCGGAACGCTCTCTTTACCAGCGCTGCTGGCGTCGTCACCGCTGTTGGATTCCGCAACGACGAGCATACGATCAAGGCCGGCCTGAACTACCGGTTCGGTTGGGGCAACGCGGCGGCTTCTCGTTACTGACGACTTTTGAGATGCAGATTAAGAGGGTCAGCCGTCAGGCTGGCCCTTTTTTTGTCCAACGCTGACGTGCGCTCGCGAAACATTCGCATCGTCCCGGCTCATTCGACCGAAACCCGCGCAAGGCCACCCATGCCGATCGCGTTTGCCCCTGCCCCGCTGAGGTCGATGCACCGGCTAAAGGCGACAATTCGACATTACGAAGTCATGGATCTGGCCGTGATACTCGCCGGTATCATCATCTTAGAAATTGGCAACCTCCGAAAGGGCATGCTGACAAAATGACGTCCTGCTGAGATTCGCACTCTGCGTCCCCCGCGATGTGTAGGTGATTTGGGGTGCAGGGCAATATCTTTGATTTGCAGAAATTCAGGATTTTGACATGATTTCTTGAAATCGGAAGTGATTTGCCCGTCGAGTCAATTGGTCGCGGATGCCCTTGGGTTGAGGCCCAGCTGCTGGCCGAGATCGACTACCGAGCGAAGTCCGCCGAGGGCAAGGTGCGGCACCCGTTCCTCAAGGATCTGAGGGAGGACTTCGCAGGAATGCAGGTCTCGAATATCTTTGTCAGTACACCGCGCAACCATCGACCCACCAAAACCGGCATTCGGGAAAAACGGAAAAGCCCTAGGCCGAATCTGATCAGTGAAAACGAAGAAGAGGCCAAAGAGAGCGCTAAAGCAATTCGCAGGCGCAATTTGCGAAGCTAGCGCGTCACCTCAGTTGGCGGCTCCGAACCGTGAATAGGCGGCCCCAGCGCGCCTGGCGCTTGCACTGGGGCCGCCAAGCCGCGTGGCAACGGCGGGTTGCCAGCGGGTTCTGCCAAGTTACCGCAACTTGATTGATCTTTTCGAGCCAGTTCGGAGTACCTATTTCGGGAACAAGTGGCAATTTGTTGCGTTGCTGTCCCGTCCGGAGAGATACTGGACATATGCCTTCACGGCCTCAGCGCACGCTTCCCCTTAGACGCTGGGGCCGTTTTTTGTGCCCGCTTGGCGTGGGTCGAAGCCGATGGGCGGCAGCACCAGGGTCGGGTCAATTACCTTAGACTGTTGAGATCGGCGCGAGGGAAGGAATTCCACTCATGCGCTCGACATCAATTCTGCTTGCCATCATTGCAGCATTCATCTCAGCGACCCCTGCACGCGCCTCGGAATCCAGCATGACGGCGAGATCGTCACTGCCGCCGGGGCGAACTCTGGGCGCAGATCGGTGATTTCCTATAAACCGAATTGACTTGCCCGTCGGGTCAATTTGTCGCGCAAATGCAAGGCTCGCGCGATGAGCGCTGCCGATCGCGGCCGCATAGACCTCTCGAACCGACGTTGGCGGCGGTTCCATCGCTTCTCCGTCGGCGACGACAGATCGGTGATTGGCGCTGTGAAATGTTCTCCGGAATTAGGAACGACCCCGTAGCGGCCGAGTTAAGCCGACAAACCACCAGTTAGGGAGACGAAACCATGGCCCGTGCAACAGCCCATCCGGATCATCACTGCATCTCGAGCGAAGACATTCAGGGCACCGAGGTTTACGGTGCACAAGGAAAGAATATCGGCGAGATCGATCACCTCATCATCGACAAGATGTCAGGTCGCGTGGCCTATGCCGTCATGAGCTTTGGCGGCTTTGCCGGGTTGGGCCACAGCCACTATCCCATCCCCTGGGGCGCTCTGACATTTGATACGTCGCTTGGTGGTTTTCGAACCAACATCACCGAGCAACAGCTGAAGGACGCGCCTGAGTTCAGTGATGACTCGTGGGAGGATCGAGATTGGGAAGCGCGCACCCACCAGTACTACGGAACGCCTACGTACTGGGAGTCGCGAGGTGGCCAAATACGCTAGGCAGCGCATGTACCAGCTGAGTCATTGAACAACGGATCAATGACGCGGATGGGTGTGATGCCGGAAATCAAGGCGAACTGCCGGAAGGCAGTTCGCCGGCGCAGGTTCTTGTCACGTCAGATCGCTCTTGGAGCGCGGCCAGCGCGTCAGGACAATACTGCCTCAGTGGATTGAGCCGTCTTCGGTCTTGTCGACGGTTCGCAGTTCGTGGGCGCATTAGCATTTGCGCAACCCCGCCTCTTTTGTCGTCGATCAACGGCGGATTACGCCGGAGCCTGCCATCGGGCGGCGCTACGCGCGGACCCGTTGGGCCCAATCCCCTCCGCAGATGGCGATCATACTTTTCGCCGCTTACTGCGCGGACGCTCTTCGATCAGGACGACGGCGCCAATGACCGAACGAAGGTCATGGCCGTCGCGTATCGGAGTACTCCGGAAGAGTGACTGCAGCTCGCTGACGAGCCGGGTTATGATGCCCAGAAGTGCCGCAGGATCGCGACTTTGGATGGAATACAAGATTTACTTCGCGCTGGTCGGCGTAGCCGGGCTGATCGGATCGTTTGTCACTGCAGCCTTCATGCCGTTGAGTGGGCGATAGGCAGTATCTGACTGCCTCTTCTCTCACCTTTCTGCCTGACGGGTCCGGCCGAATGCGGTGCAGGTCTCTGCAGGGTCTTGGCTATTGATGCCACGGAAAAGTGCGGCGGTTGGCAAGAGCGGATGTACCTCTTGCCAATGCCAGGGCCCCGGAGCGATCCGGGGCCTTTTCGCCGTCCTGAAGCAATCACTCTGCGCTGTTGTGTACGGGTATCGTTGCGTGGAGTTGCTTTATGAGTAAGTCCATTTGGACCCCATCGATCGTTCCAAACGAGCACAATCGAGAGGTCTACCTGGTGGTCGATGACTTTGGCTCCCTCGGCCGAGCATGGCGGGGGAGTGGTGTCGGCGATACCGGCCTCGAAACGGTCGTGCGCGATCTGCTGGAGGGTCAATACTGCAACCCCGTCCGCGTTGCCGGTTTTAATGTCGCTGAGGGATGGTGCAGAGACGTTTCAGCAGACGTCGCCCACGAGCTGCAGAAACGTTGCTCGGATCAGATGCGAGAGCTGCCGAGCTTCCTGCAGGAATTCGTCCGCCGGCATGCCGGAAAAGCAACGCCTAGGTAGTGCCTGTCTGACCGCACGTTGCCGAGACCGAACGAGTCTTTAATCTTCCCACGTGCGCTGGCCGCACCGGCATTCAAACATGTGGACGATGCAGCCGGTACGAGGATTCACTATCGTTCGAATCAGGGCCAACCGCTTCCCGCATGTGCTGCAGATCTTGTTGGTGTGGCTTTCCAAAACAGCCACCTCTTCACCGCGGATTAATTCCATAACCGCCTCCATGCCGAGTTCTGTTTTGAGGGGTGAGACCTAAGTCAGGTCCCCGACATAGTACGAGGGGGCGCGAACTATTCCAAATTAATTCGAGGTGCGCCCTCCGTTCGAAAGGGTCAGCCTGCAATACCTACCGCTCCGCGTTATTCGTCAAGACACGCAAGGCGCCGAAGAGACGGAAGCCTGGCACCGCTTCGCCTGGATCGGGAACAAGCAGCAACTGACTGCAATGAACTGTCGCCTATCGGGCAGACAACGACACCAGAAGCGATTTCAATCGGTCCCTACCTGAAGGCTGTGCAATCGCTCAATTGAACGGGTGGACGGATGGCGCACCAAATCAACAGATTGGTTGTCGGCACTCGTTTCAAGGTGAACCAACTCGGATCAGTCCGGTGCCCGGCGCTGGCCGGCAAGACCGGGACGGTTACCGGAATTAGCTATCGCAACACTGGCGTTGCCGTGCTGTTCGATGGCACCAAGAGACCAACTTACCTGCACAGGGATTTTATCAGCTCCATCCCCGATCGTTCGTTGACGACAGAAGAGGCGGGTTACGCAAACGCCAACCCGCACCACGAACTCAAACGCGGCGATCGGCTGCATGCATAGCTAACCATCTCGTCGACGCGAGACTGTGCCGCAGGCTTCTGCGAGCACGGAATCTCGATTGCGATGTGCGGGTCAACTCCGTCCCACCGAGAAGACCGCTCAGCGCGCGGACCGCATTTGCCGAGGCAGATTCGCAAGCGTCGCGGCTTTCGTAATACTCGACCGCGCAACGGCAATCGCTTTGGTCACCTACGATCCAAACAGGAATATTTGCGCGGAGTTATAAAGTCCACAGCAGGATCACGATCGCGGCGCCCGCTGCGCCATTGCACGAACTCGTCGCCAAGATACCAGCCGTGGCTTTGATCTCGAGCGCCTCGCCGTCGCGCGATACGAGAATGGCCGGCGGCGCAAGGATTAGTCGGAGCCCGGTCTCGCGTATCCGCGCCGTTCTGCCTCGGAGGTAAAATGGCATTTCGGACAGGTAAATTGAATCATCGGCCGAGACGACCAGGACGGCTTCACGATGTTCAACGCCATCGGCCACGCGTTGCATTTTGGACATGCGATCAATACGGCATCGGGGGCGAGGTCGGGGGTTCTCATCCGATCCACCTCACCCCGCCCGGTTCATCACGCGGGTTCGCGTCGATAAGCAACTCCAGAGCCGCGAGCACCCATCCAATGCGGCATCGGCGCACCGTCACGGTGGCGCCCGCCTATACCTGCCGCTGCCCATGCGATGACAGCACCCAGCAACAGGGCCGCGGCGACGGAGAAAGCGAGGATCACCGAGCTCCGGCGAGATTTGGCTATCGCAGTCCGAGAACTTGCGATTACGCCATCGACCCGTTTTTCGGCTTCGGGCCCGGCAAGACCAGTACTCGCGGCGACGAGTTGAGCCAGATAAGATCGGTCCTCACTGCTCATTCCCGAGTGGCTCGACGACGTCAGGAGGATTCTTCCGGCCTCCGCCCGCTCCTGCGAAAGGTCCACGTTCGCGGCGCGGCGCAAGGGCCTGAACAACCGGTCGATCTCATAGCTTAACAGCGGCTCTGCGGCGCTCGTCCTTGCCGAGGACATGTTGCTGTTGGACCGCGTCAGGGACGCACTTCCGAGCAACGCCGCAAGCGCCACCCCGAGCACGACGGCGAGCGCCCAGGCAGCGAGACCATGCAAGCCGTCGCGCTGTTCGATTTCGTCAACATCCGAGACGGCCGGCGCGACACTCGTTCGCCCCGCAATGTAGCCTCCCACGCCGAAACTCAGTGCAGCCTGGATAATGAGATACAGTCCCGATAGAATCCAAAGTGCGGCGGACGCGTCCCGCCACGTCGGCGCCGTCGACGAAATCCCCAATCCGATGGTCGCGCCGAACGCCAACAGGATCGACGAAAGCGCGGTGGCCACTAGCGCACCCAGGATCGCCGGTGTCCAATTCAAATACCTCGGGGGGACTCCAATGGGAGCCGCGCCGGGTTCGATCTGTTTCACCATGTCAGCGCAGCCCGAAGAACGACAGTACGGCCAGGATGACGACGATCAATCCAACCAGATAAATCAAACCGTTCATTTTTCTCTCCTCGTTTTGCTAACGATCGAGCTTGCAGTTCATCATGCGCTTTGCGACGCGCGCTTTCCCGCCGCGTCGCGCCGATCAAGCAACTTGAAAATGCCAGGCCAGCTGGGGGCCCAACCTCTATCTAGCGATGCGCGAGCCAACCCGACACGGAAGTGCGCCGCGTAACCCGATAATGGAAATCCTATTGGGAAGGTTCCAATCGCGAACAACATAAGACCTTGTCTCGGTCCGAGCGCTTGAGCAGATATTGGGTGCACTGCAACGATGACCGGGAAGAAATGGCAATCTTCAGTGCCCCCCGTTGCTCCTCGCGGAGGAGACGGAACCAAATCTGAAGACTGCGGTTTCATCGACGCATCATGAAGCTGGAGGATTTTCAGGAAGCTGCGATCGGGATTCTTCAGACACGAAAAACGCGCCGCCCCATGGAGGTGGCAAATCATGGTTGATCCGCATCAGGTTAACTCGATCATTGCAGATGCAATTTGCGAATGCTTCAAGGATCATCCCGAGCGAAGCATGGGCTTTGAGGAAGCCAAACAAATAGCAAAATGCGTCGTCGAGGCCCTCGCCGACGCCCGGCTGGAGATCCGCGTGCGTGAACAGGATTGAATGTTTGCGAGGTGTCTGGGCTTCCATCTTTGCCGTCGATGACGGCGGATGAGGGCTGGGGTGGGGCGTCGCCGCGAGTCATCGTATGGAGAGAGCCCCCACCCGCCGCGCTCTTCGAGCGCAGGTACCTAAGAGCGAGCTTCGCTCGTCTCGACCCCTCGAGCGAGAGAGGTGCACTGAGTTTGCGCCTACCGATTCACTCAAGTGGCATTAGGTTTGGTGCTCGCGTAATCCACCCGATGGTCTTTCATCACTGGATCGTCTCATGCACGTCGAGAATGGGCACGTCCGGCGTGTTCATGATCTCGGCAATGATATTGTATGAAACGTCAACCGAGCCGGGCTTGTTCGGGTCAATCCTGACCTCCTTGACGTGAAGCGTCGCGCGAACCAGCCGGCCGTCGCTCAGGGTTATTTCGGTGACGCCGTGACGAATGCGGGAAACGACAGTTTCCGGGCGATGGCCGATGTTGAAGGAAAATGGTTGTGCGTATCCGAACTTCATGGCCTCACCCTCGCATTTCACGTGCAGTCTCGTAACTTGCGCGCTTGCTGTCCGATCAGATTTTCGGCGCCCGGCCTGCGCGGTCGAATACCGGCACCTTCTCGACATCGTCGGGTGCTGCGGCAGACGGCGTATCTTCGGCAGCGTGTCGCAACGCCTCGGTCTCGGCGTCGAGGCCGTCAACGGTTTCGTTGGCCTGGCTGCCTGAATCGTGCGGTCGTGCCGGAACCTTGCCGTCCGTTTTGACTGGATTCTGTTTTGCCATTGTCTGTCTCCTTGGAGGTCAAGACACCAATGAACCGGGGCGCGGTCGGTTCCGTTGCGTTTATGTGATCGCGAGTAGCAAACGCAGAAGGGCCCCAGCGTAAGGCTGGAGCCCTTCGATGATGTCCGCTTGCCTGATTACGCGGCTTGCGCGGTCTCGGCGTGACGGTTGACCTCGGATTCCGCGAGCTGGCTCAGGGCGCTGTCCGTCGCCTTTTCTTCCTTGAGCGTCGCGTCGAGCAGCTTTACGGCGTCCTTGTAACCCAGTTCACTCGCCCAGGTCTTCAGCGTGCCATAGCGGGAAATCTCGTAGTGCTCTACGGCCTGCGCGGCAGCCAGAAGGCCGGCGTCGAGGGCGGGCATGCCCTTGTACTCGTCCATGACTTCCTTGCCTTCATCGATGATTCCCATGATGGCATCGCAGGTCTTGCCCTTCGGGGTCTCGTCGATCGACGCAAACACCTGCTCCAGCCGCTCGACCTGGCCGTCGGTCTCGGCCAGATGCTTTTCAAAAGCCGCCTTGAGTTTTGGGGACTGCGCCGCCTTGGCCATCTTCGGCAACGCCGAGAGGATCTTCTTTTCCGCGAAGTAGATGTCCTTCAACGTATCGAGGAACAGGTCCTGCAGTGCTTTCTCTTTCGCCATACCGGCCTCCAGCTGTTGGATTGTGTTGCGGTAGAACCAGCCGTACCGGGAGTTGTTCCTCAACTGCGTCCCGCTGGGACGATTCATTTTTCTCGGCTCATTTTTGTTTTCGGACCTGAATCACAAGGACCGCAAACCCGATCAGGCTCGCGACGACGATCGCGATCGACAGATGACCGCCTTGCCCATCATTTTTCGCACCGGCGCCATCGTTGCGCCCTTCCCTGGCGCCTATTGCTAGTGTGTATCGCTCTGCTGCCACTTCTCCAGATCGGGCGTCTTGTCGCTCGGCTTCTGCTCCTTCTCGGGAGGCCCTTTCCAGGGTTTGTCGGTCTGGGAATGCGAACCCCAGTCGGTTCGCTGCCGGGGATCGTCCTTCGGGGTTTCTTTGCTCATCGGGTTCTCCTGCATCGGTTACCCCTGGGAAATCCCCTGTCCCGGCGTCCGTTCCATGAGGGAATGCCGAAGTCTGCGTGGAATGCGTCGATGCGTCGCGCTGATTGATTTCATCACGGTGCTCACGGGATGGAGAACGCGTACGACCGGTTGTCTCCGCGTTACCGTGGACGGGAAACCGAAGCAGCAGCCACAGAAGATCCAGAATCAAAAAACGCCGTCGAGCGGCGTGGTCACCGGCCTGGCGCTCGTTGCACGCGTTGTCGCGCGGATTGCAGGACGCGGCCAAAATCCCATCAACCGTCAGAGCGTAATCGGCAAGACCGCTACCGGCTGATCCATGGAAAGGAATCGCTCACGGCTTTTGCTCGGGATGGAGCGCGGCCTTTTCGGCATCATTTGCTTTATCAAACCGGCGATCCCGTCCAGGGTGAGCTGGTCAGTCACATGCGTTGATATTCGCCTGTAGTGTTCGATCTTGCCGTCGAGTTCGGCGCACCGTTTGCACATGCTCACCTGCCTTCAGGCGGGAGCACCGACACTCTCATCGCCGGTGGAGGCCAGGGGCGGACGGCGATAGAACGGCAACTCCGATCTTTATGTCGGGTTCCTCTGACATCGTGACCCAAGCTGGATCGCCCGGGTAAGGTGGATTAACGGCCACCGGCAGCGATGCTGCGATAGCACTACCTACCCATAGCGGGGCGGCCGCGACGGAGTAGCCTTCGGCTGCGAAGGCGCGATGCGTGCTGTTCCCGTTTCGATGGCCGGTTTGGCGCCCTCGGCCGCGCGATTCTGGCGGGATGCCAGGATCTGTTCGGCGAGGTATTCCCACCGCTCGGCCTCACCGAGCAACCTCCAGCTATTGTCCGGATCGCACGCGGCCTGTTGCCGGCAGAGCAAGGCCGTCGCGCGATACGCTTCAGCGCTCTTGAAACCGCTTTCCATAAGATCCTCCCCAGCTTTCGCGAGGTGCGACCAACCCCGCGTGAGGAGCAGAACGTTCCAGCCGCAGCCCCGTTCCTATGACGCCAGCGACAGGCCCTGTTCGGCTCGAAAACGCTGGTAGGCAGCGATGGCGGTGTTGGAGAGAAGCAGCCGGCGGCGCTCGCCGCGGCGAACCATCGCTTCGATCGTGTCGAGCAGGTGATTGGCTGCGGTGTCGGGATGGCCGAGTTCGCCCGTTGCCTCCAGATAGTCCCAGGCGATCTGGAAGGAATCTTCAATCGTTGTCATCAGCGTTTCGGTCATGAAGGCAAACGCCGCCGGGGATGACCTGTTCCGCGACCATCTGCCGCTTGAAGCAACCATCTGCCGCTTGAGGCAAATCGCGCGCGCCAAGGGTTCGGGCGACGTCGCGCATTCAAGGAACGTGATCGTTCCTGCTGCCGCCGATACGATGCGGCTTGTTGAGGAAGTATCCGCGATTGCCGAGTGCGGCTTCCGCGTATTGGTCGATCGAGACGATGATGGCCTGGACGTGCTGGTAGCACCAGCCTTCGCGGCAGGCCAACGTCCGCACTTCGGCGAGCGCCTTGATCCAGGGCGGATTATCCGCGTTGTGGTCGTACCATTTCAGCGGATCTGACGGCATCGGAATGGCCTCGCTTCATCAAATCTTCCAGCTCCGCCCGCTTGCGCGAAAGCAGGAGCTCAGCCGTCGCATTGTCGAGGCCGGCTTGATCCAGCCGGCGAACTGCCGAGCCCAGTTCGGCAAGCTGCCTGCGCAGCTTTTCGATTCTTGATTTCCAGGCCTCTTGATATCCAGCCTCATCGCACACGGCGGCCGCGCGCGCCTTTCAAGGGGCCGCGGCCGACGGCGCGGCAATCCGCTTTCAGCCGCTCATCGACATCGAGCAGGCGTTCTTCGCCGCCGAGCCTGTTCCGCTCGCTGATCAGCCCGAGCATCACGACGCGCATGGCCATCACCTGCATCGAGGCCTCAGCGCAGTCTTCGTCGCGGTTGATGTGTTGGCGGATGGTGCTCTCGGCATCCAGCATTTGAGAGCGCAAGAACCTGATTTTCCTGCGGATTTCGTTCAATCTGTTGTCCATGGCTCACCTCACCGGGGGTTGGAGCCTATAGAGAACAAACAAAGAACAAATATCAAGTTAACAATGCGGGCGGAGCCAAGAATCTTTGTGGGTCAATCTTTGTGGGGTCGTGTGGGCCGCGCCCGATCGGCTGGTGAACGGGCGCGGGCGTGGCCTGCGCGTAACCGCGCGACCAGCGGTCGTCCGAGCCATCGCGTCGTCAGATCCCGAATACCCAGACCGCGACGATGGTGCCCAAGGTCGCGAGCCCGCTGATGGTCCATCCGGTTGCGTAGAGAAGGTTGTCCTCGCCGGTGCCACGCATCGCGTCGGCATCCGCGGTTTCTGATCGCCAGTGCATGGCGCATCTCCACAGAGCCTGCCCGCGCTGACAACGCCGGGCCGGGTTCCCGGTTCCATCATTCCCAGATCACACGATCGAGCACTGATCGCCGTTTTGAAGGGTGGCCAAGGCCAAAACCGGCGCGCCCGAGCAGGTCACAAAAAAAGGCCGCTCCCCGGGCGGCCCTCTGAGTGCTTCGCGCCGTCGGCGAAGACCATTACACCAGCAACAGACGGTCCGCGTTCGCGGGCGCCAGCTCATCCTCGTCTTTGACGATGATGGTGACGTCCCAGCCTTCGCTGGCCCATACGCGCGCCTTGGCGAGTGCCATCAGCGAACTCGTCCTGTCCATCCTGACGGTCTCGTTGTCCCGTTCCGCCACGATCCTGTACGCCATGCAAGTTCCCCTTACGCATCTGTTTGGCGGAACATTTGAATCCAGCTTTGACCGCAATTTGCTGACAATTTGTCCAATTGGCGGCCCGCCGGGCGGCGCCGGACCGCAAAACGCCTTATTTCGCCGAGCCACGCGGAACGTTTGCCTTTGTGACGAATTAGCGTCAGTGCGGGCGGGGAGAAATAAGTATGTTGAATTTGTTCCGGCATTCCGAAGCTGCCGATCTCGAAGATATCCTGGCCCGGCACGCCATCAGGAACACCGCCGCAGCTGACGACACGGAATCGCGTGAGAAGCAGTTCCGCGATCTGCTGCAGGCGCTGCCCGCCGCCATCTACACGACAGATGCCGAAGGCCGGATCACGTTCTTCAACCATGCCTGCATCGAGTTCGCCGGCCGCACGCCGAAGATCGGTGAGATGTGGTGCGTGACCTGGAAGCTGTTCTGGCCGGACGGCACGCCGCTGCGCCACGAAGATTGTCCGATGGCGATTGCGCTCAAGGAAAACCGCCCGGTGCGCGACGTCGAGGCGATCGCCGAACGGCCCGACGGCTCGCGCATCTGCTTCATGCCATACCCGACACCGCTGCGCGACGAGGCCGGCCGGCTGCTCGGCGCCGTCAACATGCTGGTCGACATCACCACCCGCAAGCAGGCCGAAGAGCGCATGATGCTGCTGACCGGCGAAGTCGATCATCGCTCGAACAATCTGCTCGCCGTGATCCAGGCCATGCTGCGGCTGACCAAGGCCGACAGCGCCGAAGAGTTTCAGGCCGCATTCCAGGGGCGCTTGAGTGCGCTTGCCAATGTGCAACGGCTGTTCTCGGTGTCGCGCTGGACCGGCGCCAGCATCCAGACCATCATTCAGGAAGAATTGAAGCCCTATGGCTCGACGCGGGTCAGCATGACCGGGACCGACGTCCGGCTTCCCGCTTCACTCGCGCAGGCCATCGCGGTGGCCATCCACGAACTCGCGACCAACGCCGCCAAATACGGCTCGCTGTCGGGCCCCGCGGGCAAGATCGACATCCACTGGCAGATCGATGAGGCCGACAGCCTTCAGCTGCGCTGGACGGAATCCGGCGGTCCCCAAATTGCCGAACCGATGCGGAAAGGATTTGGCGTCGACGCGATCGACGGCATGGTCCGCACCCTCAGCGGCCGGATCACGCGGCAGTGGAAGCCCGAAGGACTGGACTGCGAATTGTCGTTCCCGGTGATCGGGGCGTAGTACTAACACCCTGTTCGTCATGCCCGGCCTTGTGCCGGGCATCCACGTCTTAGCCTTACCTAAGCAAGAAGACGTGGATGGCCGGGGCATAGGCGAGCGAAGCGACGCCGCCCTTCAGACGGCTGTGCCCGGCCATGACGGCTGTGATTAAGACCTCGCCCCTACTTCCCCTGCCTCACGACCAGCGCCGGCTTGGTCACGCCGTCGAGGCCGGTCAGCATCAGAACCGTCAGCAGCGCGTTTTGCGGGCCGAAATACGCATCCGTCGGCTTGTACCATTCGTTGCGCGAGTGCCAGTTGCCGCCCTCGCCGCCGCCGCCGATGGTGACGGCGGGAATGCCGAGCGACATCGCGATGTTGGAGTCGGTCGAGGAGCCCGCAAAGGTCACCCGCGGCGCGCGGGTGACGGCGGCGACCGCGCGCTGCGTCGCCTGAACGATCGGGGAATCCATCGGCACGATTCCGGCGGGCCGGTCTCCGATCATCCTGGCCTCGACGCCAAGCTTGTCGGACTTCCAGCGCGCGTTTTCATCCGCCACCGCCTCCTTGACGAGATCGAGCAGGCGCGCCTCGAGCTTGAGCAGTTCATCGGTCGAATTCGAGCGCATGTCGACCGCCATCCGTGCTTCGGCCGCGATGGCGTTGACCGAGGTGCCGCCGACGACGGTGCCGACGGTGAAGGTGGTCTTGGGATCGGACGGCGGCTGCAGCTCGGAGATTTTGGCGATCGCGCGGCCCATGGCGTGGATCGCGCTCGGCAGGCCGAACTCCTGGAACGAGTGGCCGCCGGGCCCCTTGAAGATGAACTCGTAGCGATGGCTGCCGGTCGCATGGTTGACGACGCGGGTGATGCCGAGCCCGTCGATCGAGATGAAGCCGTCGATGTCCTTGTGATCGCGGAACAGCGCCTTGACGCCGCGCAAATTGCCGAGTTCCTCCTCGCCGACGGTGCCGACGAACATGATGTCGCCGACGGTCGCGATCTCGTTGGCGTTCATGGCCTTGATCAGCGACAGCAGCGCCGCCAGCCCGCGGGAATCGTCGCCGATGCCGGGCGCGACAAAGGCGCCGTCCTTTTCCTTCACCGTGACGTCGGTGCCTTCGGGGAAGACCGTGTCGAGATGCGCCGACACCACGAGTTTCGGACGGCCGCCGCCGGACCCCTTGCGCAGCGCGATGACGTTGCCTTCGCTGTCGATCGCGGCGTCCTTGAAGCCGAGCTCCTGCATCCGCTTCTGGTAGTATTCGGCACGGATCTTTTCCTTGAAGGGCGGCGCCGGAATTTCGGTGATGCGCTTTTGCTCGTCGAGCGTTCGCGCATCGTCGGCCTTGATGTCCTCAAGTGTCTTGGCGACCTTGGGATTGGCGAGGATGGGCTCTATCGCCGGCGCGGGCGCGGCCTGCCCCCAGGCCTGCGAAGCTGCCGCGACAAAGGCGATTGTCAGGATCGTGCGCTTGAAATTCATGAATGACTTCCCTCGCTCCTCGCAGGTCTCAGCCTGCACTTAAGCCCGTATCCTTCAGCCGCTCGGCGAACCAGATCGACATAGCCGGATCGATCACGCCACCGGTATAGACCTCAGACATCGCGACCTGCTTCCTGCCGAGCGTCACGAACACGCCGATCCAGTAGGCGAACCACAGATGCGGATCGGTCAGCGCCCGCAGCTTGTGCTGGTCGTGTTCCAGCGGCTGGTGATTGGCGGATTTCCGGACCTCGATCGTGAGCAGATTATTGGGGATCTCGCGCTGATGCACGACGATATCTGGGTAGATCGATTTGCCGAGATGGTCGTCGGTCGAGATGATCGAACCGTGCGGCAGCCGCAGCGTCCGCTCGCCGAGCCTGTCGTAGTCGCAATCGACCTGCCAGCCGGCAAACTGATGTTCAAGATGCACCGCCAGCCGGTGCGTCAGCGGGCGCTCGCCGACGTCCTTTTCGAGCAGGAACGTCTCGTGCGCGTAAAACTCTGACAGCGCCGTGACGACCTTGTTCAGCTCGGTCTGCATGTCGCCTCCGACCTTCCGTCATTCCGGGGCGATGCGAAGCATCGAACCCGGAATCTAGAGATCCCCCGGTGCGCAATTGCGCACCTGAGGTTCGCTTCGCACCCCGGGATGACGGCTACGCCGTCACATCTGCACTTCGATCAACCGCGGCCCCGGCTCGGCGACAGCTTCCGCCAGCGCCTTGACGAAATCGTCGACATTGTCGACCGCCCGGCCGGGCACGCCCATGCCCTTGCCGAGCGCGACGAAGTCGATTGTCGGGCGGTCGATCTTGAGCATGTCGAGCGCACGCTGTCCCGGCTCGCCGGCGCCGACGCCGTCGAATTCGCCACGCAATATCTGGTAGATGCGATTAGCGAACACGATCGTGACGACGTTGAGGCCTTCGCGCGCCTGCGTCCACAGCGATTGCAGCGTGTACATCGCGCTGCCGTCGCCGACCATGCAGATCACCTTGCGGTCCGGGCAGGCGATCGCGGCTCCGGTCGCGACCGGCGTCGAGTATCCGATCGAGCCGCCCAGATTCTGGATCCAGTCGTGCGGGGCGCCGGCCGCCATCACCGGAAAGAATGCTCGCCCTGTGGTGACGGATTCGTCGACGACGATAGCATTGTCCGGAATAGCCATGGCGATCGCCTGGGCAATTGACGCATGGTTCAGGGCGCCGGTCGGCTTGACGAGTTCGACCTGGGTCTGCGGCTTCACGTCCGCCGGCTTGGCGCCCAGCGCAGACGCCAGCGCCTCCAGCGCCGCGACCGAATTCTCCCCGCTCGACGTCATGCGATGGACCTCGCAGCCCTCAGGCTTCAGCAAGCTGGGCTTGTTCGGATAGGCGAAAAACGCCACGGGATCGTTGGCTTCGACCAGCACGATGCGCCGAAAACCCTTCAGCGCCGCTTGCGCCGCTTCGATCACGTAAGGCACCCGATCGATCGAAAAACGCCCGCGGCCGCGCGCCATTCGTGGACTGGCCAGCGGGCCCATCACCCTGCAGCCGGTCTTGCCGGCGATTTGCGCGGCCAGCGCCAGTCCCTTCTCCGTCACCGCGCTGCCGGTCATCAACAGCAAGGTCTGTTCGCCTCCGCGCAGCACCTTTGCCGCCTTCTCGACGGCCTGCGGGGAGTAGCTTTGACGCTGCGATTCCAGCGGGACTTCGGCCACGCCATCGGCTTCGTTCCACGCGGTGTCGGCCGGCAGGATCAGGGTTGCGATCTGCGGCGGCGCACCGCTCGCCGCGGCGATGGCGGCAGCACCGTCACGGGCGACCGATTTCGCGTCCGGCGAAGTCCGAACCCAGGACGACATCGGTCGTGCCAGGCCCTCGATATCGGAGGTCAGCGGCGCATTGTATTCGATGTGGTAGGTGGCATGCTGGCCGACGATGTTGACGATGCCGGAATTGGCCTTCTTGGCGTTGTGCAGATTGGCAAGACCGTTGGCGAGCCCGGGGCCAAGATGCAGCAGCGTCGAGGCCGGGGTGCCCTTCATGCGGAAATAGCCGTCGGCGGCCCCCGTCACCACGCCCTCGAACAGGCCCAGCACGCAACGCATGCCCTCGACCCGGTCCAGTGCGGCGACAAAATGCATCTCCGACGTGCCGGGGTTGGTGAAGCAGACGTCGACGCCGCCTGCGACCAATGTCCGCACCAGACTTTCCGCACCGTTCATGGTCTCGCCCCCGTTCGCGATTGTTCTCAAGACGGCTCAAGATCAATCATTGTTCACCCGTTTCGTCAAAGGTTTAGCCGACAATGCAGCCATCGCCTCCGATGTGTTGCCTTTTTTAACCGCCGTGTCCGAAAATGGCGCGCTCACGGGCTCTTTGCTTGCGAAATCGCGGCAGTTATGGCCTGTCTCGCTGCATATTCTGATTTTTCACGAGGAAGAAAATGACCCGGGTTTTGGCTTTGTTATTTGCGGCATTGACGGTGCTGGCCGGTGTCGGTCACGCGCAAGCCCAGGATTTCGGGGGCTTCTTCGACTCGCGCGGCCTCTTCGGCGGCGGTCCCGATTTCCGAGGTGGCGGATCGAGCCCGATCCCGCGGCAGACGGTCAACTTCTCGGGCGGTTATGCCCCGGGCACGATCTACATCAACACCGCCGAGCGCCGGCTCTATCTCGTGGTCGGCAACGGCCAGGCGCTGCGTTACGGCATCGGCGTCGGCCGCGACGGCTTCCGCTGGAGCGGAACCCACCGCATCACGGCGAAAAAGGAATGGCCGAGCTGGACCCCGCCGTCGCAGATGCTGGCGCGGCGGCCCGATCTGCCGCGGCACATGAAAGGCGGCATCGACAATCCGCTCGGCGCCCGCGCGATGTATCTGGGATCGACGCTCTACCGCATCCACGGATCGAACGAGCCCGAGACCATCGGACAGGCGGTATCGTCCGGCTGCTTCCGCATGACCAACGACGATGTGACCGATCTCTATAGCCGCGTCTCGGTCGGCACCCCGGTGATCGTCAAGAACTAGCCGCATCCCAACGTCAGGGAACCGGCAGCGTCTGCGTTGACGCGCCAACAAGACTTGTTGACCTGAACCAGCCTCGCCTGGCGTGAACAAGTCTTGCGCGCACGCGCCGATTGCGGCAGCGTCGAGCCACAATGAGCGCAATTGGCCGGCCTCGATTCCCGCGAATGCTCGCAGCCGCTCTGGCGGCCGTAGCCCTCGGCGAAGTGTTGCTGCCCGCCGCGGCATTGGCCGGGGATCCCTCCGTCGCCCAGCGTCAGCGCGCCCAGAAGAAGATTTTCACGGACAGCGAGATCATCGAAGGCTTCTTCAAGATCGCCTTCGGCGCCGAGTATCACCTTGCCGGCCGCGTCGACCGCATCCGGAAATACGAGGCACCGGTGCGGGTGTTCGCCGACGGCACCCGCGCCGACCGCAAGGCCCAGCTCGCGAAGATCGTCGCCGACATCGCCACACGGGTCCAGCACCTCGATATCGCGATGGCCGCGAACAACGATGATGCCAATGTGCTGGTCAAACTGGTGCGGGACCGCGACCTCAACCGCACCATCATAACCTTCTACGGCAGCGAACGGGCGCGCGAGATTCGCTCCTCGCTCGACCCGCAATGCCTGAGCGGCTTCCGCAAGAACGAAAAGTTCGAGATCGAGCATTCCGACGTGATCCTCACCGTCGACAATGGCGACTTCGTCTTCTTCGATTGCGCCTATGAGGAATTGCTGCAATCGCTCGGCCCGATCAACGACACCCCGACCGTGCCCTGGACCATGTTCAACGACAATGTGTCGATGGGATATTTCGGCGTCTACGACCAGTACCTGCTCAACCTGCTGTACGATCCCCGGATCAAGGCCGGCATGACCGTGCAGGACGTCAGGGCGATATTGCCCGACGTGCTCGCCGACGTCCGTGCATGGGTGCGCAAGGTGAATAATCTGCCGGAGTGATATCCATCACGATCGCGGCGTTGACCTCCGTTAGCTTCCCTATCCTTCCCGACGCCGCCGTTGCGAGGTCCGCTTCGAGGGGAAGAGCGGTGGTCGTGGCCAACCGACGCGAATGCCCCAATTGAGACAGCCTGATCGGCCGGGCGCCATTTCTCACTCGCAGCGCATCCGCAAAGTGCTAGGCTTTAGGCCCGGGACGAGATGTGTTCTTGGGGGATGCATGCGTCGACGCGAGTTCATCACGCTGCTGGGAGGTGCGGCGGCAGCTTGGCCGCTGGCCGCGCGCGCGCAGCAGCCCGCAGGGCGGGTCTACCGGGTGGGTTACTTCGCAACCACCTCCCGGGAACGTTCGCTCCATGTTATGAAGGCGTTCGAAGAGGGCCTGCGGAGCCTCGGCTACCGCGTTGGCGAGAATGTCGCTATCGAGTATCGCTTTGCCGATGGCGAGATGGGACGGCTATCCGCGCTCGCCACAGACCTGGTCAGACTCGGTGTCGACGTCATCGTTGCAGGGAACAATACGAATACGATTGCCGTCATGAAGGTGACCACGACGATCCCGATCGTCGTGGCCAGCAGTGCCGATCCAGTTAGTGCCGGGCTTGTCGCCAGTCTGGCGCGCCCCGGCGGGAACGTGACCGGGATCGCTCAGGACACGGGCGGCGAGCAACATGTCAAGCGGCTCGAGTTGGTGAAGGACACACTGCCGAACGTCTCGCGCGTGGGCGTTCTGTGGAATCCGGACTTTTCGCCCAATCCCGCCCGGCTGTCGTCGATGCAGGAGGCTGCCCCGGCACTGGGCTTGACCCTTGTCCCGGCTGAAGCACGCGGGCTGGACGCACTCGAACAAGCGTTCGCGACGATGGTGAAGGAGCGCACGCAGGCGCTCGTCGTACTGAGCGATGGCGTGCTCTTCAACTTTCGTGGACAGATTGGCGTCATGGCCATCAGAGATCGGCTGCCGGCAGTCGCTGCCGCAAGAGAGTATGCCGAGACGGGTTTTCTTCTGACGTATGGGATTGATTTACGAGATGGATTTCGTCGATCCGCCGCCTTCGTCGACAAGATTTTCAAGGGTGCAAAGCCTGCCGACCTGCCGATCGAACAACCGACCAGGTTCGAGCTAGTGATCAATTTGAGGACCGCGAAGGCGCTTGGCGTTATCATGCCTCCAGCGCTGCTCGCCCGCGCCGACCAGGTGCTTGAATAGCGGGGTTGTTTGCTGTGGTGCAGTGCCTGCTTGTGGTCACAAAGCAGATCTGCCGCGATGGCCTATCGATGTCTGCTCCTGAAGGGCAAGAGGCCATCCCTGTCACGAGGCCCAACTTCCGCATTGCCCCCAACGGACGTTGCGCACCCCCAAAGGCAGGAACTGTGGTATCCTCCGTCAAACGCGATGGGACGGTTTGCTGCTCGTGCTGAGCGTCCTCGTGCCCTGCGATTGCAAACGGATCAGAAGATAGCTCTCCCGGATCTCCATGAGGACCAACGTCGTGAAGCGGGACTTCGACCTCATCGTCTATGGTGCGACGGGTTACACCGGCCGTCTCATCGCCGAATATCTGGCGGCATCCTATCGCGGCGACGATGCTCCGTCCTGGGCGATTGCGGGACGCTCGACCGACAAGCTCCAGAAGGTGCGTGCCGACATCGGCGCACCGGACAGTTTGCCTCTGGTGAAGGCGGATGCCGCTGAGCCGGCCAGCCTACGTTCGATGTGCGAGCGTGCGACCGTGATTATCACGACGGTCGGGCCTTATCAGCTCCACGGTCCCGAGCTTGTGGCGGCCTGCGCGGCCACGGGCACGGCCTACGTTGATCTGTGCGGCGAACCTGCCTGGATGCGGCGCATGATCGACGCCCATCACGAAGAGGCGAAACGGACCGGGGCGCGCATCGTCTTTTCCTGCGGCTTCGATTCCATCCCGTTCGATCTCGGCGTGCTCACGTTGCAGGAGAAGGCGCGCGACAAATTCGGACGCCCGGCGCGCCGGGTCAAAGCCCGCCTGCGCAACGTGAGAGGCGGCATGTCTGGCGGCACCGCAGCGAGCGCTCGGGCGACGTTGGCCGCCGCCGCGCGCGACCCGACCCTGATCCGGCTGCTGAACGATCCCTTCGCGTTGACGCCGGGGTTCACCGGGCCGTCTCAGCCGTCGGGCCTCGTCCCCGAATTCGACCCGCGCATGAACGTGTTGCTCGTGCCGTTCCCCATGGCGCCGATCAACACCAAGAACGTGCACCGCACGAATTTCCTGCTGGGTCATCCCTATGGCAAGGACTTCGTTTACGACGAGATGATGGTCGCGCCGGGATTTGGGGAACTCGCCCGCGTGACGACGGAGACGTTCGCCACGATGATTTCCCTGGTCGCGACCGGCGGTCTCAAACCCGGCGCAGGCCCGACCCGGGAAGCGCGCGAGAAGGGCCTCTACGACATCCTGTTCCTGGGCGAGCTGCCGGATGGTGGACGGGTCGAAGCGGTAATCACGGGCGACCGCGATCCGGGCTACGGCTCGACGAGCAAGATGATCGCCGAGAGCGCTCTCTGTCTCGTGCGCGACGTGCAGGGCGAGGGTGGCATCTGGACGCCGGGCGCGCTGATGGGGCCGGCATTGCGCAAGCGCCTGAGCGAGCGCGCCGGCCTCACCTTCAGCGCGCATTGAGGTAGCGCTCAGAACTGCAGCGGCGTGCCGGACGACGTGGATCGTAACCAGCGAAAGCGGAGGAGACCAGCATGACGATTTACGTTTCTCAAGGTCGTTACACCGCCGCGGCCATCAAAGGGATGTCTGCGAAACCGGAGGACCGTTCCGAGGCGGTCGCCGAGTTGTTTGCGGCCGCCGGTGGTCGGCTGATCAGTTGGTATCTGACTTTGGGGCCCTACGATTGGCTGATCATAGCTGAAGCACCGGATGAGCCCACGATGATTTCAGCGGTGCTTGCCGCCGCGGCTGGCGGAAGCCTTTCGGACATAACAACTACCGTGGCGCTCACGGCGAGCGATACGACGAAGGCCTTCCAGCGGGCAGGTGAGCTTACTCAGAAATTCAGATCGGCGGGCCGAGCCGATTACTACGGAGTAGGGATCGATTCGGGGCGTGAGATCGGCTAAGCTTGACTACCAAATTCCGGGATGCACGGTGCCGCTTGCACCACGAAGCCAACAAGATCTCGGCGGCTATGAGCGTGGTGCGGCCTTGTCAGGCCGAGCGTGGGCTGATCGCCAATGCAACTCGAAACGAATGTCCGCGCCCGCAGACGGTGTGTTGGCGCAAACCCTCATTCGGAAACTGAGCAGAGGGGGCATAATCCCTGGGCCCGCACCGAGGAGCAACAATATGAAGCAACAGATCCCAGAGGAGCTTTCCACCAGGTTGATCCACTGCAGTCCCTTCGTGACCATGGACAGCGCGGTGCCGCCCCGAGATCCTGATGAAGACGAAGAGGACGAAGAGGACGAAGAGGAAGAGGAAGAGGAAGAGGACAATGCCGACGAACCGGCGGTCGTGCGCGAGCCGGACGACGACTAGACTGGCCTGTCGCTGGCAGCCGGCGTAGAGTATCTCCCATGAGTTGGGATGCGAAAGACGTAGCACTGCTCAAAAAACTCTGGGCCGCTGGACAGAGCGCCAGCCAGATCGCGCGTCGTCTCGAGTGTAGCCGTAACGCGGTCTGCGGCAGGCTAACTCGTTTGGGTCTGAAGCGTGGTCACAAGTCGCCAACGGCAAAACCCAAGATAAGGCCGGTCCCGAAACGAAGGCCGGCGTTATTGGCCGCCTGTGCCCGCCCGGTGGCAAAGAAGGTGTCGCGGAAGACAGTAGGGAGACAACCCAAGGAATTCAGCAAGAGCCAGCTTTACGCGATGCTTGCTGACGCGGTCAGGAATACGGGCTAGCCCGTTCACCGCGACCTCGTTGCGGCACTGCCTCCGGTCCTCGTTCAGTTCGAACGGTTTCCTTCGAAACTGCTATTCCCGGCAAACGATCCCGTCATGATCTGCCGCAAAACTCAGGATGTGTTCGGCGCAGGCCCGCGGCTGCAGCATCCCGAGCATCGCGTAGGGTGTGCCCAGATGCGTCACGCGCACCGAGGCGATGTTCTCGCGCAGCGCGGCTTCCTGATCGGATGAGGAGATATTGCTGCCGGTCGGATAGAGTGCGAGCGTCGGAGCCGTGATCTTCTGCAGGTAAGGTCTGGCGTCGACGGAGCCGGCGAACTCGACCATCGCCGCGACGATTTCGACGTCGGCCTTCCCGACTTCCCGGGCGTACCAATCCATGAAGGCGGGATCGAAACCGGCGGGAAACCGCGCCAGCGTGTTCGACTTGCGCACCCAGCCCTCGACGCCGAGCGCCCTGATGGCCTCGACCCAGCTTGGAAAGCCGACCGCATAGGCGTTGCGGATCCAGTCATTGGCCCACACCGCCGGCGCCAGCACCGACAGCGTACGCAGGCGCTGCGGCCGCTCGGCGGCGAAAATCAGCGTGATGGCGCCGCCGATCGCCTCGCCGACCAGATGGAAATTCGAAGCGCCCGCGTGATCGGCCACCGCCTCGATGTCCCGGATGTAGGCGACGAGCGAGAGCGCGTGCGCCGGATCGTTCAGCGGCGCCGATTGTCCGAGCCCGCGCAAGTCCGGACAGATCACGCGGTAGAACCGCGCCAGATACGGCACCATGTTGAACCAGAACTCGCCCGAGCGGGCGAAGCCGTGGATCAGGATGATGGTCTCGGCCTTGCGCCAGCGGTCGGTGTAGTCGTGAACCGCGTAGTGCAACGGTGTCCCGTCGCCGGCTCTGACGGTCGGCATGGCGGCGCTCCCGTCAGTTCGGTTTCAGGCGCAGCTCTCTGGCGAGCTGCTCCATCTGGACGAATTCGCTTTGCGCGTATTTGGCGGCGTCTTCGGCGCTGATCGTCCAGACCTCCTCGCCGCGCTTGGCCGCCATCGCCTTGAATTCGGGGCTTTGCGCCGCCCGGGTCAGAACGTCGCGCAGCTTTTCAAAGCGGTCCTGCGGGATGTCGCGCGGCGCGATGACCGCGCGCCACAGCAATGTCTGGGATGGCGCCATCTTGACGTCATCAAGGCTCTCGACGTCGGGCAGCGTCGGAAAGCGCCGCGCCGTGGTCAGCAGCAGGCACTTTGCTTTTCCTTCGGCGACAAATTGCGCGATCGAGGCGATGGCGCCGCCATAGATGTCGATGGTGCGCGCAAGGAAGGCCGTTACCGTCTGGTCGGCGCCGGTGAAGGGGATGATCCGCTGGCGGATGCCCTGGGGTTGAAAAATCCGTGCCGTCGAAAACTGCACGAAGGCGCCGACGCCGTCCGAACCATAGGTGTATTTGTCGGGGTTGTTCTTTAGCTCGGCGAGGAACTCGCTTGCGTTCTTCGCCGGAAAATCCGGGTGGACGCAGAGCACGCCGGCGGCCTGCGTGATCATCGCGACAATGCGGTAGTCGGCCTGCTGGAAGCTTTGCGCCGCGACATGCGGGGCCATGGTGATGGCGCCGCTCGGCACCCCGCCGATGGTGTAGCCGTCCGGCTCGGACTTCGTCACAAAGCCGACGCCGATGGTGCCGCTGGCGCCGGGCTTGTTCAGGATCACGATCGGCTGGCCGAGCATCGGCGCTGCGGCCTGGGCCAGTGACCGCATGATGGTGTCGGTGCTGCTGCCGGGCCCGGCGGGCACCACCAGCTGAACCGGCCGCTCGGGATAGCCGTCGGCCGACGCCGGCGAACATACGCCTGCCAGGAGGACAGCAAAGGCGGCGACTGCGCCGCTTCGGGCGGAATCGGCACAACGGCGCAACCAGGGCCACCACATCATTTCAGCGAGTTTCTTCATTCTGTCCCCCGCAATTGCCGGCAAGCGCCATGATCCAGGTTCCGGCCGGTGACAACGCAGGGTTTCGCCTTCGAAAACTTGTGACTTGCAGGAGCAAATCTTGTCTAATGAGATAAAGGAAATCGTGTATAAGCTTTTCAAATGAATGACCTCCCCCGTACCCAGGCCCTGCGCTGCTTCATCACCGTGGCGCGCGAGGGCGTTGTGTCGCGCGCGGCAAGTTTGCTGAACCTGACCCAGCCGGCCGTCAGTTTGCAGCTAAAAGGGCTGGAGGAAAGTACCGGCCTGCTCCTTTTCAACCGAACACCGGGCGGCTTTACCCTGACCGAAGCCGGCGCCGCCCTGTTGCCGCTGGCGCACAAGGCGATATCGGCCTCGTCGGACTTCAAGACGATGGCGGATTCCCTGCGCGAGTCGGTACGGGGATCGCTTCGGGTCGGCACGATCCTGGATCCCGAGTTCATCCGGCTCGGACCTTTCGTGCGGAGCCTCGCCACGTCCTTGAAACAGACCGAAGTCTTCCTGCGCTACGGCATGAGCGACGACGTGCTGGCGCAGATCGGCAGAGGCGACCTCGACGTCGGATATTTTGTCGACGCGACGCCTGCCGAATCCCTGTCGTTCCCGAGCTTCTCCGAGCGCCACATCGACGACGGAAAGTACCAGCTCGCGCCGCTGATGAGCTACCCGTACCGGGTGATTGCCCCGGCGGAATGGAGCGACCGGGTGATCGGCAAGGACTGGCCCGACCTGATCGGCCTGCCGTGGCTCGCAACGCCGCCGCACTCGGCGCATCGGCGCCTGCTCGACAATATCTTCCGTCCCATGGGCTCGCTGCCGAAGCGCGTGGCCTATGCCGACCAGGAAGAGGCCATGATCGACTTCGTCGAATCCGGCATCTGCCTCAGCCTCGCGCGCGACTGCACCCTCGATCGCATCACCCGCAAGCGGAACTTCGTGATCGCCGACAAGGTGACGGTGACCTGCGACCTCAGCTTTGCCTGCCTGACATCGCGGCGGCACGAACCGGTGATTTCGCACGCCTTCTCGGCCATGCAGGCGGTGTGGGATTTGAAGCCGACCAACACCCTGCCCGCGCCGGTGGCTGCGCCAAGGTCGCGGAAGAGCGCACGAAGATAACCAGACCCGCCGAACTAGAGCCTTTTCCGTTCCGATGGAATCGGAACGGGGCTCTGGATTCTTGTTTTGACGCGTTTTCTTCACGCGAACCGGTGTCCACTTCGCTGGAAAACGCTCTGGCCGTCAGATCTTGCCGTCGGAATCGCAGATCGATCTCAGCGCTTGCCATTCCTCCGGCGTCAGCAGCGGCGGCTTGCTGGCCGGCCGGTCTTCCCGGGTCATCCGCGCCAGCCGATCCTCGCTCATCGGATGGCTGGAGATGATGGAGAGGCCCTTGCCTCCCTTGCCGGTGACGCGGACGAGCAGTTCGCCCATCGGCTTGGTCGGCCGGCCCAGCCGGTGCATGACGTCGATCGAGAAGCCGTCGGCATCCTGCTCGGCCTCGCGCGAATGGGACGAGGTGACCAGCGTCTTTGAAGCAAAGATCAGCGCGCTGGAGCCCGTGATGTCGCCGAACAACAACCCGACCAGAAACGCTGTGCCGCCGTCGCGGATCAATCCCCGCATGTTGTCGCGATGCTTGTGGTGGCCGAGTTCGTGCGCCAGCACGCCTGCGATCTCGTCGGCGTTCTCGGCCTTCGCCAGCAAGCCGTTGAACATGTAAACCCTGCCGCCCGGCAGCGCGAAGGCATTGGGCACCGACGACGACAGCACGCTGGACTGAACCGACGTATCCATCCCGGCGGATTCACGTATCGCGGTCATGAGCTTGACGAAGGCTTTTTGTCCGGCCGCATTGTCGCAGACCTTGGCGTCGAAGATCGTCTTGACCTGACTTTCGGCCGCCTCACCGAGCCGCCGTTCGAAGGCCTCCGGCACCAGCGGCGCCAAGCGATCGGCGGCGAGCGGGACGCCGAACAATACCACCGCGATGATCGAAACCGTCGCGGCGAGCGACCAGCCGACGATCGCGGCGACACCGCGCCGGCCCGGCGTGTTCTCGTCCAGAGTTGCGCAGCGCGAGACCAGGTCGGCCGCGACCGCGGCATCGCGAACCTCCAGGCGCGCCAGCGCCGGTGCGGTCAGAGCACTGAGGCGCAGCATGCCGGAGGGACCGTCGGCGCGGCGGATATCGGCATAGGCCCATGCCGCAACGGCCGCGTCACCATCCCGGATTTCCAGCCGGTCAGCAAAATGCAGCGTGACCGCGCGCCGCTGGTTCGACTTGCCGTCGAAATAGATCGCCGAACCGCCAAGCGGCGATTTCGAGGTATCCGGAGCGTCGCTATCCATGGCCATACCGGTCATGAGCTAGAACCCCGCCACGTCAAGGCCATCGGCAAAACCTTCACCGAGCGCATTGGCCAGTTCACCCCTTGCCGAGACATTGGCGGCCGCTTCGATGCCGTGGATGTTGATCGATTCCGACACCCGCACCCAGAGATCGCGCATCAGATAGACGCGGATCACGACGTTGAGCGCCAATGCGAACACCAGGTAGCCGAAGCCTGCGAGCACCAGCAACAGGATGCTCTGAGAAGCTTCCTGCGACTTGAAGAACTCGCCAATTCCCTCGCCGCTCATGCTGGCAACCAGCGCCGTGGCAGCTGCGAGGTAGACCGAGAAAACCAGACCCAGCACGACGATCCAGCCGACCACCTTCCAGTACAGGCCGATCAGCCGGCTGCGCGGCAATTCCGATTCCAGGCGCACGCCGCCGATCCGGATGCCGGACAGCCACCAGCGCCATTCGACCGCCTTGAACGCGCCGTAGATGAAGGGTGCGAACAGCGGCATCAGGAATGCCATCGGTGCGAGCAACCACAACCACCAGCCGCGCTTGAAGAATTCCCAGCCGCTTCCCTCGAACTTCCCCTGCAGATCGCCATAGTATGAATGGCGCATCTTGTAGCGCTCGAGCGCCGCCGTGCGCCATGGCAGCGCCAGGCCAAGGGTCACCATCGACAGCAGGCCCCACAACGACGCCTGCAAGGCATAGATCCAGCCCGAACCACTCATCCAGAACCGAACGCCGCGCCACACCGTGCGCGTCAGGCGATAGCGGCGGGCGCGAAAGATCGCGAACTGCCCGAACAGATAGAAGAAGGCGACCAGCGGAATGCTGGCGAACGCCTTGTAATGCTCGGCTTCGAGGCCGGCGAGAAAGTAGGCCAGATAGATCGGCACCAGGATCGCGAGGGCAACCAGGAACCCGATCAGCAATTCCCGGCCCCGCCCGGTATATTCGGCGCCGTCGCCGTCGATCTGGGTATTGCTCCAGAGATGGCGGCGGATGTCGGTGGTGAGCCAGAAGCGGTAGAAGCCGAGCGTGACCAATTCCAGCCCGGCGCCGCGCTTCACCAGTTGAAAGAATTCATCACGCTTGCCGGAAAACCCCACCGGCATCGGCGGCGGTTTCGGCAGCGGCGGCAGCGATGGCGGCCCGAGCGGGGTCCAACTCATCTCGTTCACGGGTCAACTCCAGGGCAGCTCCGAGGCAGCGGGCAACAAATCGGGTTTACACCAATTTGTCGACTGGAGTGTGATCCGGTTCACTTACGCCGACTTGTCGAACAGCTCCCGCCCGATCAGCATACGCCGGATTTCGCTGGTTCCAGCGCCAATCTCGTAGAGCTTGGCATCGCGCAACAGCCTGCCGGTCGGGTAATCGTTGATGTAGCCATTGCCGCCGAGCAGCTGGATGGCGTCGAGCGCGCATTGCGTCGCCTTCTCGGCGGCATAGAGGATGGCGCCGGCGGCGTCCTCGCGCGTGGTCTCGCCGCGGTCGCAGGCTTTCGCCACCGCATACACATAAGCGCGCGAGGCGTTCATCGTGGTGTACATGTCCGCGATCTTGCCCTGCACAAGCTGGAAGGTGCCGATCGGCTGGCCGAACTGCTTGCGCTCATGCACGTAAGGCAGCACCACGTCCATGCAGGCCTGCATGATGCCGATCGGACCTGCGGCCAGCACCGCGCGTTCATAATCGAGGCCCGACATCAGGACGTTGACGCCGCGGCCGACTTCGCTGAGCACGTTCTCTTCCGGCACTTCGCAATTGTCGAACACCAGTTCGCAGGTATCCGAGCCGCGCATGCCGAGCTTGTCGAGCTTTTGCGCGGTGGAAAATCCCTTCATGCCCTTCTCGATGATGAACGCCGTAATGCCGCGCGGGCCGGCATTGGCGTCGGTTCGGGCATAGACCACCAGCGTGTCGGCGACCGGGCCGTTGGTGATCCACATCTTGCTGCCGTTCAGCACGAAGCGATCGCCCTTCTTGTCGGCGCGCGTCTTCATCGACACCACGTCGGAGCCGGAATCCGGCTCCGACATCGCCAGCGAGCCGACATGTTCGCCCGAGATCAGCTTCGGCAGATATTTGCGCTTCTGCGCGTCGTTGCCGTTGCGGCGGATCTGGTTGACGCAGAGGTTGGAATGCGCGCCGTACGAAAGCCCGACCGCCGCTGATGCCCGCGACATTTCCTCGACCGCAATACAATGCTCGAGATAGCCGAGCCCGGTGCCGCCATATTCTTCCTCGACGGTAATGCCGTGCAGGCCGAGCGCGCCGATCTTGGGCCAGAGATCCCGTGGAAACTGGTTGCTCTTGTCGATTTCGGCCGCGCGCGGCGCGATCTCCTTGCTCGAAAAGGCAAACACGGTTTCGCGAATGGCATCCGCGGTTTCACCGAGATCGAAATTGAACATCCGGTACGCATTGGGAATCATGGTCGGGCGACCTCCGGCGAAATATCGTTGTTGGGATAAGCCTTAACCCCTGCAGGCGCGCTTGTCACGAGGAATGATACGGCTCCGTATCGGCCCCGGCCGGGGGTAAAGTTCAATGCGGCCGAAGCATCAAAACTGTCCCTTGCCCCGGCACGTACGAACGGCTGTAATCACCCCAAAATACCGCCACCGGGCGAATCCCGGCGCGCGGAAAACAATCAGGGAGCCGCTCCATGCAGGGAACCATCGAACTCACCCAGGATTCCATTGAACTGGACTCCCGGCAAAAGGCCGCACGCGAGCGCGCTTATTCGCTGCCGCTGGCCGAGTTCGACCCCGGCGATCCCGAACTGTTCAAGACCGATACGTTCTGGCCGTATTTCGACCGGCTGCGCCGGGAAGCGCCGGTGCATTACTGCAAGGACAGCATGTTCGGGCCGTATTGGTCGATCACCAAATACAACGACATCATGGACATCGAGACCAACCACGCGGTGTTCTCGTCGGCGGCATACCTTGGCGGCATCACCATCCGCGACGTCGCGACCGATCTGCGCCGCGAAAGCTTCATCGCCATGGACCAGCCGCGCCACTCGGCGCAGCGCAAGACCGTGGCGCCGATGTTCACGCCGACCCATCTCGACCAGCTCGCGATCAACATCCGCAAGCGGTCGGCCGAATGCCTCGACAATCTGCCGCGCGGCGAAGTGTTCGACTGGGTCGACCGGGTCTCGATCGAGCTCACCACGCAGATGCTCGCGGTGCTGTTCGACTTCCCCTGGGAGGATCGCCGCAAGCTGACGCGCTGGTCCGACATTGCGACGACGATTCCCGGGCCCGGCGGCCTCGTCCCGACCGAAGAGGCGCGGCAGGCCGAGCTTCTGGAATGCGCGACCTATTTCTCCACGCTCTGGAAAGACCGGATCAACCAGCCGCCGAAGAGCGATCTGCTGTCGATGATGGCGCACAGCGAAGCCACCCGCGACATGGACCCGAAGAATTTCCTCGGCAACCTGATCCTCCTGATCGTCGGCGGCAACGACACCACCCGCAACACGCTGTCGGGCAGCATCTATGCGCTGAGCAAAAATCCGGATCAGTACAGCAAGCTGCGCGACAATCCCGCGCTGATCGACAGTTTCGTTCCCGAGGTGATCCGCTGGCAGACGCCGCTGGCGCATATGCGGCGCACCGCGCTCGAGGATATCGAGTTCCGCGGCAAGCAGATCAAAAAGGGCGACAAGGTCGTGATGTGGTACGTCTCGGGCAACCGCGACGAAGAGATCATCGAACGCCCTTACGAGTTCATCATCGACCGCGCCCGGCCGCGCACCCACATCTCCTTCGGCTTCGGCATCCACCGCTGCGTCGGCTTGCGGCTGGCGGAACTGCAATTGAAGATTATCTGGGAAGAGATCCTCAAGCGCTTCGACAAGATCGAGGTGATGGATGAGCCGAAGCGGGTTTATTCAAGCTTTGTCAAGGGTTACGAGACCCTGCCCGCGCGCATCTCGAACTAGGCAGCCAGTTCCGCAACTACCTGCACGGGCTTTGCCCTTAGAACGCCTATAAGTTATAGTCTAATACATTCCTTCAACGTTTCCTGTACCCGGGGATGAACGACGATGAACGTCCACGCCGCGATCCGAGCCGACAGACAAGAGCTTCTGCGCGCCGCGCGCGAAGAGGCCTACTCGACGCCGCTGAAGGATTTTCACCCCGGTGCGCCAAAGCTGTTCCAGAACGATACGCTATGGCCGTGGTTCGAACGGCTGCGCAAGGAAGAGCCGGTGCACTACTGCACCAACGCGCCGATCGAACCCTATTGGTCGGTGACCAAGTACAACGACATCATGCATGTCGACACCAACCACGGCATCTTCTCCTCCGACTCGACACTCGGCGGCATTTCGATCCGCGACGTACCGCCCGGCTATGACTATCCGAGCTTCATCGCGATGGACCAGCCGCGGCACTCCTCGCAGCGCAAGACGGTGTCGCCGATGTTCACGCCGACGCATCTGGACGAGCTGGCAAAACTGATCCGCGAGCGCGCCTGCAAGGTGCTCGACGATCTGCCGCGCAACGAGACTTTCAACTTCGTCGATCGGGTGTCGATCGAACTGACGACCCAGATGCTGGCAACCCTGTTCGACTTCCCCTGGGAAGAGCGGCGCAAGCTGACGCGCTGGTCCGACGTCTCGACCGCGCTGCCCAAGAGCGGCGTCGTGGAATCGCCCGAGCAGCGACGCCAGGAAATGGACGAGTGCTACGCCTATTTCTCAAAACTCTGGAATGAGCGCGTCAACAGCGAGCCGCGCAACGACCTGCTGTCCATGATGGCCCATAGCGACGCGACGCGGCACATGGACCCTGATAATTTGATGGGCAACATCATCCTGTTGATCGTCGGCGGCAACGACACCACCCGCAACACCATGAGCGGATCGGTGCTGGCGCTGAACGAGCATCCCGAGCAGTACCAGAAGCTGCGCGACAATCCGGCGCTGATCGATTCCATGGTGCCGGAAGTGATCCGCTGGCAGACTCCCTTGGCGCATATGCGCCGCACCGCGCTGGTCGATACCGAGATCGGCGGCAAGAAGATCGCAAAGGGCGATCGCGTCGTGATGTGGTACGTCTCGGGCAATCGCGACGAGGAGGGTATCGAGAAGCCCGACGAGTTCATTATCGACCGCGCCCGGCCGCGCACCCACCTTTCGTTCGGCTTCGGTATCCACCGCTGCGTCGGCATGCGGCTGGCCGAGTTGCAGCTGAAAATCGTGTGGCAGGAAATGCTGAAGCGGTTCGATCGCATCGAGGTGGTCGGCGAGCCGAAGCGGGTCTATTCCAGTTTCGTGCGCGGCATCGAATCGCTGCCGGTGCGGATTTCCTGAGCGAGCTCAATTCGCCTGATCGCGCCGAAGCTATCAACGCCAAAGGCTTTACCGGCGCCCCCTATAACATCGCGGCATGGCAGCTTGAACCAGATGAGAAGGCCGCACTGCGGTCTTCTGGGCTAAACCTTGGCCGTGGTCACGCAGGAGACGTGACCCGGAACCGAGGCTGCCATGAACGATGTTGCTGTCAGGGATGACGCCAAAGACGATACCCAGTCCGGCCTAAGCTGGCCGGCGCAGATCTACAAGACGCTGAAAGCGCATGGCGTCTCGCAAATCTCCTATGTTCCGGATGCCGGCCACTCCCGCCTGATCGAGCTGTCGCACGCCGATCCAGCGATCCAGACCACCGTGCTGACCACCGAAGAGGAAGGCGTCGCGCTGTCCGCCGGCGCCTGGCTCGGGGGCGATCGCTCGGTGCTGTTGATGCAGTCGAGCGGCGTCGGCAATTGCGTGAACATGTTTTCGCTGGCCGCGAGCTGCCGCCTGCCGTTCCTGACATTGGTGACGATGCGCGGCGAATGGGCCGAATTCAATCCGTGGCAAATCCCGATGGGGAAAGCGACGCCACAGGCGTTCGAAATCATGGGTATCACCGTATTCAGGCTCGAACGGCCTGAAGACGCAGAAGAGATCATTTCGGCCGCCTGTTCGCTGGCCTTCGAGAGCGACCAGCAGATCGCGGTGCTGATCTCGCAGCGCATGCTCGGCCGCAAGAAATGGACGGAGACGAAGTGATGGTCCAGAATTTCACGCTTGGTCGCCGCGAGGCCGTCAAGGCGCTGCTCGCCGATCGCAAGGACCTGCTTGTCGTGACCGGGCTTGGCTCGGCATCCTACGACGTGTTCGATGCCGGTGAGCATCCCGGTAATTTCTATTTGTGGGGCGCGATGGGCGGAGCCGGCATGGTTGGCCTTGGCCTTGCGCTCGCGCAACCGAATCGGCCGGTCGCCGTCATCACCGGCGACGGCGAACAGTTGATGGGCATCGGCAGCCTGCTGACGATCGCCACCAAGACGCCGGGCAATCTGACCATCGTCATTCTCGACAACGGCCATTTCGGCGAGACCGGCATGCAGGTCAGCCATTCCGGTCTCGGCGCGCAGCTCGACGTGATCGCGACCGGCGCCGGCTTTCGCTCGGTCATCGAAATCACCGACATCGCGGGTATCAATGACTACCGTCCCACGCTGCAGCGCATCGACGCCGGGCCGCGGCTGGCACGCATTCGTATCGCTACCGGCCATGTCGATCGCGCGCTGCCGCCGCGCGACGGCGTGTTCCTGAAGAACCGGTTCCGGGAAAATCTGGGGTTTGCGGTTACGTAATCGCCTCAGCCGACCTGGATATCCCAGAGGCCTTCCTTGCGGCAGGCGTCGACCTCCTTGCGGAGCAGATCAGTGACGAGCGTGATGGCGGTCGAACCGGGATGCTCGATGGGGGACGCGATGGTGAGTTCGCGCATCGGCGCCGGTTTTGAAATCGTGGCGACTTCCAGCCGGCCGTCGGCGACTTCCGCGCGCAGCGAGGACGGCGGCAGCAGCGCATATCCGAGCCCCTCCTCGACCAGGCTGGTGAGGACGCGAAAGGAATCCGCCTCGACCTGGACATCGAGCTTCAGCTTCTTCTTTGCCGCCGCATGCTCGATCAGCGTCCGGAGCCCGTGCGAATGACTGGGCAACACCAGCCGCTGCCGCAGCAGCCAGTCGATATCGACCTGCTTCTTCTTCGTCAGCCCGCAACCGCGCGGGCCGACGGCGACGATCTTGTCGCGGCCGAGGTGTTGCACGGTGAGGTGCAGATCGGCCGACGGCCCGTAGATCACGGCCAGATCCATCTGGCCGCGGTGCAACCACTCGATCAAATGCCCGCTGTAGCTCTCGACGATGCAGAGCGAGATGCCCGGGTAGCTTTCGACGGTGCGCCGCGCCAGCCGCGCGGAGATCACGCAGCTCACCGTTGGAACCAGACCCAGCACCACCCGTCCCGACGGCGGGCCGCCGGAGGACTGGATATCGTCGCGAATTTGGTCGATTTGCCGGACGATGCCGGCGGTCCGCGCCAGCAGCAGGCGGCCGGCCTCGGTCAGCACCATGCCGCGGCCGTTGCGGGTAAACAGCTCGGCGCGCAGCTCGTGTTCGAGCAGCTTGATCTGGCGGCTGAGCGCCGGCTGCGCGACCCGCAACGTGTCGGAGGCCTTGCTGAGGCTTCCGAGTTCGGCCACGCAACTGAACGTCCTCAGCTGTCGGAAATCCATGCTTGCCAATCTTGGAATGCGGGTTAATACGCTATAACAATCGAGCATAGGGACTTACCGGTGGTTTCACAACTCCACGCCCATCCCCAATCACAACGACGGCACTCCAAATGACCGCACTCGAACAGCAAGACGAATACGCCGACATCCGCAACGCGGTCGCGAAACTCTGCGCCCAATACCCCGGCGAATACTGGCGCAAGCTCGACCGCGAGATGAAATATCCGAGCGAGTTCGTCGATGCGCTGACGCAGGCGGGCTATCTCTCGGTGCTGATCCCCGAGGAATATAACGGCGCCGGGCTAAAGCTGTCGGCGGCGGCCGCGATTCTCGAAGAGATCCAGCGCGCCGGCTGCAATGGCGGCGGCTGCCACGCCCAGATGTACACGATGGGCACGCTGCTGCGGCACGGCAGCGACGAGCAGAAGGCAAAATGGCTGCCCAAGATCGCCAGCGGCGAATTGCGGCTGCAGGCCTTCGGTGTCACCGAGCCCACCAGCGGCACCGATACCTCCTCGCTGAAGACCTTTGCCAAGCGCGACGGCAACAATGGCTACATCGTCAACGGCCAGAAGATCTGGACCAGCCGCGCCGAATATTCCGACCTGATGATCCTCCTGGCGCGCACCACGCCGAAGGAAGACGCCAAGAAGCGCACCGATGGTCTGTCGGTGTTCATCGTCGACATGCGCGAAGCGAAAGGCAACGGCCTGGAAATCCGCCCGATCCGCACCATGATGAACCACGCCACCACGGAAGTGTTCTTCACGGACATGCGGGTGCCTGGCGAAAATCTGATCGGCGAGGAAGGCAAGGGATTCCGCTACATCCTGTCAGGCATGAACGCCGAGCGTATCCTGATCGCATCCGAATGCATCGGCGACGCCAAATGGTTCATCGCCAAAGCCACTGCCTATGCCAAGGAACGCGTGGTGTTCGGCCGTCCGATCGGCCAGAACCAGGGCGTCCAGTTCCCGATCGCCAAGGCCTATGCGCAGATGCGCGCGGCCGAGCTGATGGTGAAGGAAGCCACCCGCAAATATGAAGCCGGACTCGATTGCGGCGCCGAAGCCAACATGGCCAAGATGCTGGCAGCCGACGCCTCCTGGGAAGCCGCCAATGCCTGCGTGCAGACCCATGGCGGCTTTGCCTTCGCCGAGGAATACGACGTCGAGCGCAAGTTCCGCGAGACGCGGCTCTATCAGGTCGCGCCGATCTCGACCAATCTCATTTTGTCGTTCGTGTCCGAGCACGTGCTCGGCATGCCCCGCTCCTACTGAGAACAATCATGCTGCCGTTAGAGGGATTGATCGTCGTCGCCGTCGAACAGGCGGTCGCTGCGCCGTTTTGCAGCTCACGGCTGGCGGATGCCGGCGCCCATGTCATCAAGGTGGAGCGCCCCGAGGGTGATTTTGCGCGCGGCTATGACGCCGCGGCGAAGGGACAGAGCAGCTATTTCGTCTGGCTCAACCGCGGCAAGAATTCCGTGGTGGTCGATCTCGCGACCAAAGAAGGCCGTGCGGCGATGGAAGAGCTGATCGCCAGCGCCGACGTGCTGCTGCAGAACCTGAAACCCGGCTCGATGGACAAGCTCGGCTTCTCGCTGGAGCGTTTGCGCAAGGATTATCCGGCGCTGATCTGCTGCACCATTTCAGGCTATGGCGACGACGGCCCCTATGCCGACCGCAAGGCCTATGATCTCTTAATCCAGGCCGAGAGCGGCCTCGCCTCGATCACCGGCGGGCCGGAAGGCCCGTCCCGCGTCGGCATTTCCGTCGTCGATATCGCAACCGGCGCCACCGCGCATGCCTCGATCCTTGAAGCGCTGATCGCCCGCGGCCGAACCGGAAAGGGCGCCGATATCCGGATCTCGATGTTCGACGTGATGGCCGACTGGATGGCGGTGCCGCTGATCAATTCGGAAGCCGGCAACCCGCCGAAGCGGATGGCGCTGGCGCATCCGTCCATTGCGCCCTACGGCGTATTCCAGTCCAAAGACGGCAAGGGCATCCTGATCTCGATCCAGAGCGAGCGCGAGTGGAAGAAGCTCTGCGCCGAGGTGCTGGATCAACCCGATCTGCCCAATGATCCCCGCCTGGCCAACATGGTCGAGCGCGTCAGGAATCGCACTGTGACCGACAAGATCGTGGCCGACAGCTTTGCCACGATGGATCGTGTCGATCTGCTGAAGCGGCTCGCGAACGCCGATATCGCGTTTGCCGAGGTCAACACCATGGCCGATCTTGCCACCCATCCGCACCTGCGCCGCATCGAGGTCGATACGCCGAAGGGCAAGGTCAGCTACGCCGCGCCGGCTGCGATCTTCGTCGGCGAGAACAGGCGTTACGGCGCGGTCCCTGCGATCGGCGAGCACGTCGAACTCCCCAAAGCTTCTATGGCCAAATCGTCATGACGGAAAAACTCGACCTCGACCATTTGCGCGGCTGGATCGGAAAGACCACCGAGGCCTCGGACATCGTCACCGCGCAACTCGTGAAGGGTTTGCGCGCGACGCTGTTTCAGGAGATCGGCGAACCCAAAACCGGCGACGCCGCGCCCTGGACCACGCATTGGTGCCTGGCGCAGCCGGTGTTTCCGATGTCGATGCTCGGCCCCGACGGCCATCCGACCCGTGGCGGCTTCCTGCCGCCGGTGCCGCTGCCGCGCCGGATGTGGGCCGGCGGCGAGCTCGAATTCCTGGACGCCTTGCGCGTCGGCGATGAGGCCAATCGTACCTCGCGCATCGCCGACGTCACCATGAAGACCGGCAGCACCGGCGCGTTATGTTTTGTCGCGGTCGAGCACACCATCACGACGCCGCGCGGCGTTGCCATCCGCGAGCGCCAGGACATCGTCTACCGCGACCTGTCGGGCGCGGCGCCGTCCGCCCCTGCCAAGGCGCCCCCGCCGCCACCGGTCGCAAAGCACCGCGAAAGCCACATGGCCGACCCCGTGCTGCTGTTCCGCTACTCGGCGCTGACCTTCAACGGCCACCGCATCCATTACGACCGCGACTACGTCACCAAGGTCGAGGGCTATCCGGGTCTGGTGTTCCACGGTCCGCTGCAGGCGGCCCTGATCGTGGAGTTCGCGGCCAAACTGCACGGCGGCGCGGCGCCGAAGAAACTAGGCTACCGCGGCGTGCAGCCGCTGTTCGAAGGCAGCGAGTTCTCGGTCAATGCCAACGACACCGGCACCGGCACGGAACTGTGGACCGCCAATTCGGACGGCCAGCCGACCATGAAGGGTACGGCCACGTGGTGAAGTTGATTTGACGTCATTGCGAGCGTAAGCGAAGCAATCCATACCTCCATGCAGGAAGTATGGATTGCTTCGTCGCTTTGCTCCCTTGTGCAAACGCTTCGCGTTTGTCACAGGCAATGACGGAGTCTGCAGTTAGCTCTGGGAGTCACGGATGTCGTCCCGCAAGCCCACCAAGACCGAAACCAAATCCACCACCGTCAAGGACGCCACCTTCAACCTGCTCCGCGCGTTCGGCGTCAAGAAAGTGTTCGGCAATCCCGGCTCGACCGAATTGCCGTTCCTGAGCGACTGGCCTGACGACATCGATTACGTGCTTGGGCTGCACGAAGCCTCCGTGGTCGGCATGGCCGACGGCTATGCGCAGGCGACCCGCAACGCCGGATTCGTCAACCTGCATTCCGCCGCCGGCGTCGGCAATGCACTCGGCAATATCTTCAACGCCTACCGTAACCAGACGCCGATCGTGATTTCAGCCGGCCAGCAGGCGCGCTCGATCATGCCTCTGCTGCCGTTCCTGTTTGCCGAACGGGCGACGGAATTTCCGCAGCCTTACGTGAAATACAGCATCGAGCCGGCGCGGCCCGAGGACGTACCGGCCGCGATCGCCCGCGCCTATTATGTCGCGATGCAGCCGCCGTGCGGACCGACCTTTGTCTCGGTGCCGGTCGACGACTGGACCCGTCCCACGCAACCGGTCGAGGCGCGCCAGGTCAGCCGTGAACTCGGGCCTGATCCGGTGGCGATGAAGGTGCTGGTATCAGCGCTCACCGACAGCAAGCGCCCTGCCCTCGTCGTCGGTCCCGGCGTCGATCGCGCCGAGGCCGTCGAGCTGATGGTGCGCGTCGCGGAGAAGGCCCGGGCCGCGGTGTGGGCCAGCCCATTCTCGGCACGTTGTTCGTTTCCGGAACGGCATCCGCAATTCGCCGGCTTCCTGCACGCCTCGCCGGGACAGGTTTCCGACGCGCTGCGTGATCATGATCTCGTGGTCGTGATCGGCGCGCCGGTCTTTACATTCCATGTCGAAGGCCACGCCTCGATCTTCGATGGCAACACGACGATCTTCCAGATCACCGACGATCCGACCGCGGCGGCGGTGACACCGTCAGGCACCAGCATCGTTGCGACGATGAAGCCGGCGCTGGCGATGCTGCTGGAACTGTTGCCCGAGACCAAACGCGTGATCCCGGCAGGCCGCGCGCCACTCCCCGCGCCCACGGCGGCCGATCCGATCCCGACGGAATTCCTGCTGGATGCGCTGTACCACGCCATGCCGAAAGACGCGGCCCTGGTCGAAGAAGCGCCCTCGCATCGGCCATTGATGCAGAAATTCATGCCGATGCGCGGCCAGGACAGTTTTTACACCATGGCGAGCGGCGGCCTCGGCTTCAGCCTGCCCGCTGCGGTTGGAATATCGCTGGGACGTCCCGATGTGCGCACCGTCTGCCTGATCGGCGACGGCTCGGCGATGTACTCGATCCAGGCGCTGTGGACCGCAGCGCAGCGCAAGCTGCCGCTGACGGTGGTCGTGATCAACAATTCCGGCTACGGCGCGATGCGCTCGTTCAGCCAGGTGATGCAGGTCCGCAACGTGCCGGGCCTCGAACTGCCGGACATCGACTTCGTCAAGATCGCCGAAGGCATGGGGTGTCACGCGGTCCGCGTCAGCAAGGTATCAGAGCTCGGCGCTGCGCTGAAGCGCGGGCTGGCGCATGAAGGCGTCAGCCTGATCGAGGTGATGGTGGATTCGGCGGTGCCGCTGCTCTACACGAAGAAGGATTGATCCTCTCCGTCATTCCGGGGCGATGCGCAGCATCGAACCCGGAATCTCGAGATTCCCCGGTGCGCAATTGCGCACCTGAGGTTCGCTTCGCGCCCCGGAATGACGGAGCAATTGCTCCGTCACTTCCCGTACGCTTCGCGCATCTTGGCCTGGATCTTCGCCATGCCTGATATCCAGCGATCATAATTCTCGGTCTTCTTGCGCATGTAACCGAGCACCTGCGGGTGCGGCAGAATCGCAAAGGTTTCCTGCTCCAGCCCCGCGAGCACGTCCTGCGCCACCTGCTCCGCCGACAGATCGCCGTCGCCGGATTGCGGGCCCTTTGGTATCGACCTGAGCATCGCGGTATCGACGCCCTGCGGGCACAAGATCGAAACCTTGATGCCGTCGGCCTTGTGCGAGATCGCGAGATTTTCCGCAAAGCCCACGGCCGCATGTTTGGTGGTCGAATAGGCCGGGCTGCCGACCTGCGACAGCAGTCCCGCCGCTGATATCGTGTTGAGGAAATAGCCGCCGCCACGCGCCTTCATGCGCGGGATCAGGTGCCGCGCGGCATAGACATGCGCCATGACGTGAACGGCCCAGCTTCGCGACCAGGGCTCATCCGAAGTTCCGCCTGCATTGGTGGACAACGGATCGAAGCCGCCGCCGATGCCGGCATTGGAACAGAACAACGCGATCGGGCCGAATTGCTTCTCGGTCTCCTCGATGACGTGGAGGACATCCTTCTCCTTGCCGACATCGCATTTGAAGGCCGCGCCATTGATCGGCGTGGCGACGGTTCGCGCGCCGTCCGGATTGATGTCGGCGACCACGACCTTGGCCGCGCCCGCGCGATGGAAGGCTTCGCACAGCGCCCGGCCGATGCCGCTGGCGCCGCCGGTGACAACCACGACTTTTCCGGTCACCTGCATGGCCGTTCTCCCCTCATCATTGTTTTCCTGGTCGCGAAGGTATGCCGCGTCCGGAATGTTGTCACGGGGCGATAAAACATCGCCGTTGGGAGGTCAACGCGCCGCCCGGTTCGTCGGCCGAAACCTCCCTTCAAGCTTGATTTTGGTCCCCCAATCGCCACTTTGGCGGGTGAGCGCCCTCTCATCGAGTCTTCCCGCACCGCATGGCCCCCAGTTTTCAGGATATCGTCGAGGAAGCGCGGCTGTCGGCGCGGGCGCTATTGGATTACGGCGACAGCTTCTTCCATCCGACGGTGCGGCTCGGCGTCACCGGCCTGTCCCGCGCCGGCAAGACCGTGTTCATCACGGCGCTGATCCACGGCCTCACCCGCGGTGGCCGTTTTCCGGTGTTCGAAGCGTTTGCGACCGGGCGCATCGCCCGCGCCCGACTCGAGCCGCAGCCCGATGACGCGGTGCCGCGCTTCGATTACGAGAACCACGTCCGCACCCTGATCGAGGAGCGCCTCTGGCCCGCCTCCACCGTCGACATCAGCGAACTCCGCCTGGTGATGGACTATCAGCGCCAGAACGGCGCCGACCGCACGCTGACGCTTGATATCGTCGACTACCCCGGCGAATGGCTGCTCGACCTGCCACTGCTCAACAAAAGTTTTGAGCAATGGTCGGCCGAGAGCCTCGCGCTCTCACGCGAAGGCCCGCGCGAAAAGCTCGCGGCGCCGTGGCATGAACATCTGGCGACGTTGACCGCCGAGGCCCGCGAGGACGAGCCGGCGGCGCGCATGGCCGCAAAGCTGTTCACCGATTACTTACGCGCCTGCCGCGACGAGCGCTTTGCGATGAGCCTGCTGCCGCCAGGACGCTTCCTGATGCCGGGCAATCTTGCAGGCTCGCCGGCGCTGACCTTTGCGCCGCTCGACGTCGCACCCGACGGCACCGCGCCTGACGGTTCGCTGTGGGCGATGATGCGACGGCGTTACGAGGCCTACAAGGACGTCGTAGTGCGGCCGTTCTTCCGCGATCATTTCGCGCGGCTCGATCGCCAGATCGTGCTGGTCGATGCGCTCGCGGCGTTCAATGCCGGACCGGAGGCGCTGCACGATCTCGAAGCCGCGCTCGCCGGCATCCTCGATTGTTTCCGGATCGGCCGCAGCACGATCCTGAGCAATCTGTTCCGGCCGCGGATCGACCGCATTCTGTTTGCCGCCACCAAGGCCGATCATCTGCATCATTCCAGCCATGATCGGCTGGAGGCCATCTTGCGCCGTGCCGTCGCCAAGGCGGCCGACCGCGCCGAATATGCCGGCGCCGCCATCGACGTCGTCGCATTGGCCGCCGTCCGCGCCACCCGTGAGGCGATGGTCGCGCGCGGCCGGGAGAAACTGCCCTCGCTGCTCGGCACGCCGGCATCAGGCGAAGTCGCCAATGGCGATACGTTCGACGGCGAGACGGAAGTCGCGACCTTTCCGGGTGATTTGCCCAGCGATCCCGAGGAACTGTTCAAGGGCACGTTCCGCGGCCTCTCCAGCACGCCTTCCGAAACGGCCGATTATCGCTTCCTGCGCTTCCGGCCGCCGCTGCTGCAGCGCGAAGGCGGCGAAGAGCCTGCGCTGCCTCACATCCGCCTTGACCGCGCCCTCCAGTTCCTGATCGGAGACAAACTGCAATGAGCGAGAAGACGCCCCATCGGCGGCCGGCGACGTTCAAGCTCGATGATCCCGGCGTGATCGTAATGGATCCGGATGATGCCAGCCGTCCCGCGCGCGGCACCGTGCATATCACGCCGGAGCCCGACCCTGCGCAGTTGCCGGTGCCGATCGACAGGCCGCTGGTTCCGGCCCGGCGCGGCCTCCGCTGGGGCACGCTGTTCTGGACCGCCACCGGAGGGCTGGTGCTGCTCGGCCTCGGGCTCGGCGTTGTCAATTTGATCGAGGATCTGTTCGCGCGCAGCCAGACCATGGGTTACGTCGCACTGGCGTTTGCCGTCGCCGCGGCGCTGGCGCTGACGGTTGTGATCGCGCGCGAAGCGTTCGGGCTGGCGCGGCTTGCCGCCATCGAGAAGCTGCACCAGCGCGCCGCCGAAGTGTTGCTCAGCGACGATCGCGCCGCCAGCCGGGCCATCGTCAACGACCTCCTGAAGCTCGCGCATCAGAACCCGCAACTGGCGCGTGCCCGCGCCACGCTGGTGGGTCACGCCGACGACATCATCGACGGCGCCGACATGATCAAGCTGGCGGAGCGCGAATTGATGGCGCCGCTCGACGAGGAGGCGCGGCGGCTGGTCTCGACCGCGGCGCAACGTGTCTCGGTCGTCACGGCGGTCAGCCCGCGCGCACTGATCGACGTGCTGTTCGTGTTCGTCGCCGCGATGCGGCTGATCCGGCAACTGGCGCGGCTCTACGGCGGCCGGCCGGGAACGCTTGGCATGCTCAGCCTGCTGCGCCACGTCATCGGCCACCTCGCCGTTACCGGCGGCATGGCGATTGGCGACAGCCTGGTGCAGCAGATGCTCGGCCATGGCATCGCGGCAAAGCTCTCGCAGCGGCTCGGCGAAGGCGTGCTCAACGGGCTGCTGACCGCCCGGCTCGGCCTCGCCGCCATTGACGTGACGCGGCCGCTACCCTTCACCGCGCTGCCGCGGCCCGCGCTCGGCGATCTCGCCAAGGACCTTTTGCGCAAGCGCGACGGCGAGGAGTGACATTCCCGGCTGCGCATTCCCGGCCAGCACGCGCCAGCGGAACAGCGGCGTGTCCGGCGGCGGCGAGAGTTCCGGCGTCCAGCCGGTCAGCTTCTCCAGCGCATAGGTATCCATCACCACGCCGCGCCAGCTGCGCTCGACGCGTTCGAGCGGCTGCCGCCTGGCTGACGTGACATCCCAGATCGGCAGGCGGTTATCCGGCTCGCGCGCGACGTAGAGGCCGGCGCGATCCCGGATGAGGTTCATGCCGGGATCGCGAAAGCCCTGAAACCTGCCGCGCTCGTTGATCTGAATGACCGGCACGCGGCCGTTGAAATACCAGCGCAGCATTGCGTAGGTGCGATAGTCCGTGGTCGCGATCCAGGTCGCGCCGGTCTTCTGCAGCTGATCCTGGGCACGCGCCACCACCTGCTCATAGCCGGCCTCGCTGCCGACCGGATCGGCGCGGCCGATCAGGCTCCAGGGAACCGCGACATAATAGAAGAACACGCCGACGACGAAGGCGATGCCGGAAATCACCGCCACCCTCGCCCATTTGTTGGTGGATGCGATCATCGATTCCGGCCAGCCCTCGCGCGGCAGCATTGCGAGGTTGATGGCGGTGGCGGCAAATCCGGCCGGCCACAGGAACATCGGCCAGGTATCGCCGACGCGCAATGTCAGCGACTTCCAGAAGAAGTAGCCGAACGGCACGATGACAGCGGTCGAGAGCAGGATCGCAACCGGCTCGCGATGGCGATAGCCGCGCCACGCCGTCAGCGCCACGCCAGACAGCACCACCGGCAACAGCACGAAGCCGACGAGGCCGAACTGCAGGCCGACATAATCGCCGATGGTGCGCAGCGACAATTGATGGGTCGCGACCGCGCGCACGAACTGGAACCGGAACGAGGCCCAGTCGTGCTGATAGTTCCAGATCAGCACCGGCGCGAACACGATCAATGCAATCAGCGCCGCTGCCCACGGATAGGGACTGAGCAGCCAGCGCCGTCGCCAGTCCGGCACCAGCGCAAACGCCAGCACGGAGGGCAGCAGCATGATCACGGTGAATTTCGACAGCATCGCCAGGCCGGCGAACAGTCCCGCTGCGAGCCACCAGCGCGCATTGCCGCTTTCATGGAGCCGGACCAGCGACCACAGCATCGCGACCGCGAGCGGGATCATCGCCGTATCCGGCGCCACCTTCGCCATCAGCAGCCCATAATAAAGCGCGGCCTCCGGCATCAGCAAGGCGAACACGATGGCGCGAAAATCACCGGTGACACGACGGACGATATCGGCAAGCAGCAGCTGCGTGATCAGCATCGCCACGATGCCGCCGAACCGCACACCGAGATTGGTGTCGCCGAAAATCGCAGTGCCGAATCGGATCAGCCAGGCAATCCCGGGTGGATGGTCGAGAAAAGCCAGCGCGCTCTCCTTCGACCAGGTCCAGTAATAGGCCTCGTCGGTGCGCAGCTCGATGACACCGGCATAGATCAGCCGCATCGCCGTCATCGCGGCGATCAACGCCACCACGGCAAGCCACGGCCGGCCGGCGCTATCCGGTTTGTTGCTATTGTCGGGGGCGTTCGTCACGGCGCTTTTTCTTCGACTCCCGCGGGGGTGTCAACGTTTCGCGGCGGAAAAGACTTGGGTCGCCCCGGCCTAGTGCGCAATTGCGCACGGGGGCCGGGGCCCATAGCCACCGATTGTGGTAAGGAAAACGACTCCGGCCTCGGCGCCCATCGATGGGCCGCGGAGTATGGGTCCCGGCCTTCGCCGGGACGACGCCGGAAGGTATCGGTAGAAGAAGTTAAGCACTATCATCGCTATTACTCATCCTATGGACCGCATGGCCTCCCTGTCCCCTAAGCAAATCACAGCCACCCTGCGCGGCGTCAGCCTGCGACAGGTCCGCCTGGCCACCGGCGTGGTGCTGTTCGCCTATCTGATCAGCCATTTCGTCAACCATGCGCTCGGCAATATCTCGATGGAGGCCCTGGCTAGCGGAGTCTATTGGCACACGCTGTTCTGGCATTCGCTGCCGGTCACGCTGGTGTTCTATGCGGCCTGCCTCATTCACACCGGGCTCGGCATCTGGGCGCTGTACGAGCGCCGGCAATTCCGCTGGAAGGCGATCGAGCCGCTGCAACTGGTGCTGGGCCTCAGCATTCCCGCGATGATCATCACGCACGTGATCGGCGTGCGGCTCGGCTATTCGCTGTACGGGCACGAGATACTCTACCCGCAAGTGTTCTTTGCGTACTGGATCTCATGGCCGCCGCTCAAGATGTGGATGCTGTTCGCCGTCCTGGTGATCTCGTGGACGCACGGCTGCATCGGTCTGTATTTGTGGCTGCGCATGAAGGCGCTCTACAAGACCGCCGCGCCCTATCTGCTGGCCGCCGCGGTGCTGATTCCGACGCTTGCCATGCTCGGCCTATATCAGGGCGGACGCATCGTCGTCGACAGCGACAGCGCCGAATGGCGGGCCGAGAATCTCAAACCATCCCAGACGGGGACATCGGCCGAAAAGGCCGTGCTGAACCAGATCACGGATTATCTTCTGCTCGGCTACTGGGGCCTGCTCGGATTTACACTGCTGGCAAAGGGCGCCCGCGCCATTCATGAGCGCCGCGGCGGCATGATCAACCTGTCCTATGGCAACGGCCGAACGATCCGGGTGCCGAAGGGCCTCAGCGTGCTCGAGGCCAGCCTGCGCCACAACGTGCCCCATGCCAGCGTGTGCGGCGGCCGTGCGCGCTGCTCCACCTGCCGTATCCGCATCATCGGCGACCACCACGACCTGCCCGCGCCCTCGCAGCGCGAAGCCTTCGTGCTCGGCCGCGTCGGCACGTCGGATCCGTCGATCCGCCTCGCCTGTCAGTTGCGGCCGGCGAGCGACCTCTCCTTTTTCCAGCTCTTCCTGCCGCACACCATGTCGGCCGACGCACCGTCGTCCAGTCCGACGCGGATCGGCCAGGAGCGTTATCTCGTCAGCATGTTCGTGGACATGCGCGGCTCGACCAAGCTTGCGGAAAAACGCCTGCCCTTCGACACCGTCTTCATCGTCAATCGGTTCCTCGGCGCGGTATCGCAGGCGGTGATCGAAAGCGGCGGCCGGCCGAACCAGTTCGTCGGCGACGGCATGCTGGCGCTGTTCGGGCTTGCTGTGAGCCGACAGGAGGCCTGCCGGCAAGCGCTGCGGGCCGCCGCCATGATCGCCGCCAATGTCGACGAGGTGAACAAGTTCCTGGAACATGATCTGCGCGAACCGATCCGCTTCGGTATCGGCATCAATGGCGGCGAGGTGATCGTCGGCGACATCGGCTACCGCGACCATATGGTGTTCACCGCGCTCGGCGATCCCGTCAATGTCGCCGCACGCCTGCAGGACATGACCAAGAGCCTTTCCTGCGAGGTGGTGATCTCGGACGAGGTTCGCGCCGCCGCAGGCCTATCCGCCGACGCGCTGCCGCAACATGAAGTCGAGATCCGCGGCCGCAACGAGCCGATGATCGTACGCAGCGTGTCGGATGCGAAGGAATTGTCGGCGCTGATCGACGACGTGACGCCTGCCGCGGCGTGATGGCGATGTAAGCCGAAGTCGTAGGGTGGGCAAAGGCGCGTTGCGCCGTGCCCACCATTCTCTCGTACGAATGCCGTGAGGATGGTGGGCACGCTTCGCCCACCCTACGATCTACGATTCCATTCGCGATCCTCACTTTCCCTGAACAAGCATTCAGAAAATTCTGCCCGATCGAGACGCCGTTTTCTCGAACCCGCTTTTTGGCGCGTACGACTGATCGGCGATGGGTCAGACTGAAACTGAAACCCAGACTGAAACTGAAACGATCAACCCGCGCCAGGACAAGATGTCGACGCGCATCATTGAAGGAGAAAGACCATGCGTAAAGTTGCTCTCGCTCTCGCCGCCGCCACTTCCCTCGGCGTTATGGCGCTGGCTCCCACCACCGCTTCGGCGTGGCATCACCACCACCATCACCACGGCCATCACCACCACGGTCACTGGGGCCACGGCCACGGCTTCCGCATCGGCTTCATCGGTGGCGGTTATGACGGCTGCTACGTGACCCGCCGGGTGTTCACCCCGTACGGCGTAGTCCTCCGCACCGTCAACGTCTGCTACTGATCGAAGCACTCATTCGGTTCAGAAACCCCGGTCGCCCAGCGCGGCCGGGGTTTTCTGTTGTGGGCGCGGTTCAGACGAAGCGAAGCAATCCATCTCGCGACGTGCGAGACGATGGATGGATTGCTTCCGCCTTCGCTCGTTGAGCTACGGCGGACAAGTCGTCGCTTCGCTCCTCGCAATGACGAAGTTGGATGTCAATCCTCGCGCAACGCTCCATTAACGACGTTGAATCCGGCGCAGCCGGCGCCGCCTAGCCCATCGCGGCTTTCCGTTGTGTGATCTGTTTCACATCTGAACAGCCATTCAGGTAGTTGTCCGCAATGTAATGCGGCTTTCTCGAACCGGCTTTCTCGCACGCACGACTGATGGGCGATGGGTAAGACTGAAACCTGAACGATCAACCCGCGCCAAGACAAGATGTCGATCGCGCTTCACTTCCGGAGAAAGACCATGCTTCGTAAAGTTACTCTCGCTATCGCTGCCGCCGCCACCCTCGGCACCATCGCAATGGCTCCGACCGCCGCGTCGGCGAAGCCGGTGCACTGGCCCGCCTTCCCGCATCACCACCACCATGGCCATCATCATCATCACCACGGCTTCGGCTTCAACGTCGGCTACATCGGTGGCGGTTACGACGGCTGCTACGTGAGCCGCCGCGTGTACACCCCGTACGGCGTTGTGTTCCGCACTGTCAACGTCTGCTACTGATCGAACCACAAATTCGGTTCAGAAACCCCGATCGCCCAGCGCGACCGGGGTTTTCTGTTGTTGCAATGTAAATGTGAGAATGAGTTTTGGGCGCGCCCGAGGTGACAAAGATGATGATCATCAAGGTCTGTGTATGGTGGATTATCTCACCGCGAACGACTGAAACGAACGGCGGATGAAGGCGCGGATGCTCCCGCTCGGCGCGTCTATTTTGTGGAGAGCCCCCTCCCCCGCACGCCAGGCGAGGGAGGATTTCTGGTCAATCCCGCCATCGACGAGGCTGGCGCCGGCCACGATTTCGCCGCGTCAAATGAGCGCGAAACGGGCAAAACGGCGGAAATACGGTGCGATATGGCGGATTTTTGCGGATTCCGTGGTGCCGTTTGCGCTACCCAGTCCGCCACAACCCGCGTATCCTGAAGTCTCGGGCATGCCCGGTATGTGCGGGGACCGGCGGCTCGGATATTTTTTTGATTCCGCGGAGACGACGTGAATGGCTAAAGGTACGGTGAAGTGGTTCAACCCGACCAAGGGTTATGGATTTATCCAGCCCAGCAACGGCGGCAAGGACGTTTTCGTTCACATTTCGGCAGTTGAGAAAGCTGGGCTTTCGACGCTTAACGAAGGGCAGACCGTTGAATACGAAGAGATTGCCAATCGCGGCAAGACTTCGGCCGAGAACCTCAAGGTTTAGCGCTACCGCGCGATCGGCAACGGCGCGCTCTCGGAACTAATCCGGGAGCTGGGCTTGAAAAAACTCTCAAAAAACTGTGAGCGTTCGGCGGAGCGAGCACCGTAGTTGCTCGTACTCTTTTTTGGGCCGACCGGCCGCTCAATCTTCCTTCACCCATTTCTCGACCGGCATGACGTCCGGGGGCTGCAGATAGCCCCGCGGCCAGAGGTCGACGACCCATTCGGCCTTGGTTGCGCGGTCGACCAGTACCGCGGTGTTGTGCGGCGTCTGCAGCACCAGCGTATTGCCGCGATAGCGGGGATCACCGATCGCGTGATGTTTCAATAGCCCCCAATCCCGCAGCACCAGTAACAGGCTGGTGGTATTGCGGGTGGTGTCCCAGCAATCGTAATTGTGCTTGTCGTCGAAGTAGCGGAAATCCGCTTTCGCCACGCGCTTGTTGGTGCCGAGGATCGGTCCCATACGGCGATCGAACCACACCACGGCCTTCTGCACCGCCGCGCGTTCGGCCACGGCCGACCCACGGCCGGCAGCCATTATCTGCGTCAGCGCGGTGCGGTCTTGCGGCGTGAACTCCAGTATCTGGCGGCGCCGGCAGACGAAGCCGTAACAGACCGTCATCGAATTCGCCGACGGCGGATAGATCGACACCGACGTATAGAGGTCGGCGACCGCCGAACTCATTTCGGCCGCTTCGGAAGGCGCGCCTGATAACGCCGCCCCGACAACGCCAAGCACGCCCGCAAGCCGGGCAAACGTCTGGCGCAACGCTCGATCGGCGTCTCTCATGATCCCGGCTATCCAAACCATGGCGGTGCCCGAGAATTAGCGCGTGCCTTTCACGCTGCCAAGTTGCAAAGATCGCCACCCGTGGAACAGGCCACGGCTATTTTTGGCGTGGTGCGTTTTGGTCACGGTTGTTTTGTTGGCGCTACCCGACCGGCAACGGCGCGTCGCGCTTGACCTCTTCCATGACGGCGTAGGTCCGCGTTTCGCGCACCCCCGGCAGCGCCAGTAGGGTCTCGCCGAGAAAGCGTCGATAGGCCGTCATGTCGGCGAGGCGGGCCTTCACCAGGTAATCGAAGCCGCCCGCCACCATGTGGCATTCCAGCACTTCCGGGGCCGATTGCACCGCTTCAGCGAAGCGCTCGAAGACATCGGGCGTGGTCTTGTCGAGCATTACCTCGACGAACACCAGCAAGCCCAACCCCAGCCGATGCGGATTGAGCCGGGCACCATAACCCTCGACAAAGCCGTCGCGCTGCAGCCGCTTCAGGCGCTCGCCGATCGAGGTCGGCGACAGCCCGATCCGCTCGGCCAATTCGACATTCGCAATACGGCCATCCCCCTGAAGAATAGAGAGGATTTTGCGGTCTATCTTGTCAATTTCCATCGTTTACCCGGTCACCTCTGCCATTTTCCGAACTTCCTAAGGCAAAATCGCGAATTTGTCTATCGAACTACGGTTGCAGCAGCGGTAAATTGGGTTAGACCCGAGGGAATCACCATGCCGGACCGCCCACCGCCTCTCCCGCCCTTCGACGCGGCCTACGCGCCCGATGATTCGAAAATCGCCGCCCGGCTGCTCGCCACCGCCAAACTGAGCGGCGAGCAGGAGGCACGGATCGACCGCACGGCAACGCGCCTGATCGAAGCCGTCAGAGCCAATGACGATCCGCTCGGCGGTGTCGAGGACATGCTGCGCGAGTTCGCATTGTCGACCAAGGAAGGCCTCGCGCTGATGGTGCTTGCGGAAGCGCTGTTGCGGGTGCCGGATGCGCGCACCGCCGACCAGTTCATCGAGGACAAGCTCGGCCAGGGCGACTTCGTGCATCACGAGACCAAGTCCAGCGCCTTCCTGGTCAACGCCTCGGCGTGGGCGCTCGGCATGTCGGCGCGGGTGATCCAGCCCGGCGAGACGCCGCAGGGCACCATCGGCCGGTTGACCAAGCGGCTCGGCGCACCCGCCGTGCGCGCCGCAACACGCCAGGCGATGCGGCTGATGGGCAGCCATTTCGTGCTCGGCGAGACCATCGAGGCCGCACTGGCGCGGGCCGAAGCGCATGCATCGCGCCACCGGCGCTATTCCTTCGACATGCTCGGCGAAGGCGCACGCACCGCCGCCGACGCCGCGCGCTATTTTGATTCCTATGCACGCGCGATCGATGCGATCGGCCGCACCGCCAACAATCGTCCCCTGCCCGATCGGCCGGGTATTTCCGTCAAGCTCTCGGCGTTGCATCCGCGCTTCGAAGCGGTCAGCCATTCACGCGTGATGAGCGAACTGGTGCCGCGCCTGATCGATCTGGCGCGACAGGCCAAGACCTTCGACCTGAATTTCACCGTCGACGCCGAGGAAGCCGATCGGCTGGAATTGTCGCTCGACGTGATCGCGGCGGCATTCGCCGATCCATCCCTGGCTGGCTGGAACGGCTTTGGGCTCGCGATCCAGGCCTATCAGAAGCGCGCGCGCGAGGTGATCGACCATGTCGACGGTCTCGCAAAAAACCTGAACCGACGCATGATGGTCCGGCTGGTGAAAGGCGCCTATTGGGACACCGAGATCAAGCGCGCGCAGGAGCGCGGCCTCGAGGGTTATCCCGTATTCACCCGCAAGGCGATGACGGACCTGAACTACGTCGCCTGCGCGCAGCAATTGCTGGGCTTGCGGCCGCGGATCTTTCCGCAATTTGCGACCCACAACGCGCTGACAGTGGCGACCCTCCTCGAACTGGCAAAGGACGAACGCGGCTTCGAGTTCCAGCGCCTGCACGGCATGGGCGAAGCGCTCTATGCCCAGCTCAGCGAGGATCATCCTGACATCGCCTGCCGCACCTATGCGCCGGTCGGCAGCCACCGCGATCTCCTCGCCTATCTGGTGCGGCGCCTGCTCGAGAACGGCGCCAACTCGTCCTTTGTTGCGCTCGCCGCTGACGAGGCTATTCCCGTGTCGACGCTGCTGCGGCGTCCAGCAGATGTGATCGGCAGTGCCGACAAGGCCATGCATCCGAACATCCCATTGCCGCGCGATCTTTTTTCGCCGCAGCGGGCGAACTCGCGCGGGCTGGAATTCGGCGAGCGCGCGGCGCTGGGCCGGCTCGTCGCCGGTGTTGCTGCGGAGACCACGCCGACGGCCGGCGCTATCGCCGATGCGACGCCGGCTGCGGTGAACGCGGCGATATCGGCTGCGCGCAACGGATTCAGGGGTTGGAGCCGGACACCCGCCACGACGCGGGCGCGCGCGTTGGAAAAAGCCGCCGACTTGCTGGAGCAACGCGCGGCGCATTTCATCGCGCTGCTGCAACGCGAAGGCGGCAAGACGCTGGATGACGCGCTGTCGGAACTCCGCGAGGCGGTCGATTTCTGCCGCTATTATGCCGCGCAAGGCCGCGAACAGTTTTGCGACGGCAAGGCCATGCCGGGTCCGACCGGCGAGAGCAATGTGCTCGCCTTACGCGGCCGCGGTGTCTTCGTCGCGATCTCGCCATGGAATTTTCCGCTCGCGATCTTCATGGGCCAGGTCACGGCAGCGCTGATGGCCGGCAACGCCGTGATCGCAAAACCTGCCGAGCAGACTCCCTTGATCGCGGCGGAGGCCGTGCGGCTGCTCCATGAAGCAGGCGTCTCACCCTCCGCACTGCATCTGGTGCAAGGCGACGGCAAGATCGGCGCGGCGCTGGTGGGACACCCCGACATATCCGGTGTTGTCTTCACCGGCTCGACCGAGGTGGCACGATCAATCAACCGCACGCTCGCTGCCAAGGACGGCCCGATCGTGCCGCTGATCGCGGAGACCGGCGGCATCAATGCGATGATCGTCGATGCCACCGCGTTGCCCGAACAGGTCGCCGACGACGTCGTCACCTCGGCGTTCCGCTCGGCCGGCCAGCGCTGCTCGGCGCTACGGCTGCTGTTGCTCCAGGACGACGTCGCCGATCGCATGATCGAAATGATCGCCGGCGCCGCCCGCGAACTCCGGATTGGTGACCCCTCTGATCCTGCAACCCATATCGGGCCGGTGATCGATGCCGAGGCCAAGCAACGCCTGGATGCACATATCGCGCGCATGAAGCAGGACGCGCAGGTGCACTTTGCGGGCACCGCACCGGAGGGTAATTTCGTCGCGCCGCATATCTTCGAACTGTCCGATGCCGGGCAACTTAGGGAAGAAGTGTTCGGTCCGGTGCTCCACGTGGTGCGCTACCGTGCCGACCGGCTCGCCGCCGTGCTGCAATCGATCGAGCGTTCCGGCTACGGACTTACGCTCGGCATTCATTCCCGGATCGACGATACCGTGGACGACATCATCGACGCTGTTCAGATCGGCAATATCTACGTCAACCGCAACATGATCGGCGCCGTCGTCGGCGTGCAGCCGTTCGGCGGCCATGGCCTCTCCGGCACCGGCCCCAAGGCCGGCGGCCCGCATTATCTGGCGCGGTTTGCCACCGAACAGACGGTCACCGTCAATACCGCGGCGGCCGGCGGCAATGCAGCCCTGCTCTCGGGCGGGGAGTAGTTGCATCCCGCGCCCAAATGGCGTTGAAGTTTCAGCGCGCACGGCATGCAATATTCCAGCGGAAGAAAAATCAACAGGGTTACGGGAGCGGCATCGAGATGGAAAAAGGCATTTTTGACGGCCTCAAGGTTCTGGACTGCGCGAGTTTCATCGCAGCCCCCGCGGCCGCCACCGTGCTGTCCGATTTCGGCGCCGACGTGATCAAGATCGAACCGCCGGTTACCGGTGATCCCTATCGCAATTTGCCGAATCTGCCGGGCTACCCGCACAGCGAACACAATTTCGCGTGGATGCTGGAAGCCCGTAACAAGAAGAGCCTGGCGCTCGACCTGACGAAGCCGGAAGCGCAGGCGGTGCTCTACAAACTGGTCGCCGAGGCCGACGTCTTCATCACCAACATGCCGCCTCAGGTCCGCACCAAGCTCGGCATCACCTGGGACCATCTGGCGCATCTCAACGACCGGCTGATCTATGCGTCGTTCACCGGCTATGGCGAAAAGGGCGAGGAAGCCAACAAGCCCGGCTTCGACTCTAACGCCTATTGGGCGCGCTCGGGGCTGATGGACCTGGTGCGCGCGGATGAACACACCACGCCAGCGCGATCGATCGCCGGAATGGGCGACCACCCCTGCGCGATGGCGTTTTACGGCGCGATCGTGACCGCGCTGTTCAAGCGCGAAAAGACCGGCAAGGGTTCGCACGTCAGTTCCAACCTGATGGCCAACGGCGTCTGGGCAGCCTCGGTGCTGGCACAGGCCAAACTGGTCGGTGCCAAGTTCGGCGAGCGGCGGCCGCGCGAGCGCGCGCTGAACGCGGTGACCAATCACTACCAGTGCAAGGACGGCCGCTGGCTGATCCTGTCGCTGCTGAACGAGGACCGGCAATGGCCGACACTGGCGCGCTGCCTTGAGCGTGAGGATCTGGTGAGCGACCCGCGCTTTGCAACCAAGAAGGATCGGCACGCGCGCTCGCTGGACCTGATCAAGATCTTCGACGAAATCTTTGCCGGCAAGGACCTCGCCGAATGGCGCAAGATCCTCGACGGCAACGGGCTGGTGTTCGGCGTCGTCGGCATCCTCGACGACATTCCGGGTGACCGGCAGATGATCGAGAACGAAGTGCTGGTGCCGTTCGAGAACGACACCATGATGACCATCAGCAGCCCGATCTGGGTCGACGGCAGCAAGAAGGTCCAGCCGCGCAAGCCGCCCGGCCTCGGCGAGCACAGCGACGAGATTTTGCGCAACGCCGGCTATGACGAGGCTGCGATCAAGAAGTTGCGCGCGTCCGGCGCGGTGGCGTAAGCCTGCGGAAAAGATAGCGGCATGACTACCTACCGACTGCATTACTTTCCAGAGTCCGGAAACAGCTACAAGCTTGCGCTGATGCTGACCCTGTGTGGCCAGACCTTCGAGCCGGTCTGGACCGATTTCGGCGGCGGCATCACGCGGTCAGCGGAATGGCGGCGCACGGTCAACGAGATGGGCGAAATCCCGGTGCTGGAAGAGGACGGCGTCCGTCTTACCCAGACCGCGCCGATCCTGCTGAAGCTGGCGCGGCAGTTCGGCCAGTTCGGCGGCGAGACCGAACAAGAACAGTTCGAACTCCTGCGCTGGCTGTTCTGGGACAACCACAAGCTCACCGGCTACATGGCCTCATACCGGTTCATGCGGACGTTCATTCCGTCTGGCGATCCCGTGGTGCTGAAATATTACCGCAAACGGCTCGACGACTTCCTGGGGATTCTGGAAACGCACTTGCAACGCGATGCGTTCGCGATCGGCGCACGGCCGAGCATCGCCGATATTTCCATGATGGCCTATCTGCATTATCCGAGCGACGAGACTGGATATGATTTTGCGGTGAGCCACCCGGCCATCAGCGCCTGGCTTGGCCGCATGGCTGATCTGCCCGCCTGGAAGTCAGCCTACGATTTGCTGCCCGGCAAGCGGCTGACGCATTACGCGAAATAAGGGGCTCAGCGATTCAACCAGGCCCACGCGATGCCAAAGACGATCACACCGGCAATCACCGTGACCGCAATCGCCCAGGTGCTGACGCGGACGTTGCTGATGACCTCGCGCTTGGCTTCGTTCTCCGCGATCTCGCGATTCCGCTGCCTGTTCTCCTGGTCGGAAGAGCTCATCGCCGGTCCCCGCTCGGTTGGTGCTGATGCCTTGCACACCTTAGCATCAAACGATGACGCGCATCGGTGCTCATGCCGGCCGGCTACCGGCTCTTCACAAAACACATGCCCATGCGTGCGGTCGTGCCGCTGATTTGACAGGCCAGCCCCTCGGCGCAGGTCCAGCTGCGAAAACTCGCGTCGTTGCTGGCGGCCGTCTTGCCCGGAGCGTAGCAATGCGCACCCCAGCCATCGCTATATTCGGTGCCCACCAGTTCCGTGCTGCCGCGCAATTGCGGACGGCTGGCAAAGCCCCGGGAAAAATCCGGCGTCTTGCCATCCCGCACGGCGGTGAGGATGTCACGGCGGCGAACCTGGTCGCCGAAGAAGTGCGGCGACGCCGGAACGACCGTTGAATTGGAAGGATTGACCGCCATCCAGTCGACGCCGGGAAAATGAAATCCGCCGATGCCGCGCGTCTGGTGGCACCCGGAACAGGTGACATCGTTCAGCCGCCGCTCAAAGCCGCCGGCCGAGCGGATGTTTTGCAACTTTATACCGCCGGCAGCGGCCTTCTTCAGTGCCGTGACGACGTCAGCTTCGCTGAACACCGCCTTAGCCCCTTCGCCCTGCATCAGGCCGAATTCAGGCTGCAGGTCGGACGCGTCAAATCCAACCGGCGTTGCGGCGATGGCGCTGTTGGCAAGGAATTTTTCCGGGATCAGCACCGCGCCGGAATCGAATGCTGCCAGATGTTTCGGCTCCAGCAGCCATGACTTGAATTCGCGCCCGAGCTTGTCGTCAGCCAGAATGCGGTCGCGGTCGATCTGGTTCTCCATCGGAGCTTCCCGAAATTCCCGCGCCGCGGCGTTGTAGCGAAACACCTTCAACAGATAATCGGTGCGGAAATCCCGCATTGCAGATTTCGGCGCATGCACGATCTGAAGGTTGGTCTCGATGCGATCGATGTTTTCGTAACCGAGCAGATCGAGTGGACCGTTTTCATCCAGCAGATTTTCCGCGAACGGCGCACCGGTCAGCGACAATTCGGCTGCGGCGAGCCAGCGCTTTGCGATTTCGGAACAGGTGACGGGTTTGCCGTTACGGTCAATCCCATCGCGGGCCTTGGCTTTCAGCACGAGATTCAGCGTCATCGGCAGACGGGGCAAAATTGCCCTGTCGTCGGTCCCCGGCGTTTTCATTCGCGTCAGCCGGTAGATCAGCCGGATGTCGCCGCAGCTGGCCTCGTCGACATAGGCGCGGTCCATGCGGTTGACGATGCCCGCCAGCACGAAACGGGTGTCGCTGGCATCAAGCTGGGTGTGGTCGAACAGTTGAAAGGCAAAGCCAGCGCCAACGCCGATGGTTTCGTTCGGCAGGCCATTTTTGTGTCGCGCAATGTAACGATCGAACTCGGCGTCGATCGCCTGCCGAACCGGGACCATCGACGGCAGGGTGAATAGCTGGCCGCTCGTGAGCGGAACATCGGCCGACCGCTCCGGCCACAGCAGACGGCCGATGCCGAACCTGCCACCGTCGAGTTCGCGCAGCGCCAGGGGATCCGTTATCGCGGTCCCGCGCTCCAGCGGCGCGGCGGACGCCGGCAATGCGCCGCACACCAGGGCGAATAGGATGACAAGAAATCGCAGCGCGCGGCTCATGCCTTCACTAACACCGCGCGAAGTGGCCTATTCAAGCAAAAAGGCGCTTCACATCCCGGTGAAGCGCCTTCGTCATTCAGATTGCGCGCAATCAGCGGGCGACGATCAGGCCCTTGCTGGTCACGACCACCCATCTGCCGTCCTGCTTGCGGATGGCATCGATGCGGCCGAGACCGGGGACGGGATCGCCGGCGTAGACTTCAAAGATGCCCTGGCGGCCCTCGATCAGCGCGCTGCCATTGGCGGCGTCACGCAACACCCAGCCGTCCACGGTCGGCAGCCGTGCAATCTCGGGCTTCGGCGCGGGAAGCGGCACCGCCGCAGCCGTTGCGGGCGGCGACACCGTTCCCGTGACGTCCCTCGCGGCGGCCGGCATTGCGGCGGCGACGGGCGTGGGCGCAGCAGCTTGCGCGCGGAGTTTTTCGACGGCTTCGCTGAGCTTGGCGAGCTTGGCGGCCGGCTCGGCCTGCGCCTTCTCGACCTTGTCGAGGCGGTCGCTGGTCTTGTTGAACTGGCTCACCCCGGTTTTGGAGGTGTGCTCGACGCTGGCCTTCAGCGCCAGGATATCGGCATCGATCCGCGCCACCGAGGCTTCGAGCGCGCTGTTGTTGTTCATGGCGGCGGAATTTCCGGCCATCACGTATCCAAGGCCCCCGGTTGCGAGCGCGCCACCGAGCGCACCGGCGACCGTCGCCAGCGCCACCACAGCCGCCATCGCCGACATCCGGCGCTTGCCTGACACCCCGTCAGCTGCAACGGCCTCCGGCTTCGCATCGGCTTCGTCACCGTTCCACGCGCGCTCGCCGGGCGACATGATCAACAGCTTGCCGGGAATTCGCGGCGATTCAACTTTCGGAGCTTCAGATGTAGCCGCCTCGACCTTCGCCGGTTCAGCTTTGGCAGCTTCAAGCTTGGAAGCCACGACCCTGGGCGCTTCCACTTTGGGTGCATCCGGCTTGGGAGAGGTTTCTTGCTGGTCGGGCGCCAGCATCGGGGACTCGATCGCCGCAATCACCGGCTCTTTGGCTGCGGACATATCGGGAGCGGCCGGCCCGGCGCCGACGGAACCGGTTTCACCGCTGGTGGCCTCGGACTGCTGTTCGCTCACGTTCAATTCTCCAGAATGGGTTGACCTTTTGGTAACTTTTATTGCTTGCGAAATCGTTACCGGGTTCCGCCTTACCGAAATTTAAGAGGGCAACCGGGCCTGTTTGCGGCCGCAAGTTGACGGCGACGCGGCCGGCAATTCCGCCCCTCGCCCTTTGTTGCCCTGCGGCAATTTCGACAGCTCCGTTTGCGCCCGTTCATTTACCGATTAACATGGCCCGACCATCCAGCCAGAAGGCAGGAGGCCGCCATGACCATCGAAAAATGCATCAACGAGTTTGATGTCGATGACGTCATTTTTGAGGAAGGCTCGACCGGGCGTGAGCTGTTCGTCGTACTCGACGGCAAGGTCGAGATCGCCAAGCTTAACGGCGCCAGCAAGACCATCATCGTTACGCTCGGCAAGGGCGAGTTCTTCGGCGAGATGGCCGTGATCGACGGCTCGTCCCGCTCGGCGACCGCGATTGCCGCGGCGGCGCACACCCGCGTGATGCGGATCAACCACGCGCGCTTCGTCTACCTGGTCAGCCAGCAGCCGGCGTTTGCACTGATGATCATGGATGCACTCAGCAAGCGGCTGCGTGCCTCGAACGCCATCACGTTCAAAGCCGCGGCCAATTCATGAGCGAGCGCCGCCCCAGCCCGTTCAAGACCCTGCTCGAAAGCGACGTTTGCACGCTGATCGAGGCAGCCGAGGACGTCTACCAGATCCGCTTCAAGAACCGCGCGGCGAACGCCTATCTGGTGCGCGGCAGCTCGCGGACCATCATGATCGATGTCGGCCTGTCATCGAACTATCCGCATCTGCTGAAATGTCTGCAACACGTCGATTGTCCGCCCGAGAAAATCGACTTGGTGGTGCTCAGCCATGAGCACCTCGACCATATCGGCGCCGCCTATCATTTCAATGGCCGCGCCTTCATCGCCGCGCATCGGCTGGCCGCCAACAAGATCATGCTGCGCGACGATTTCTCGATGCTGCGCAAGATGTTCAACGAACCGAATATCCCGATCAATGTCGACATCTGGCTCGAGGAAGGCAATCTGCTCGACCTCGGCAATTTCCGCCTCAACGTGATGTACACGCCCGGCCATACCTCGGCCTGCATCACGCTGTTCGACCAGGACAAGGGCCTGTTGTTCGCTTCGGACACGCTGATGCCCGGCGGCGTGATGGGCGGCGTGTTCGGCTCCGGCAGCATCGCCGACTATATCCAGTCGCTGGAGCGGCTGAAGGGGTTGAACTCGAAGATCCTGTTGTCCGGCCACGGCCGCCTGTCCGACACGCCGCAGGACGATGTACGGGTCGCCATTCAACGTTCGCACAACCTGCTATCCGACACCGCGCAATTGTTCGATGCGCTGGATGCGCGCTCGAATTTCGAACCGATTATGCAATCGGTGCGCGACCTCAACAAGCTGGATGACGGCTAGGCAGCCAACGCCGCCGGACCAATTGCGGCATCCGGAATTATTCCCCCCTGCGTGGACCCTGGCATCATTTAAGATCACACTTGCCGACCCTTCTGTGTGACTCAGCGATTTGACAAAATTTGTGGCGGCCTGTTCAACAGCAGCAATAATGACGCCTCAAGAAGCACAGGGAGAGAGAGCACCATGAAACTTTACGACTCGGTCGGACCGAACCCGCGCATTGTCCGTATGTTCATGGCGGAAAAGGGCATCGAAATGCCGAAGCAGACGGTCGACCTGCGCAAGGGCGAAAACCGCGAAGCCGAGCATCTGAAGCGCAATCCGCACGGCCAGATGCCGGCGCTTGAACTCGACAATGGCAGCTATCTCTCGGAAGTGATCCCGATCTGCGAATACCTCGAAGAGAAGACCCCGGCGCCTGCGATGATCGGGACGACGCCGGAAGAGCGCGCCGAATGCCGGATGTGGACGCGCCGCGTCGATCTCAACATCTGCGAACATCTCGCCAATGGCTTTCGCTTCGGCGAGGGTCTGAAGTTTTTCGAAAAGCGCATCCTCTGCGCGCCCGAAGCCTCGCCCGGCCTGAAGATGATCGCGGCCAACCGCCTGCAATGGCTCGACGGCCAGATGGCGGGGAAGGATTACATCTGCGGCAAACGCTTCACGATGGCCGACATCCTGCTGTATTGCTGGCTCGATTTCGGCGGCACGGTCGGCCAGCCGCTGGATCAAAGCAACGGCAATATCGTGGCGTGGATGGCGCGGGTTGCGGAGCGGCCGTCGGTGAAGGCCTGACCGTCATTGCCTGCGACAAGCGCGAAGCGCTTGCGCAAGGGAGCGCAAGCGACGAAGCAATCCATACTTGCTGTTTGGCTGTGGATTGCTTCGCTTCGCTCGCAATGACGTGGAAGGTTCTGAGTTAAATCACCACCGGCGTATCCGGCAGTTCATTCGTCCCGCCGCCCTGCGGCGGGAAATGCGCCGCCAGTTCGCGCGACACCGCCTCGATCCCCTTGATCACGCCGCGTTCGAAATTTCCCGCCCGAAACTCCGCTTCCATCTCGACGCAGATATTCTCCCAGCCGGCAGTGCCGACATGCGCGTGGATGCCGCGGTCGGCGACGATTTCGACGTCGCGGTCGGCGAGCAGGAGATAGATCAGTACGCCATTGTTGTGCGCGGTGTCCCAGATCCGCAATTGCGAGAAAACATCGAGCGCGCGTTCCCGCGCCGGCTGGTTGCGGAACAGCGGCGCGCCGTCGAGCGCGCCTTCGACGACGAAGCGGACCTGGCCGGAATGCGTGGCCTCGCCCGCCCTGATCGCCGCCTCGATCGCGGCCAGCACTTTTGGTGGAAAGTCGCGCCGCTCCCGCCAGCGGTGTTGCAGAAGATGCCTGCCGATGCGTTTGATGTCCATATCTACCAGCTCCCCGACGCGCCGCCGCCGCCGAAACTGCCACCCCCGCCGCCGCTATCGCTCGAGCTGCTGCTCGAACTGCCTCCGGACCATGAGCCGCCGCTGCTGCCCCCTGACCAGCCGCCGCTTCCACTGCTCCCAGGCGTCGACGACACGATGGCGTCGCTGAACAGCACGAAAAGCGCTGCGATTAACCCCGCGAATATACCCGCAACCAGCGAGCCGAACAGGAACCAGGCGATCAGCATCACCACGCCGCCGCCAACGCCCGCGCCGACCAGGCGCCCGAGCATGGTCCGCATCAATCCGCCGAACAGGAACACCGGAATCAGGAGAAACGGATTGAATAGCGCATCGACGTCGAACACCCCTGTCTGATGTTGCCAATGCGGCGGCTCCGGCTCCGGCAGTTTCTCGCCATCGATGATCCGGATCATCTTGTTGAGGCCGGCCGAAACGCCGCCGGCGAAATCACCGGACTTGAATTTTGGCGTGATCTCCTCGTCGATGATGCGCTTGGTGGTGACGTCGGTCAGCGCGCCTTCGAGGCCATAGCCGACCTCGATGCGAAGATGACGATCGTTCTTGGCGATGACCAGCACGGCGCCGTCGTCGATCTTCTTGCGGCCGATCTTCCAGGCCTCTGCCACGCGGAGCGAGAACTGCTCGATCGCCTCGCCATCCGTCGTCGGCACGATCAGCACCGCGACCTGGCTGCCCTTCCGGGTCTCGAAACTTCGGATGGTCTGGTTCAGCGAAGCGATATCGCCGCTGGTGAGTGTCCCGGTCTGATCGACCACGCGCCCGACAAGCGGTGGCACCACGACGATGGCCAGGGCTGAAGCAGCCCAGAACACGAGCAGCGCAAGAATGGAAACTCTTGCAGCGTTCATTGCGATTGATCTTTGATCCGCTACTTCGCGGGCGCGGCCGGTGTCGGATTGAAATCCACCTTCGGCGCCGTGGATATTTCCTTCTCGTTCTCGACCGCGAAGTTCGGCTTTTCCTTGTAGCCGAACATCATCGCCGTCATGTTGTTCGGGAAGGTGCGGATACCGACATTGTAGTCCTGCACCGCCTTGATGTAGCGGTTGCGCGCCACCGTAATGCGGTTCTCGGTGCCTTCGAGCTGCGCCATCAGATCCTTGAACAGTGCGTCGGATTTCAGCTGCGGATAGTTTTCGGTCACGACCAGTAGTCGGGACAGCGCGCTGGAGAGTTCACCCTGGGCGGCCGTAAATTTCTGGAACGCGGCGGGATCGTTCAACACCTCGGGCGTGGCCTGGATGCTGCCGACCTTGGCGCGGGCGTTGGTGACCCCGAGCAGCACGTCCTTTTCCTGCTGCGCAAAACCCTTCACCGAGTTGACGAGGTTGGGCACGAGATCAGCGCGCCGCTGGTACTGATTCACCACCTCCGACCAACCCGCCTTGACCTGCTCGTCGGTGGTCTGGATGGCGTTGTAGCCGCAATTGGTCAGGCTTAGCGTCGCCAGCGCCGCCAGCACGGTCCATAATCTGCGCATAAAACACTCCCGGTATTATTTCGTGTCACGGTATCAGAATGGCGTGGTTTCATACAATTATTCCGGGGCTGGGCCTGATGGCCCATCCCGGAATAACGGCGGTGATTGAATGAACTTCGGGCCGCTTTCGTTCCGATGGCTCTTGCCTATCGTCAGCTGAAATAGTCACATGGCCGCACAATAATAACGGGAGGGCCCATGACCACATTCGAAACCATCGTCGTGGAGCGGCCGGAGCCGCGCATCGCGCGGATCGTGATGAACCGGCCCGAGGCGCGCAACGCGCAGAACCTGCAAATGACCTACGACCTCAACGCCGCCTTCGATGCGGCTGTGCAGGATGACGCGGTCAAGGTCATCATTCTCGCAGGAAGCGGTCCACATTTTTCCGCCGGGCACGACCTGCGCCCGGGCAGCAAAAATGAAGCGGGGGTGGATTTTCCGCCGGTCGGAAATTGGGGCGGCTTTGCCGAACCCAACGCCCATGGCCGCTTCGCTCGCGAGCAGGAGATCTATCTGCAGATCACGCGGCGCTGGCGCAATCTGGCGAAGCCGACCATTGCGGAAGTGCACGGCAAATGCATCGCCGGCGGCCTGATGCTGGCCTGGGCCTGCGACATGATCGTCGCCAGCGCCGATGCCGAGTTCTGCGATCCAGTGGTCACCATGGGCGTCTGCGGCGTCGAATGGTTCGTGCATCCCTGGGAACTCGGCCCGCGCAAGGCCAAGGAGTTGCTGTTCACGGCGGACACCTGGAGCGCCGACGAGGCGCATCGACTCGGCATGGTCAACCACGTCGTGCCGCGCGCGGAGCTTTCCTCGTTCGTGATGGCGCTGGCGCAGAAGATCGCAGCGAAGCCTTCGTTTGCGCTGAAGCTGACCAAGGAGGCCGTCAACCGCTCGGTGGATGTGATGGGACAGCCCGCGGCGATCGAACAGGCGTTCGCGCTGCATCAGCTCTGCCATGCGCATAATCTTCAGGAATTCGGAATGGTGGTGGACCCCGCGGGTCTCCATCCGTCCGTCCGGAAATCAGCTGTAACGAAGTAGATCATATGGACCTTACCCTGAGCGACGAGCAGCGGATGCTGCGTGAGAGTGCCGAACGGTTTGTTGTCGAGACGTACAACGCCGACCATCGCCGCCGGGTGGCGAACGATCCGCTCGGCTTCAGCGCCGAAATCTGGAAACAGTTCGCCGAACTCGGTTGGCTGGCACTGCCGATCGCCGAGGATCATGGCGGGCTCGGCGGCGGCGCGGTCGAGATCGGCATCCTGATGGAAGCCTTTGGTCGGGGACTGGTGTCTGAACCCTATCTCTCGACGGTGGTGATCGGCGCAGGCCTGATCGGTGCATGCGGCAGCGAGGCGCAAAAGCAGGCGCTGCTGCCCAAGGTCGCCGACGGTTCGCTGTATCTGGCGTTCGCGCATTCGGAACGCGCGGCGCGGTTTAACCTTGCCGAAGTCTCGACGACGGCCTGGAAGACGCCCAATGGCTGGCGGATCGATGGCCGGAAGACCGCGGTGCTCGACGGCAATGCCGCCGGGCAGATTATTGTTTCGGCGCAGGTCGCCGACGACAATGGCGTGGGCGACCTCTGCCTGTTCCTGGTGCCGGCAGATACGGCCGGCCTCGGCAAGCGCGATTTTCCGCGACTCGGCGGCGGGCGCGCGTGCAACCTCGAATTTCGCGGCGTTCATGTGGGCGCCGATGCCCAGCTCGGCGACGGCGGCGACGCGCTGCCTGTTATCGAGGCCGTGGTCGACCGCGCGATGGCGGCGCTCGGCGCGGAAGCCGTCGGCATCATGCAGACGCTGCTGGATCAGACGCTCGAATATACCAAAATTCGAAAACAGTTCGGCCGGCCGCTGTCCGCCAACCAGGTGATCCGCCATCGGCTCGCCGACATGGCGATGAACTGCGACGAGGCCCGCTCGATGGCGCTGCGCGCCGCGCTGATGATCGATGCCGAACCTGTCGCGCGCGGGCGTGCCGCGTCGGGCGCCAAGGCCAAGATCGGCAAATGCGCCCGCTTCGTCGCCGAACAATCCGTGCAGCTGCATGGCGCGATGGGCGTCACCGAAGAGCTCGACATCGGCTCCTACTTCAAGCGGCTGCTCGCTTTCGACACGTTGTTCGGCGGCAGCGCCCATCATTATCGCCGCCACGCCGCCCTCGGCGGCAAGACTCTTCACACTTAAAAGTCCATTCAAGCCTAGCGGGAGCGCACCATGGATCTCACCTTCAGCGCCGAGGAGCGCGCCTTCGAACAGGAAGTCCGCGACTTCATCGCGCAGAATCTGCCGGCGGAAATGAAGCACGCGCAGTCGCTGACTCCATCGGTGTTTTCCGATCCGGATATCGGCATCGCCTGGCAAAAGGCGCTGCACGCCAAGGGCTGGGGCGCGCCGGGATGGCCGGTGGAGCATGGCGGGCCGGACTGGACGCCGGCGCAGCGCTGGATTTTTGAAGCCGAATGCGCCCGTGCCGGTGCGCCCAATGTCAACGTGATGGGCGTCAAGATGGTCGGGCCTGTCATCATCGGCTTCGGCTCGCCTGAGCAGCAGAATTTCTATTTGCCGCGGATTCGCTCCGGCGAGGATTACTGGTGCCAGGGCTATTCCGAGCCCGGCTCCGGTTCCGATCTCGCCTCGCTGAAAACCCGCGCGGTGCGCGACGGCGACGACTACGTCATCAACGGCACCAAGATCTGGACCACGCATGCCCATCACGCCAACCGCATGTTCGCATTGGTGCGCACCAACGAGACCGAGCGGCAGCAGGACGGCATTTCCTTCATCCTGATCGACATGAAGAGCCCGGGCATCACCACCCGCCCGATCCTCACGATCGGCGGCGACCACGAGGTCAACCAGGTGTTCTTCGACGACGTCCGCGTGCCCGTCGCCAACCGGGTCGGCGAGGAAGGCAAGGGCTGGACTTACGGAAAATACCTGCTCGAGTTCGAGCGCGGCTCCGGCATCGCCTCGGCGAAATTGCGCGAGGCGCTGAAGACGGTATCCGACCTCGCCGAATCCGAGGCCACCGGCCGCGCCATCGACGATCCCGATATTTCGATGCGGATGTCGGAGATCGAGGTCGATATCGACACGCTCGAAATGACCGAGCTGCGGGTGCTGTCGGCGCTGCAGACCGGTCAGAATCCCGGCGCGGTGTCCTCGCTGCTGAAGTTGCGCAACAGCGAAATCCGTCAGGCCGTTACGCGCCTCGGTGTCGATGTGATCGGCCATGACGGCCTCTATGTCGAACCGATGCGGCCGTTCTACAAGCTCAACGAGGCGCCGGGGATTCCCGAGGAGATGCTGCCGGTAGTGCCGGAATATCTCAACAGCCGGGCGTACACGATCTTCGGCGGCTCGTCGGAAATCCAGCGCGATATTATCGCGAAGATGGTGCTGGGATTGTAGGACGATCAGGCCACTTCCCGCCTACGGCCCACAATCTCATGGGCTGTGACAGCGTTACCCAATCCGATCGCGGTGAGCAGCTTCAGCATCTCCAGCCGCGCGGTGACGTGTGACATGGTGGGGCGGCTACCCAGCGTGATCTCGTCGAGATCATCGACGGCGGTCAGGCCCCGCGGATAGAACTCGCGAAAAATCACCCGTTCGGCGAGGCCGTCGATGCAGCGGAAGTTCAGCCGCTGCGACAGCTGCTGGATGCTCTCGCCCACGAGGCGCTTGTTGCGCGAGCCGAGCGTGGAGAGCCGGTTGCGCAGCACGATCCAGTCGGTGACGCCGAGATAGCGCACGCGGCGCCTGCCGCGCGCTTCTTCCACCATCTCGGCATAATGACTGGTGCCGGTGACGCGGAAGGATTCGGGATCGACGGTGCCGAGCACGTCGAGATCGACGAAGCTGTCATTGAGCGGCGTGATCAAGGTGTCCGCCATCGCATGCGCGACATGCGTCAGATAATCGTCGTGGCCGGGAGTGTCGATGATGACGACGCCATGGCGGCCGGCGAGCGTCTCGATGGTCTTCTCGAGCGCCCGGCAGCCGGCAGCCTGTTCATCGGCCGAGGGATAATCGAGTTGCTGGAAGCAGAAATGCTGGGGCATGCCGAGGTCGCGGCCGACATGACGCGCCCAGGCGCGGCGGTTCTCGATGTGATGGGTGAGACTCTTCTGCCTGGTATCGAGATCGATGGTGGCGACGGCCTGTCCCGACTTGATCAGGGCGATCGCGATGTGCATGGCGACGGTGGATTTTCCTGATCCGCCTTTTTCATTGCCGACGACGATCACACGAGCAGACAGTGCCCGCATCGCACCTTCAACCGACATCGGATCGCCCCCGAGAGTCTGATTACGTTCCTGCTTCTTGCTGGGCTCATTGGGCTTGATTCGGCGGATTCCCGCAACGGTGCGGGGTGCCGATTTTTGAGGCGTGCTGCTTTGAGTCGCACTCATTTCAAGCCAGCACCAAGTGTCATGGCCGGGCTTGACCCGGCCATCCACGTCTTGCTTGCTCATACACCGTGAAGAGTGGATGCCCGGGACAAGGCCGGGCATGATGACCTTTCTGCCGTTACACCCCCACCCGCGCATCCCTGATCGCTTGCCAGACCTTTGCCGGCGTCAGCGGTGTGTTGAGCTGCTTGATGCCGAGTTCGCTGAGCGCATCCATTACGCCGTTGGTAATGCAGGGCGGGCCGCCGATGGCGCCGGATTCGCCGCAGCCTTTGGCGCCGAGCGGATTGGTGCGGCACGGCGCGGAATCATCCAGCGTCACCTCGATCGGCGGGATGTCGTCGGCGCGCGGCACGCAGTAATCCTGATAGCTCGCGGTCAGCAATTGTCCTTCCTCGTTGTAGGACACGCCCTCATACAGCGCCTGTCCGATGCCCTGCGCGACGCCGCCATGCACCTGGCCGGTGACCAGCATCGGATTGACGGCGATGCCGACGTCGTCGACCGTGGTGTAGCGCACCACTTTGCTGACGCCTGTTTCGGGATCGATCTCGACCTCGCAGATATGCGTGCCGTTCGGCCAGCTCGGGCCGTCGACTTCACCCTCGCTGTCGACGCTGAGCCGCGCGCCGTCTTCCTTCTTCGCGATCTCGAACAGGCTGATGCGCTTGTCGGTGCCGACCACGGTGAGAAAGCCGTCGCGATACTCGATGTCCTCGACCGAGGTTTCCAGCACATTCGACGCTTTCTCGCGCGCCTTGTTGATCATGTCGTTGGTGGAAACCGCCACCGCGGTGCCGCCGACGAACAGCGAGCGCGAACCGACCGAGCCGAAACCGGTCGCAAGATCCGTGTCGCCCTGCACCACATCGATCGTGTCCATGGGAATGCCGAGCGTATCGGACACCATCTGGGTGTAGGTGGTCTGCAGGCCCTGCCCCATCGCCATGGTGCCGGAATGCAGGATGATGCGGCCTTCAGCTGTCGCATGCAGCGAGACCTTTTCGGTGTGCGCACGCCCGCCGGTCCATTCGATGTAGCTGGTGAGGCCGCGGCCGTAGAGCAGGCCCTTCTTCTTCGCGGCCTTCTTGCGCGCGTTAAAACCGTCCCAATCGGCGAGATCGGAGGCGCGCTGCATCATGTGCGCGAACGCGCCGGAATCGTACACCTGGCCGGCGGCGTTGGTGTAGGGCAATTGCGCCGGCTTGATGTAATTGACCTTGCGGATGGCGCGCGGGTCCATCCCGATCTGGCGCGCGGCGGCGTCCATCAGCCGCTCGACGATGAACACGGCTTCCGGCCGGCCCGCGCCGCGATAGGCGCCAACGGGCGCGGTGTTGGTCATCACGGATTTGACTTCGAAATGCACCAGCGGCAGATCATAGACGCCGGTCTGCACGAACGGCCCGAGCACCAGCGGAATGATGTTGCCGGCGCCGCTGCTGTAGGCGCCGGTGCCGCCGATCGAGCGCACGCGATAGGCCAGCACGCGGCCCTTGGCGTCGAGCGCGAATTCGCCGGTCGAGGTGAGATCGCGGCCATGGGTGCCGCCGACGAATTCATCGGTGCGGTCGCCGCGCCAGCGGATTTTCTTGCCGAGCTTTGTGGCGGCATAGGCCACCACGCCGTCTTCCGGATAAAGGCTGGTCTTCTGCCCAAAGCCGCCGCCGATATCGCCGACCAGCACGCGGACGCTTTCCTTCGGCCGCTTCAGGATCGATTCGGCGAGCAGGTCGCGGGTCGAGCCAGGGGTCTGCGATTGGACGTGCAGGATCAGCCGGCCGGACTTGTCGATCTCGGCAATGGTCGAGCGCGGCTCCATTGCGGACGGAATCAGCCGCTGGCTGACCAGATCGAGCGATACGGTATGCGCGGCGCTGGCAAATGCCGCTTCGACCTTGGCGGCATCGCCATAGCTCATGGCGCCGACGATGTTGTCAGGCGCCTCGGGCCACACCACAGGCGCGCCCGGCTTGACCGCCTCGACGGGATCGACCACCGACGGCAGCACCTCGTAATCGACCGCGATCGCTTCCGCCGCGTTCTGCGCCAGCACGCGCGAGGTCGCGACCACGGCCGCGACCGGCTCGCCGGCAAAGCGCACGACCTCATGCGCCAATAGCCGCCGCGGCGGCACCGTCATCGGCGAGCCGTCCGGCCGCTTGAAGATCGCCAGCGTCGGGATGGTGCCGATATCGTCCCTGACCAGATCGGCGCCGGTATAGATGGCTTCGACGCCGGGCAGCTCGGCCGCGGCCCTGGTATCGATCGCGACGATTTTGGCGTGGGCATGCGGCGAGCGCAGCACGTGCAGCCACAGCGCACCTTCCTCCGGCCTGTCGTCGATGAACTGCCCCTTCCCGGTGAGCAGTCTCTGATCTTCCAAACGCTTGACCGGCCGGCCCGCACCAAAACGCATATTGCCGGGAAGAATGTTCATCAGTTGGTCCTTCGATTTTCTTCGCAAAAGTTGGGTGGGTTCTAGCCGATAGATAGGGTGCGAGCCAACCCTATGGAAGCGCCTGGGAAATGGGCAATGCTGTCATGCACTGCGGCTCCAAAAATGGTGTCGTCCTCCGCGAAAGCGGGGGACCCAGTACGCCGCGGCTTCTCGGTTCAATCATCGGCGTCTCTGGAATACTGGGTCGCCCGGTCAAGCCGGGCGATGACACTGAATATGTAGCTGCGATCTCGCGACGCGATGCGCCCGAGCTATGCTTGAAATCGTTCGCCCTCTTAATCAAAGGGCGCAGGGAATGCCGGATGCGCGCTGCACCCGCGGTCTCGTGTGCGATTGTGCTAAGAAAGCTGCACACGAGCATACAGGGCAGCGGAGAACATCCGACATTCCCTGCGCAGTGGCTTTACGGCTTATGACGCGCTCTCCCCGGTGAGACGGCCTCTATTGCCACCGTCGCCCCTCGGAAGCGTTAGCTCCCTTAAGGCTTGACGCCGTTACGGGCGCCAGGACCACACGCTTTCGCCGTACGCCTCAGCCGCGACCGTCAATCGCAACCTCAGCGTCCACCGCAACCCGCCCCTCGTCGTGACGACGGCCGACGCCCCTCTTGATAGGACGGGATGGCGATAGATGCGCACTGATTTGGGGCGGATGACAACAAGAATATTTTCGATTTTCGGAATTTTATGACTTGACACGATTTCTGTAATTCGGAACTGATTTGCCCGTCGGGTTATTTTGTCGCACCACTGTCATTGCGAGGAGCGAAGCGACGAAGCAATCCATTCCTCGGCTGGGCGCGCCATGGATTGCTTCGCTGCGCTCGCAATGACGGGGAGAGAGCGCAATCCAACTATCCAACATCCCGCAGCGCCGCTTCCACCACCTTGCGCTGCTCCGCCGTCAGCGCGGCCTGCGGTGGAACGGGATCGCCCACCGCGTAGCCCTGGATTTCCAGGCCGGCCTTGATGCAGGCGGCGAGGTTGAATCGCGCAAAAGCTTCGTTGATGCGCCACAGCTTGCGCTGCAGCGTCAGCGCCTCGTCCCAGCGCTTGGCGTGGCAGAGGTTGTAGAGCTCGACGCTCTGGCGCGGGATGATGCAGGCCGGGCCGGCCATCCAGCCGAGGCCGCCGATCAGCATCACCGCCGCCGGAATGTGGGCCGAGGCCGAGAACACTTTGATGCTCTCGCCGCAGCGGTTCATGATCGAGAGCAGCCGGCCGGTGTTGGTCGAGGCGTCCTTGATGTAGCCGATGCGCGGATGGGCGGCGAGGCGCTCGATCACGTCAAGCGTCAAATCCGAGCGCTGGAACTGCGGGTTGGTGTAGATCACGACGGGAATCTCGACCGCGTCGGCAATGGCGCGAAAATAGGATTCCACCTGCGCGTCCGAAATCGGAAAATACGCTTCCAATATTGCCAGGATGCCGTCGGCGCCGAGCTTCTGATACGCCTTCGCCTGCGCCACCGCATCCGCCGTCGAGGTCGACGCGACGCCGGCAATCACAGGCACGCGGCCCGCGGCGGCCTCGATCGTGGTCTGCACCATGGCGGTGCGCTGCGCCTGGTTGAGATAGGCGAATTCGCCGGTCGAGCCGAGCGGCGTCAGGCCGTGCACGCCTGATTTGATCAGATCGTCGCAGAGGCGGCCGAGCACTTCGGTGCGGATGTCGCCTTCGGGCCCAATCGGTGAAACGAGGTAAGGAAAGACGCCGTGGAGATCAGCCATTGGAGAAACGCCTTTAAAACAGAGAGCCTCCCTCTCCCCTTGTGGGAGCCGAGGCGAGCGAAGCTCGCTCTTAGGGTGGCACGGACGCGAAGCGTTTGTGACGGGTGAGGGGTCTGTTTCCGCGGATAGAGACCCCTCATCCGGCGCGCTACGCGCGCCACCTTCTCCCACAAGGGGAGAAGGGAAGGAAGTACCGGCTTATACGTAACCGGGACGAAGCCACCGTTCAGCCAGCCGTAAGCGCCATACCGTCCGTCGCCGGGTCAGCACCACCTTCCATCCCCTGAGAAGAAATCTTGATACCGTGTACCCAGCCGAATGTGTGCCTAAGTGCGGATCGTACCGTCTGATATCCGAGCCCATTCAGCGCCCGCTCGGTAGAGCGCGGAATCCGGTTCGAGAGATCGATGATATCGCTGGTCGCCGAAAAGCGGGGCGCTGAGACCGCCTCCAGCATCGACATTTCGAAGTCGAGGACGTTCAGCGATACCTGGAGCACACCCATGGCGATCTGGGTCGCACCGGGTGCTCCGATCACCAGGACGGGCTTGTCATCCCTGAAGACGATCGACGGGCAAATGGAAGAGAACCTCGCCTTTCCCGGCGCCAGCGAGCCGGCGCGCCCGGGCCGCGGATCGAAGACACCCATGCATCCATTGTACATGAAACCCAATCCGTTGGTGATCACGCCGGACGGCAAACCAAGCGAATGGGTCATCGAGATGCAGTTGCCTTCGGCATCGCATATCGAAACCTGTGTCGTATCCTTGCTCGGGAGGCCGGCATTGAGCCTGACCACGTTGACCTTGTCGCCACGCTTGATGCCTTCAGCGATTTCGGCGCAGTGCTCTTTCGAGATCAAACGATCGGTCGGAACGTCAACAAAGGAGGGATCACCGATAAACAGATCCTTGTCGCGGGTTGCGGCCTTCATGGCTTCTGCAACGACGCGAATGTATTCGACACTGTTGTGACCTATCGACTTCAGATCGAAATTCTCGAGCGTGCGAAGCATCTCCAGCAGCATGATGCCGCCGCCCGGCGCCTGATTTGTCGTAACCCGTGAGTTTCGATAGGTGGCCGAGAGCGGCTTGTTCCTTACGGTTTGCAGCTTCTCGAGATCAGATCGGCGCAACAGACCGCCGTGGGCCCGCATGTCCGCGTCGATGGCATCGGCGATCTCGCCGCGAAAGAATGCATCAGGCCCATCCTTCGCGATCGTCCGCAGCACGTTTGCATAGTCCCGATTGACGACGCGGTCTCCCACCCGCTTCGGCGATCCGTCCGGCCTGCAATAAAGCGCCTTGGCCGACGGGACGAATGAAATTCGATTGGCGTTGCCCACCCGCCCCATCGTTCCTTCTTCCGACCACCAGGTGTGGACATGCGGCCGAACGTTCCAGCCGCTCTCCGCGTAGTCAATGGCCGGGCCAAACAGCTCCGACCAGGGCAATTTGCCGAGATCTCGGTGCGCGTCGGCAAAGGCCCTGAGTGAGGACGGCACGCAGATCGATTGATAACCGATGTCGTTCACGTTGCCTTTGAGAATAAAGCCGTATCCGTCTCGCGCTTCGCCCTCGATCAGATCCTGCCACATGTCAGGTCGCACGGCTGATGGCGCAGGGGCATGGAAATCGTAGTAGGTGTGCACCTTCTTCGACGGGAAATAGGCGGCCAGACTTCCGAAGCCGGCAATTCCACACATCATGGGGTCAACGACTGTCTGAACCAGCGCGGCCGCGATGGCCGCATCGATAGCGTTGCCGCCGGCGGCGAGGATGTCCCTGCCCGCCTCTGTGGCCTCGGGTTGCGGAGTTACCACCATGCCCTTGTGCGTCACGTTCTTCTCCCTGGCGCCGTGAGTTGACATCCGGTCGCTGCAAGGAGCGAAGCAGCTAGGAATTCTTTTGGCAACAGCGCGATCGGCATGGGCCTCTGCGAGAAAAACCAAGCCTCGGGCAGCGCACACGCGCAGGAGCAACCTGCCTCAGCCGTGGACTTAACAGCGAGGAGGCTGCTTTGACGCTGCTTCGTCAGAACGCCTTGGCGATCGCGGCCCTGGCGTCGCTCTGGATCCTGCCCAGATGATCGCTGTCGCGAAAACTCTCGGCGTAGATCTTGTAGACGTCTTCGGTGCCGGACGGCCGTGCGGCGAACCAGCCCTGGTCGGTCTCGACCTTGATGCCGCCGAACGGCTGATCGTTGCCGGGCGCCTTGGTCCTGACCGCCGTCACCGGATCGCCGGCCATTTCCTTCATGCCGAGCTGTTCCGGCCCGAGCGCCTTGAGCGCGTTCTTCTGCTTTGGCGTCGCCGGCACGTCGATCCGCGCATAGACGGGCGTGCCGAGTTCGGCGGTCAATCCGGCAAACAACTCGCTGGGATTGCGGCCGGTTTTGGCGAGGATCTCGGCGGCCAGCAGCCCCATCACGACGCCGTCCTTGTCGGTGGTCCACACCGACCCGTCGCGTTTGAGGAACGAGGCGCCGGCGCTTTCCTCGCCGGCAAAACCGAATGCGCCGCTGCCGAGCCCCTCGACGAACCATTTGAAGCCGACCGGAGTCTCGACCAGCTTGCGGTTCAGCTTTTTCGCAACGCGGTCGATGATCGAACTGGAGACGATGGTCTTGCCGATCGCGGCATCCCTGCTCCATTGCGGCCGGTGCTCGAACAGATAGGCAATTGCAGCGGCGAGGAAATGGTTCGGGTTCATCAGGCCGCCGGTGCGCGTCACGATGCCGTGGCGGTCGGCATCGGTATCGTTGGCGAAGGCGACGTCGAATTTGTCGCGCATCTGGATCAGGCTCGCCATTGCGTAGGGCGAGGAGCAATCCATCCGGATCTTGCCGTCCCAGTCCGCGGTCATGAAGCGGAAGGTGGGATCGACGACATCGTTCACAACAGTGGCGTTGATGCCGTAATGCTCGATGAGAGGCTGCCAATAATGCACGGCGGCGCCGCCGAGCGGATCGATGCCGATCTTCACGCCGGATGATTTGATCAGCGCCATGTCAACGGCATTGCCGAGATCGGCGACATAGGGGCGGATATAATCATACAGATGCGTCGACGGCGCCTTGCGGGCGCGTTCATAGGGCATCCGCGCCACGCCCTTCATGTCTGCCGCCATAAAGGCGTTCGCGGCTTTTTCGACCCTGGCCGTGACGTCGGTATCGGCCGGGCCGCCATGGGGCGGATTGTATTTGTAGCCGCCGTCCTCGGGCGGGTTATGCGACGGCGTGATGACGACGCCGTCGGCAAGGCCGCTGGTCCGGCCCTTGTTGTAGCTCAGGATCGCGTGCGAGATGACCGGCGTCGGCGTGTAGCCGCCGCGATCGTCGATCATGATATCGACGCCGTTGGCGGCAAACACTTCCACCGCGCTCACCAGCGCCGATTCCGCCAGCGCGTGGGTGTCGATGCCGATGAACAGCGGGCCGGTCAGCCCGGTTTCGCGGCGGTAGTCGCAGATCGCCTGCGTCGTCGCCAGAATGTGGTTTTCGTTGAAGGAGTTTTTCAGCGACGTGCCGCGATGACCCGAGGTGCCGAAGGCGACGCGCTGGGCGGGATCGGCCGGATCAGGCTTGCCGGCGAAATAGGCCGTCATCAGGCGCGGAACATTGACGAGATCAGCGGAACCGACCGGTTTGCCCGCGGCGGGATTGGATGCAGTCACATGGCCTCTCAGGACGAAGTGGTTTCCTGGAACATAATCGGTTCTGATGAAATCAGAACCGATTATGTTCCAGATTCTTGTTTTGACGCGTTTTTTTTCACGCGAACCGGTATCCACTTCGCTCAAAAACGCTTTGGAAACATACGCGAAAGGACGGCGGCGACAAAGGCGCTTTCGGCCGCTCACCATGCCGGAAATGCAAGCAGGACCGCCATGACGATGCCTTGATCGTCACAGCCGGGGAATATTCGCTGTCTTGATCACGTCGGCCCATTTTACGATTTGCGATTGAATCAGCGCGCGCATCTCCTCCGGCGTACTGCCCTGCACTTCGCCGCCGATCGCGGTTTCCAGCGCCGCCCTGGTTTCGGGATCGGCGAGGGTTTCCAGAACCGCCTTGTTGAGGCGCTTGATGATCGCCGGCGGTGTGCCCTTCGGCGCCAGCAGGCCGGCCCAGGTGCGCACATCGAATCCCTTGACGCCCGATTCATCGGCCGTGGGAACGTTTGGCAAGAGCTTGCTGCGCGCAGGCGAAGTGACGGCAAGCCCGCGAATGGCCCCGCTCTCGATCTGCGGCGCCAGCAGCACCGGCGTTCCCACGATCATTGGAATCTCGCCGCCGAGCAGCGCGGTGACGGTGAGCGAATCGCCGCGATAGGGAACGTGCACCATCCTGATGCCGGCCGTGGTTTCCAGCAGCGCGCCGGCCAGATGGTGGGTGCTGCCAAATCCAACGGAAGCGTAGTTGAGCTCGCCGGGCTTGGCCCGGGCAAGCGCGATCAATTCCCCAAGCGATTTGGCCTCGTAATCGGCGCGAACCGCGATCACGAGCGCGTAGTAGACGGCGGTCGAAATCATCTCGAAGCTCTCGACGGAATCGTAGGGCAGCGACTTGTAGAGTGCCGGGGATATGGCGTGGGCGCCGGTGACGAGCCCGATCGTGTAGCCATCGGGCTCGGCCTTGGCGATCTGGGCCGCGGCGAGATTGCCGCCCGAGCCCGGCTTGGCCTCGATCACGATCGGTTGGCCCAGCCGTTTCGAAAGCCCGTTCGCCAGAATGCGCGACAGGGTGTCGGCGGCGCCGCCGGCGGCAAAACCGTGGAGAAGGCGGATCGGCCGGGTCGGATAGTCCTGGGCGCTGGCGGCGCACATCGATCCCGCGATCGTGGCGATGAACAACATCGCGAGCAGTCGCCCGAACGAATGACGACGAACTGAACTGCGTGTTGATCCCGCCATTTTCGTCTCTCCCCATATCGATCATTGTGATGTTAGCCGTCGAAGGTCCGCGCGCTTACTTCCCGCCGCGCATCTTCGGCGAGAACTCCGCCGCGTCAGGCGAAGGGCCGACGCCCCAGATGTCGCGCGGCAATCCGATCCAGGTCTTCGGACGCTGCGGCCGGTCGCGATGCCAGGGGCGCGGTTCGAAGTAACCGAGTTCCTCGTCGGCCATGCGGTCCATGTCGTAGAACAGCTCGATCAGATAGCCGTCGGGATCGCGATGATAGGTCGCGATGTTGTGGCCGGGGCCGTGGCGCACTGGTCCCCACAACAGCGGGATTTTTCGGCGCCCGAGCAGGTCGCAGGCCTGCTGCATGTGGGAAGCATCGCGCAGTTCGAACGCCATGTGGTGCAGCCGCGCGTCAGTGCCGCGCGCGAAATTGATGGCGTGATGCTCGAAGCCGCAGCGCATGAAGACGAAGTTTTCCTCGATCCGGTCTGAATCGCGGAAACCCAAAACGTCGGCATAGAACTTTGCGGTGCGGTCCGGATCGGGCGCATACAGCGCCATGTGGCCGAGTTTGCTGACGACGATGCCCCGCACCTGTTCGCTCGGCGGGGTGAATTGCCACTGCGTGAACAGCTCGATCTGGCGGCCGTCGACATCCGAGAAAACCAGCGCGCGCGGTATTCCCGGCACCGAATCGGAGCGGAGTTCGGATTTGATGCCGAGATCCCCAAGCTGCTTGCCGACGTCCCCGAGTTCGACATTGGGGGCGATCTCGAACGCCATGGCCTTGCAGGATGAAGCCGTATCCTGCTCCAGAACCAGCGTGAGTTCGCCGGACTCCGAGGCGAACAGCGCGCGACCGGCCTGCCTTTCGACAAGACCGACCCCGATGATCGCCTGATAATATTCGATCTGCTGTGCGATATCGGCCGTCGCAAACGTCGCGTGCCTGATGCGTTTGACCTTTATCATCGTAACCATCCCCGTCAGTCGCGCGTCATGATGATCTTGCCGAGCGCCTTGCCCGAATCCAGCAGCTCGTGCGCCTGCCGCACTTCGGACAGCTTGAAGCGGGCGAAGATCGCCGGCTTGATGCTGCCGTCCGCGAGATGGCCGATCATGCGCTTCATGATCGCGCGGCGGCCTTCGCGGTCGTGGTCGTAGATGTGAAACGAGAAACAGCGGATGGCCGGACAGACGTCGAGATGCTTGCGCATCTCCTCCATCATGTTCTGCGTCGGCAGGCCGTCGAACGCGTTGTAGGAGACCACCGTTCCCCACTTGGCCAGTGCGCGCAGATGGCTGAAGAAATCAGGACCGCCGACGTGATCCAGCACGAGATCGACGCCGCGCCCGTCGGTCAGTTCGCGCACGCGCGCGACGACGTCTTCGCCGCGGTAGTAGATGATGCCGTCGGCGCCCATCGCACTGGCGAAGACCGCCTTCTCCTCCGAGCTGACGGTGCCGATCACGGTCATGCCTGCAAGTTTTGCCAGTTGCACCAGCGACGAGCCGACGCCACCGGCCGCGCCGATGACGAGCACCGATTTCGACCGACGCGCCGATCCGCATTCATTCAGCAGCGCCCAGGCCACCTGGTAATTGGCAAGGCAAACCGCGGCCTCGAGATCAACCTGCTCGGGCAGCAGATGAATGGCATCCGCCGGGGCTGCGACCAACTCGGCGTAGCAGCCGCCGCGCTGTGCCAGATCGCGGGCGCTCAGCAGCACCTTTTGTCCGACCTTGATGTCACGGACGTCGCTGCCGATCGCCTCGATCCGGCCCGCGACGTCGTTGCCGGGGTTGGCCGGCAGCGGCGGCATCCATTTGTAGACGCCGCTACGGATCAGCTTGTCGGGCTGCCCGACCCCGAAGGTCTCGGCCCGGATCAGCACGTCGGTCTCGGCGAGCTTTGGCTCCGGGACGTCCTGATATTGCAGGGCGTCCGGTCCTCCCGGGCGGTGTACCAAGACAGCCTTCATGCGCGCTCCCACCCGTCCTCAAGCCATATTTTCGAAAATACTACCGCTTACGAAAATTATTGCAACAGCATTCTCGCCTCGATAGACTCGAAGGGCGATCGGAGAGCGATTCCATGAACGTGACGGCCTTCAAGCGCCGAAAGGAATTCGGCAAAACGCTCGCGTCCGACATCGCGCACCGGATGCGAAACGAGATCGTGACCTGCCGGCTCAAGCCCGGCGAGGTGCTCAAATTCGATACGCTGCGGCTGGCCTATGGCGCGAGCTTCACGACGCTGCGCGAGGCGCTGACGTGTCTTGCGGCCGAGGGGCTGGTGGTGGCCGAGGAGCAGCGCGGCTTCAAGGTGGCGCCGATCAGCCTCGCGGATCTGATCGATCTCACCCGTGCCCGCATCCTGATCGAGGTCGATTTGATCCGCCGCTCGATCGAAAATGGCGATGATGACTGGGAAATCGCGGTTATTTCGTCGATCCACCGGCTTGGAATCATCGAGGGGCGCGAGGTCGAGGACTACGCCGACAATCCGGAATGGAAGCTGGCGCACCGGGAGTTTCACGAATCCCTGGTGGCGGCATGCGGCTCGCCAACCCTGCTTGGCATCCGGCAATCACTGTTCGAACGCGCCGAGCGCTATCGCAATATCTCGGCAAGGTTCCGGCCACGTCCGCGCGACAAGGCTGGCGAGCACCGTGCGCTGATGAAGGCCGCCGTCGGCCGCGATGCCGACCGCGCCTGCGAGCTGATCGCAAAGCACATCCAGAGCACCACTGACAACGTCATCAAATACGCTTCGGAATTGTTCAGCCAGAATTGAACCCGATCGGGCCTCGGCGACCGCGCCGAAATGCGCGCTCCCGAGCCGAAACTGAATTCCGCTTGTTTAATTTTCGAAAATAGTGTCTTTTACGGAAATCTTAGATCAGGGTCCAGGGATCACGTTCATGAAGCTCATATCTTTCCTGCGGCAGCAGACCGAAACATGGGGCGCCGTGCGCGGCGACGAGGTCATCGACCTCGGCAAGGTGCTCGGCGGGACGCTGGCGGATTTCATTGGCAGCGCGAAATTCGCCGAGCGGGAGCAGATCGCCGCCGCCCTCAAGCCCGACCTGAAACTGAGCGAGATCAGTTTTCTGCCTGTGATCCCGCGGCCCGAAAAGATCGTCTGCGCCGTGCGCAACTACCTCGACCACCACAACGAGGCTGTCGCGTTCGGCATGAAGCGCGAGATCACCGAATTTCCGCCGATCTTCCTGCGGGTCTGGCGCTCGCAGGTCGCGCACAACGCACCGGTGATCCGGCCAAAAGTTTCCGACAATCTGGACTGGGAAGGCGAGCTCGCCGTCGTGATCGGCAACGGCGGCCGCCACATCAGCCAGGCCGACGCCTGGAATCACGTCGCGGGCTATTCGATCTACAACGACGTCAGCGTCCGCGACTGGCAACGGCATGCGCAGCAGATCGCGTCCGGCAAGAATTTCGTCGGCACCGGCCCGTTCGGTCCATGGCTGGTGACGCCTGACGAGATCGCCGATCCCACCAATCTGAAGCTCGAAACCCGCGTCAATGGCGAAACGGTGCAATCGAGCAATACCTCGATGCTGATCTTCTCGATCCCGCGGCTGATCGAATATTCCTCGACCATCTTTGACCTCGTGCCGGGCGACGTCATCGCGACAGGCACGCCGGCCGGCGTCGGCTTCACGCGCAAGCCGCCGATCTTCCTCAAGCCCGGCGACGTCGTCGAGGTCGAGATCGAACAGGTCGGTGTGCTCCGCAATCCCGTCGTCGACGAGTGAACCGATGACGACGCAATCGTCCGCCGCCTATGAAATCCGCAAGACGTCGCTGAGCGTCGAAACGATCTGGCACGAGCGTGGGCCACGGCTGGCAACGCCGCTGCTCGTCGGCACGGCGATCGCAGTGATCCGCAATCCCTTTGCCGGACGCTATGAGCCGGATCTGATGCCGTTTCAGGCGTCGCTCCGCGAACTCGGCCGCGAGCTCGCGGCCGGGTTGATGGAGCGGCTCGGCGCCAGCGCCATGATTGAGGCCTATGGAAAGGGCATCGTCGTCGGCGAGGACGGCGAGTTGGAGCATGGCGCAGTGTGGCACGAGGCCGGCGGCCAGGGCATGCGCGAGGTGCTTGGCCAGCCCAAGGCCATCGTTCCCGCGGCGAAGACGATCGGCGGCCCCGGCACCCGCCTGATGGTGCCGCTCGGCCATATCAACGCCGCCTATGTGCGCAGCCACTTCGGCACCGCCGAGATGACGATGTGGGACGCGCCACGCCGCGACGAAATCGCGTTCGGCCTCGTGATGGCAACCGGCGGCCGGCCGCACGCCCGCATCGGCGGATTGTCGGCCGATGCGATTTCAGTCCATGACGGTCAGCGCTGACTTCACCCGCCGATCGCTCAGCCGCCCTGCAGGCCGGTTTCCTTGATCAGCGGCCCCCACTTCAGCCGCTCCCGCTTCTCGAACTGGGTCAGCTCGGCGGGCGTACCGCCGCCGGGATCGAATCCGAGTTCCAGCAGGCGCTTCTTCGTTTCCGGTTCGGCAAGCGCCTTGGCCAGTTCCTTGTTCAAGAGATCGACGATCGGCTGCGGCGTGTCGCGCGGCGCATAGAACGCGTTCCAGGCGGTCACCTCGAAGTCGGCTACACCCTGCTCGGCGATGGACTTTACACCCGGCATCAGCTCGGTCGATTTCAGCGAGGTGATCCCGAGCGCCTTCAGCTTGCCGCCGGCGACATGGCCGCGCAGCGCCGTCACCGTGTCGATGATCAGCGGCACCTGGCCGCCGAGAACATCCGTCGTCGCCGTCGCCGATCCCTTGTAGGGCACCGAAAACAACGACGCGCCGCTCCGCCCCTTGAGGAACTCGAAGACGATACGGGCCGTCGTGCTCGGCAGCGCGATGTCGACCTTGTCGGGCGTCGCCTTGGCCGCGGCAACCAGGTCGGCCAGCGAACTTCCTGAAAACGACGGATTGGCCGCGAGCACCATGGGCAACTTGCCCACCAGGATGATCGGCGCAAAATCCTTGGCCGGATCGAATCCCGGCGATGCGTACATGAACTCGTTCATGCTCTGGGTGGCATTGGTGCCCATCATCAGCGTGTATCCGTCAGCGTCCGAACGCGCCGCCTGCTCGGCGCCGATATTGCCGCCGGCGCCCGGCTTGTTCTCGACATAGAACCGCTGGCCCATCGTCCGCGACAAATGGTCGGCGAAGTATCTTGCCACCACGTCGGTGCCCTGGCCCGCCTGATACGGCACGATGATCCGCACCGGCCTCGACGGATAGGACTGCGCAACTGCCGCGCAACTCCATAGCAAAGCCAGCAATCCTGCGGCCCATTTTGCGGATTTCAGCATGATGGTTTCCTCTCCAGATGATTTTGTTTTTTGTTATGAGCTCTTCTTGTCGTTGGGTGAGACGATGCCGGTCTCGATCAAACCGTCGATGGCCATTTGATCGAATCCGGCTTCCGCCAGTATGTCGTGGACATGTTCGCCGAAGCGGGGCGGTCGCCGTCCCGCGCCGCCGGGCGTCTGCGCAAGTTTTATGGGAATGCCGGGTGCGCGGTGGCCCTCGCTTTCGACCAGCATGTCGCGGTGTGCCACATGCGGCTGCGCGAACGCCTGCGCCACATTGTTCACCGGTCCCGCCGGCACCCCCGCGCGCATCAAATCGCGGCAGAGATCGTCGGACTTGAAGCCGGCCAGCGTGCGCTCGAGTTCGGCGCGAAGGGATCCTACGTGCTTGAGCCGGTCGGCATTGGTCCGGAAGCGCGGATCGTCGAGCAGATCTTCGCGCGCCACCTTCTGGCAGAAACGGCGGAACTGGCCGTCGTTGAGAATACCCAGGAATATCTCGCCATCGCTGGCGGCGAATTTGTCGTAAGGCGCGATGTTGGGGTGGGCGCTGCCGAGCCGGCCGGGCACGACGTCCGAGCAGAGCCAGTTGGCCGCGTGCGGCACCAGGAGATTGAGCGCGGTGTCGAACAGCGTCACCTCGACGCGCTGCCCCATCCCGGTGCGCTCGCGCGCCGCCAGCGCCAACAGGACGCCGGTGAGCGCATTGTATCCGGTGACGTAATCGACAATGGGAACACCGACGCGGGTGGCGCCGGATTGCTGCGTGCCGTTGATGCTCATCAGCCCGCACATCGCCTGCAGCACCGCGTCATAGCCGGGGAGCCCACCGAGCGGCCCGTCGGAGCCGAAGCCGGAGATGGCGCAGTAGATCAGCCGCGGAAAGCGCGTGGACAGAGCATCAAAGCCGATACCCCAGCGCTCCATGGTGCCCGGCAGGAAATTCTCCACCAGCACGTCCGCATCCTTTAATAGGGCTTCGAGCACCGCGCGCCCTTCGCTGCGCGAGAGGTCGAGCGCCATGCCGCGCTTGCCGCGGTTGACGGCGCTGAAATAGGCCGCCTGCCCGGCCGCATCGAACGGCGGCCCGAGACCACGGGTCTCGTCCCCCGCAGGCGGCTCGATCTTGACGACATCGGCGCCGTGATCGGCCAGCATCTGCGTGCACAGTGGTCCGGCGAGCACGCGCGACAGATCGACGACCTTGAGGCCGGTCATCGCTCCGCGCGTGAGCTCGTTTGCGGGCATGGTCAATTGACCGTTCTGTTGTCAGGAACGAAGCTTCTTCAGGAACGGCTTGGCAGTTCCACGATGCCGGTCCCCAGCACCGACACTTCATTGTCCTGGTTGTAGGCTTCCTGCTCGATCTCGACGAGGTGACGTCCGCCCTCGACGAACTTGCGCTTCACCTTGCCTCTGATGAACAGCATGTCGCCTTCGGGATTGTGCCGGCGGATCTTGCAGGTCGCACGGCGCAGGAAGCCGTCATCGCCCATCCAGTTGGTGAGATGGTGGGTGAGCCAGGAGCAGCGTTCCGGACCGTAGTCGTAGGCACCGGGCGCGCCGACCTCGAGCGCGAACTCCTCTTCCCAGTGCACGCGCTCGGGACAGTCGGGAATATTGAAACGGTTCGGGATGCCGAGACCGCGATGGGCGTCCTGCAGCTTCCAGGCGAGCTTGTTGGCGCGGATGTAGAGGCCGCCCCACCCTTGCGCATAGGCGATGAAGCCGGTGACCGTCATCGGCCCCTTGAACATGACGGGCAGCGCCTCACCCTCGGTGACGTCCTGCCAGTAGCGCTTGCGCGAACCCTGAATCCGCTCCTCGGCATAGAGCTTGTAGGCGTCAGCCAGTTCCTGCTCGCTGTAACGGCGCGGCGCGCGGGCCTTGACCTCCTTGTACTTGGTGCCCTGCTCGCGCGCATGGTCGCGCTCGGTGCGGAAGCACCAGCTATCCGCCTCGGCGACGAGGTCGCCCTGCTGGTTGAAGAAGTCGACATGATAGGTCTGCTGGATTGCGCGGCCGGCAAAGCGCGTCTGGTGCTCGACGAGATCCTTCAGCTTGGCCTCGGTCGAAATCACGTCGTTGCGCCTGACCGGCTTGTGCCAGGTCCAGTCGGCGCCCGACCACATCGCGTGGACGCCGGGCAAACCGCCGACGTAACCCGACACGATGCGGCTGGTCGAGAACAGGAAGCTCGGCAGCGCGATGATGCCGCCATGGTTGGTCTTGGCGGCGTAATCAGGGTCGCACCACAGCGGATTGTCGTCGCCGATGCCGTGCGCATAATGGCGGATGTTGTCGCGCGTCGCCTCGTAGCACCAGGGCTCGGCGGTGACGCCGATGGAGACGCCGATGCGCTTGCGCAGATCGTCGAGGCCATCCTCGGTGATTTTCGGAAATCTGGTTTCGACGGTATCAAGCATTGACGTTCCTTCCTTCAGGCTTTTGCCTCTATCTCGCTTCTGATTTCGTGATGGCCTGCTCGCGGTCGCGCAGCACCTTGCGGTTGACCTTGCCGGCCGGCGTCTTGGGCAGTTCGGTGACGAAACTGACGACACGCGGATATTCGTGATGGCTGAGGCGCTGGCGCACGACGTCCTGGATCTCGTGCTGGAACGCTTCATCGCCGGCCCGGTCGGTGACGACGAAGGCCTTTACGACTTGTCCGCGCAGCGGATCGGCGACGCCGATGGCGGCCGCCTCGCGCACTTGCGGATGCTTCAGGATCGCATCCTCGATTTCGACGGCGCTCATGGTCCAGCCGGCGGAGATGATCACATCGTCGGCGCGGCCGCCGTGATAGAAATAACCGTCCTCGTCGATGCGGCCGAGATCCTTGGTCGCGATCCACTGCCCGTGGCGCCAGACCTTCAGTTCGCCGGCGACGCCGGGCGGGCATTGCCGGCCCTCGGCATCATGGACTTCGACGCGTCCGCCGGGAATCGGTTTACCCAATGAACCGGGCTTGACGACGAAATCGCCGGCGCCGGGATAGCTCACCAGAATCACGCCGATCTCGGTGGTGCCGTACATGCTGCAGGCCGGCCGGCCAAAAACATGCTCGACGAACGAAGCGGTCTCGCTGTCGATCGGCTCGCCGGTGAAGGACAGTTTCTCGATCGCGTAGCGATAATTCGGCGCCGCGCCGGAATTTCGCATCATGCGATAATGGGTGGCGGCCGCCGAGATGTTGGTGAACTGGTGCTGCTGCAGCGCCGCCAGCAGCCGTTCCGGATTGAACTTGCCGGCATAGGCGCCAATGGTGATGCCGAGCGCCAGCGGTGCCAGCGTGCCGTGCCAGAGACCATGGCCCCACGCCGGCGACGACGGACAGATGAAACGATCGCCGGGTCGCAAACCGGTGCCGTAGAGCGCCGCCACCATCAGCGTCACGATCGCACGATGGGTGTGCTTGACCGCCTCGGGAAGCTCGCGCGTCGTCCCCGACGTGTACTGGAACAGCGCCAGCGCGTCGGCCGCCGTGTTTGATGTGAAGTGCGGCGAGAAGCGCTCAAGTCCTTTCAGGAACGCATCGTCGGCGACCACGATTTTCGCTTCGATGCCGTCCAGGCTCGGCGCCTTCTCGGCGTTCGTCACAATCAGCCGCGGCGTGCAATCGTTGACGCGCAGCTTGACGCCATCGGGTCCGAACAGCGTGAACAAGGGCACGGCGATGGCGCCCGCCTTCATCGTGCCGAACACCGCCACGTAGAACGCCCGCGACGGCTCCAGCATGATCGCCACGCGATCGCCGGGCTTGACACCCTCGCTTGCCAGATAATGCGCGAAGCGCGACGAGGCTTCCGAGATCTCGCGAAAGCTCAGCAGTTCATCCGGCCCGTCGGCGTGAACGACAATGATAGCCGGATTGGAACGCCCGGCATGCCGGTCGATGCATTCATGGGCGATGTTCAGGCGTTCGCGATTGCCCGCGAACAATTCCCAGAGTCTGGCGGAGGAAAATTCCGCCTGCGCATCCGCGTAGCTCGTGAAGTGGGTCAGCTTGGTCATGGCGGCAAAATACCGAAGACAAGCTAATTGTCAAATAGCGTTTATAATTGTATATGTACAATTAGCACCGATCGTTGTTGCACCGCAATCATTGTTGTACAGAGACAATCATGCCGAATCCCAAATCGCCGCGAGTCCGCGCGGTACCCGCCGTCACCCGCGCCATCGCCATTCTCCGGCTGCTCAGCCGCAGCCGCGATCCACAGAGCCTCAAGGCAATAGCCGAAGCGCTCGATCTGGTGCCGAGCACCGCGCTGCATATTGCGCGCGCGCTGGTCGCCGAAGATCTGCTGCGGGTCGACCCGCTGACCAAGCGCTACAGTCTCGGTACCGGCATGTTGCCGCTGGCGCGCGCGGTGCTTGAGAACGCAGACTTTCCAAGCCTGGTGCGGCCCAAGCTCGATGATCTCTCGGCGCGCTATGGCGTGATGGCGATCGGCGTCGAGGTCCCGGATCTCGACCACATGATCGTGGTCACGCTGTCCCGCAGCCAGGCGCCGGTGCGCCTGCATGTCGATGTCGGCAGCCGGTTTCCGGCGCTGATCAGCGCCACGGGGCGATGCGTCGCCGCCTTTTGCGGGCAACCGCAGAAGGAGATCGAGAAGCGGTTTCGCCTGCTGCGCTGGCACAACGCGCCGAGCTACGATTCCTGGCGCAAGGAAGTCGAGCTGGTACGGCGCCAGGGCTTCAGCATCGATCGCGGCAATTATATTGACGGCGTCACGATCGTGGCGGTGCCGGTTCTGAACGGCCAGGGTACGATCTCGCATACGCTCGCGGCCGTCGGCCTCGGCAGCCAACTCGACCGTGCAAAATCGCTGGCGCTGGCGCACGACATGAGCGTCGTCGCACGCGAGGTGACGGAGCAGTTGTCGCCGCAGTCATAGGCGGCGCGAACCTGTCCACACAGCGGTCCCGGACATACCCCGATTTGCCGAATGTACGTCCCGCGCCAGAAGCGGAAATTACCTCCAGGTCAGTCTTTGACCCAAAACCGGCGTGCTTCAGAAATCCCACGCCGCCTTCTCCGACGCCCACTAATATCCCTATTCGTCGCCACCGATCAGTGGTTCACTTGATCCTGCCGTAAGGCATCTCGTGTTTTCTCAAAATGGAGATTGCAATGAAGTACATCTCACATTGGAAAATACCATCAAGCTCGATCGATGCTGCAATCAAAAAGTTTCTTGAGACGGGTGGTACGCCGCCTGAGGGCGTGAAAATGCTTGGCCGTTGGCACGGCATGAATGGCCAAGGATTCGCGATTTCCGAGAGCAATGACGCGAAGGCGATGTACGCATGGTACGCGCAATGGTCAAACGTGATGGAGATTACCGTGACGCCCTGTGTTGAGGATGCGGAGGCCGGGCCGATTCTGGCATCAATGGTACAACGCTAACCTGACACTATGCTTGCCTGACTTAATAGAAGCTGGTGCATTTAAGGCTCAGTTTGATACGCCTCAACGCCACCCACCAACGAACGCGGTGGGTGGCGTTTATGTTATTCCGTGACTGGCAGTTCGAATGTCGCGTGTTGGCCCTGACCGACATAATCGTGGCGCCCGCGCAACTGGCACCGATCGTCCAATTTCGCGATCCACGTTCGTGACAAAATCAGCGGCGCCAGATTTTATCCTCGCTCCAACCGAGCTCGGCAAACTCCGCGGCGCGCAGCGGCGCTTCTTCCGCGGCAAAGAACTCGTCGAGCTGCGGCGGCTTGACAGCAGTCGCGCTCAACATCGCATGCGCCTGGCCGCGATGATGAATCTGGTGCTGGAACAGATGCAGCAGCAGCCGGTCCATCCGCTCATGTTGAATGCGACTGCCGCGGTGGACGTTGACGATGCGATCGAGATCTTCAGCGCCGAGGCGCTCGACGAAGGCGATCAACCGGCGATCCATCTCGCCTTGCGCATCCCGAAGCAGGACAATCGTTTCGCACGGCTCCTGGTTGGCCCAGGCCGCCGGCCCCAACGTGCCGCCTTCCAAGGCATCGATGTAGAAGTTGTCGATGATCAGGATGTGATTGAGGGTGGCGCGCAGGCTTGGAAAGAAGCCGGTGCGCGGCGCGGTGAAATCCGCCTGCGACAGCGCTGCACAGGCGGTCAGCAGGCGATGATTGGCCCAGCCATTGTTGTAGGCCATGGTACGGAAAGGAAGCACGGCATCCATCGCATCTGCTCCCGCCTGATGGCTCAGACCTTGACGAGGCGCACGCGCGTGCCCCAGGGGTCGGCGGCCTCGAGGCCGCCAGCAACAGACGCGACCTGGACGCCGGCCTGACGCAGGCGCTCTTCCTTTGCCGCGAACAAATCCGCCTTCTCGATCTCCAGCGAAAACCAGGCGAGGCCGGTGGCCGCGTCGTCACGGCGGCCGGCACCGGCACTTTGCCAGACGTTGAGACCGAGATGGTGATGGTAGCGCCCGGAGGACAGGAACGCGGCGCCGCTGCGTGCCCGCGTCGGATCGAAGCCGAGCGTGCCGCGGTAGAAGCCGTCGGCCTTGGCGAGATCGCCGACGCGCAGATGCATGTGGCCGATGCGCAAGCCGTCGGGCGCCTTTGCATAATCGCTGACGTTGGTATTGGTGAGCGAGACGAGATTGTCGATATCGAGCTGGTCGGTCCCCATCGTCACGGTGCCCTCGCTCCATTGCCAGAGCGAGGGATCGCGATCGGCATAGACCTCGATGCCATTGCCTTCGGGGTCGTCGAGATAGACGGATTCGCTGACGCGGTGATCGGCAAAGCCCGACAGCGGCACGCGGTGGATCGCGGCATTGACCAGCCAGCGCGCGAGATCCTTGCGCGTCGGCATCAGGAAGGCGGTGTGATAGAGCCCGGCTGCGTTGCGGGCTTCGTTCGCAGCATCCGGGCGCGCCTCGAGCACCAGCAGCTTGACCCCGCCGGCGCCGAGCACGGCGCCGGTGGCCGAGCGCTCCATCACGGCAAGGCCGAGCACGTCGCGATAAAAGTCCGCCACGGTATCGAGCTTGCGGACGCGGATCGTCACCATGCCGATCCGCATCGGCGTGCGGTTGGCGAAAGTCGGCCCGCCGCCGCTACCGCCCTGCTCGGCGTGCGCCGCGGCCGCGGCGGCCGCCGCAAGTGAGGAGGCGCCGGCGAGATGCAGCAAGGTACGACGGGTCATATCGAGGTTCATGGTGAGCGCGTTGCCTGTTTCGAATGAGATGACGGCGGGTCTATCACATTTTCGATCGGCGAACTGCCCGCCATCGCGCGCGTTTCAATCACATCTGCGTCGGCGGAATGGCAGTCACCCGGAGGTTACCAGGCCTACCCGAGCGCGCGATAAATACCGCGCTCGAATTGCCGGTAGGCCACCAGCGCCTGCTTGTCGACGAAGGGCAGGATCTGCATCATGATCACCCCCGCAACGCGTTTTTTCGGGTCGATCCAGTAATAGGTATTGAACAGACCGGCCCAGGTGAGACTGCCGGCCGCGCGGCCCTCGCGGACCGGATCGACATTGATCATATGGCCGAGCCCCCAGCGCAGATGGACGCCCGGGAAAAAATCCACGTCATTTGAAAGCGCCGGATTGGCCGTCTTGAGAATTCCGGCTTCGATATTGCCGATCTGGTTGGTCGACATCATTGCGACGGTATCCGGCCGCAACAGGCATGCGCCGCGAAAACGTCCGCCGTTCAGCAACGCCTGCAGCAGGACCAGATAGTCCGGCGCGGTCGAATAGATGCCGCCGCCGCCGGAAAAGGCCGATGTCGGGGCCAGCTTCTCGAACGGTTTTGGGACGAGCTTTCCGCTGGCCTCGCGCACATGCAGGCTGGCCTGACGAGCACGCTGCTGCTCGGTGATGACAAAGCCGGTGTCGTTCATGCCGAGCGGGCCGGTGATGTGTTCACTGAAGTAGCGATCGATGGTTTGCCCGCTGGCGATCTCGACCAGCTGGCTGACATTGTCGATACTGCCGCCATAGGCCCAGCGCGCACCCGGCTCGAACATCAGCGGCCGGCGCGGCAGCGCCGGATCGGCCCGCGCCGCTTTCTGGTAGCGAACCACATTCGGATCCCACAGCGGGTAGCTGAAGCCGGACGTGTGCGTCAGCAGGTTTCGCAGCGTGATCGGCTTGTGCGCCGGCCGCAGCTGCGGAACGCCTTTGGCATCGAAGCCCGCGAGGACCTGGGGCGCGGCGAGGGTCGGATCGATATTGGCGGCCGGCTCATCCAGTTTCAGTTTGCCGCGCTCGACCAGCTGCAATGCGGCCACCGACGTCAGCAATTTGACCATCGAGGCAATACGAAAAACCGTATCTGGTGACATTGGCATTGCGGCCGCGACGTTGCGCGCGCCGAATGCCCCTTGGTAGACGACCGAGGTTTCGTTCGCGGCCATCGCGACCACGCCGGGTATTTCCTTGGCGCCGATCTTCGCCAGCAATGCAGCGTCGATCGCCTCGCCGGAAACCGGCTTGCGGACAGGTGCGGCAAAACCCGCGTTAGAAACCAGGCCGGCCGCCGCAAGCCCCGCGCTCCGCACCAACGCATCACGCCGACTGAGCAATCCTGTCATCGTGTTCCCGAATGCCGCGCCGAGATTCGGGCATTCTAGACGCTTCGAAACCGATGACGCCAGTGGGCTAAACCGGCGCGGCGATGCCGCGCCGGGCTCGTTTGCTTCAGCCTACTTCCACTTCGCCAGATAGAAGCGCGGCAGCTCGTCCGAATAGGGGGTGAATTCGAGCTGCTTGGAATAGCCGTAGGTCGTCACATAGGTGTGCAGCGGCGTGAAATAGGCCTGCTGGGTGATGCGCTGGATCGCGGCCGAATAGGCCTTGTTGCGCACTTCAGCGTCATTGGTCGATCCGCCCTCGATCAGCCATTTCTGCACGTCCGGATCGCGCGCATAATCGTCGGCGCCGCCGTCAAAGAAGTTCGGCAGGAAGGCCGAGACGTCATTGATCGAATAGCTGCCCCAGGTGCCGAGATAGGCGCGCAGTTCCCCTGCCTTCGCGCGCTGTATCAGCGCGCCGACCTGGAGCTGGTTGAGCTTGGCGCGGATGCCGACCGCCATCAGATAGTTCTGAATCGCCGAGCCCCATTGCGGCAATATATAGCTGGCCAGATCGACTTCGAAGCCATCCGGATAGCCGGCTTCCGCGAGCAGCTGCTTCGCCTTGGCGGGATTGTAGTCGTAAAGCGTCGCGGCCTCGCCGTTGCAGCCGAATTGAGTCGGGAAGCAGGGAGCTCCCGGAACGCGGCTTCCGCCGGTGACGAGCTTGTCGGCAATCGTCTGCCGGTCGATCGCGTGCCAGATCGCCTGGCGCACCTTGAGCTTGGTCAAAGGATTGTCGGCGCCGGTGCGGCCGGCGGCGTCAAGCGCGAGATAGCCTACCCGCATTGACTCCTTGCGCACGGCCGCCAGATTCGGGAACTTGTTGACGCTATCGAACTGGTCGGGGTTCAGATTCCAGATCCAGTCCGCACGACCGGAGAGCAGTTCGGTCATTTCGGTGGCGGCATCCGGCACGAAGCGCACGCTCATCTTCTTGATCGCGGCTTTTCCCTTGGGGCTGCCGGTCCAATAATCCTCGAAGCGTTCGAAGTCGATGGAGACACCCGACTCGACCTTGGTCATCTTGTAGGGGCCGGCGCCGACCGGCGCCTTGGCATAGGCTTCCGCACCGACCTTCTCGCGATAGGCCTTGGGGTAGATCGGGACAACCATCGCGAAATAATCCAGCGCCGCCGGCGTCGGCCGCTTGAGTTTGACGCGAACCGACATGTCGCCGGTCTTCTCCGCCTTGTCGATCCAGTTGTAGTTCGCCGGGGTCGACACCTTGCTCGCGGGATCGGATATGAGATTGAGCGTGTAGACGACGTCATCGGCGGTGAACGCGCTGCCGTCGTGGAATTTGACGCCGGGCCTGAGCGTAAACTCGATCGTGGTCGTATCCGGCAGCTTCCACTCGGTGGCGAGCAGCGGCTCGACCTTGAAGGATTCGGGGTTGCGGTAGACCAACCCGTCCCAGCCCTGGTGGTGCATCACCACGCCGGTGCGCTCGTTGTTATAGTAGGGGTCGATGTTCGACAACGCGGCGCGCATCGTGATCCGCAACGTGTCGGCGGACTTCTGCGCCAGCGCCGGGGAAGCGCCGGCACCGACCAGTGCCGCCGCGAGGATCGCCGCACCAAATCTCAATTGCAAGCCCATGCCGTCCTCCTTTGGTTCCGATCGCAAGACCGATTTCAAGCACACTCTATGCCAGATGGCACTCTACCATTCCCTGGGGCGCGCGGGCCATGGGCGTTGGTGCCACACGGCGGCAGCGTTCGACCGCGATGCCGCAGCGCGGATTGAACCGGCAGCCCGGGGGAATATTGGCCGGATCCGGCATGGCGTCGCCGAGGCCGATATCGGGCACGCCCCGGCCCGGCTCCGGTGTCAGCACACTTTGCAGCAACGCCTGCGTGTAGGGATGACCGGGCGCACGAAACAGTGCGTCGGTTTCGTTGCGCTCGACGAAACGACCGAGATACATCACCGCGACCTCGCTCGCGACATGCTCCACGACCGCCAGATTGTGGCTGATGAAAAGATAGGTCAGTCCGAGATCGCGGCGCAGATCGGCGAGCAAATTGAGGATTTGCGCCTGCACCGAAACGTCGAGCGCACTGGTCGGCTCGTCGCAGATCACGATCCGCGGCTCGAGCACCAGCGCACGGGCAATCGCCGCCCGCTGGCGTTGCCCGCCGGAGAGCTGCGAGGGCATGCGCTCGCCCATCGCCGCCGAAAGCCCGACGCGTTCGAGAATTTGAGCGACCCGGCGCTCGATTTCCGCGCGTGAGAAGGTGCCCTGGGCGGCGAGCGGCAGCGCGACGATGTCCTTGATGCGGTGCCGCGGATTGAGCGAGGCGAACGGATCCTGGAACACCGGCTGGATCAATCGCGCCCGCGCCTTGCGGTCGAGATCGAACAGGCGCTTGCCGTCGACCAACACGGTCCCCGCCGTCGGCTTCAGCAGCCCGAGGATCAGCCGCGCGAGGGTGGATTTCCCGCAGCCGGATTCGCCGACAATGCCGAGCACGCTGCCCGCCGGCACGCTGAAGGTAACGTCGTCGACCGCGATCACGCGCTTTTCCGCCGCGAACCACCCGGCGTTGACCCGGAACTCGCACCGCAAATTCTGGACTTCGATCGCGACGCTCATGCGGGCTGCGGCTCCGAGAACTGCGGCGCGAGCCGGCACAGATAGTCGTGCGCGCCAGCTGCCTCGCGGCGCGGAATTTCGCGTTCGCAGCTGGCGTCGGCATGGGAACAGCGTGAGCGGAACGCACAGCCTGCAAAGCCGGGTCCGATCGCCGGCACCACGCCCGGGATCGAGCCGAGCGGCCGGTCGCGCTGCACCCGGCCCGGCACCGGCACGCAGGACAAGAGGCCGCGCGTATAGGGGTGTTGGGGGCTGCGGAACAATTCCGCGGTCGGCGCGCGCTCGACCACTTCGCCCGCATACATCACCGACACCCGGTCGGCGACGCGGGCGACGATGCCGAGGTCATGGGTGATCAAGAGGATCGCAAGGCCGAGTTCGCGCTTCAAGGTCGCCAGCAGCCGCAGGATCTGCGCCTGCACGGTAACGTCGAGCGCGGTGGTCGGCTCGTCGGCGACCAGCAGTTCGGGGTCGCACATCAGCGCCATCGCGATCATGACGCGCTGACGCAAGCCGCCGGAAAGCTGGTGCGGGAACTGGCCGAGCCGCATCTCCGGCGCGGTGATACCGACGCGGCCCATCAGTTCGACCGCCCGCTCGAGCGCGGCGGTGCGCGAGCCGCCCTTGTGGCGGGTCAGCACCTCAGCCATTTGCGAGCCGATCGTAAAGGCCGGGTTGAGGCTGGTCATCGGCTCCTGGAAGATCATCGAGATCCGGTTGCCGCGCAGGCGCGCCATCTCGCGGTCGGACAGCGAGAGGAGGTCGGTGCCGGCAAAGCTCATGCGTTTGGCGGAGCGCCGGCCGCCGCGCGCGAGCAGGTTCATGATCGACAGCGCGGTCACCGATTTGCCGCAGCCGGATTCGCCGACCAGGCAATGCGTCTCGCCCTTCTCGACCTGAAACGAGGCGCCGCGTACCGCCGCGCTACGGCCGCCGAACATCACTTCGAGATCCTCGATGTCAAGCAATGCACTCATCGCGACCGCTCCGAGCCGAGCAGATTGCGCAATCCGTCGCCGACCAGGTTGATGCCGAGCACCAGGATGAACAGCGCGACGCCGGGCACCATGATCACCCAGGCCGAAAAGAACATGTAATCCTTGCCCTCGGCGATCATCAGACCCCAGGACGGCAGCGGCGGCGGCACGCCGAGGCCGAGGAACGACAGCGCGGCCTCGAGCAGGATCGCGAGCGCCATTTCCAATGTTGCCACCACGGCAAGATGGCTCGCGATGTTCGGCAGGATCTCCCTGATCAGCAGATGCGAAGTCGAGGCGCCGGCGCAGCGGGCGGCATTGACGTAATCGAGGCTGCGGATCTGCATCGTGGTCGCGCGCGCCACCACCGCAAAACGGTCCCACAACAGAAGCCCGAGGGTTGCGACCACGAGGCCAAGGCCCGAGCCCATCAGCCCCACAACTGCGAGCGCGACCAGCACCACCGGGATCGACAGCCGCGTGGTGATGGCGAACAGCACGGCGTCGTCGATGCGGCCGCCGAAGAAGCCGCCGAGCACGCCGAGCGTGATGCCGATCAGTCCCGACGTGATGACCGTCATGATACCGATCAGCAGCGAAATGCGCGCGCCGTACACCAGCCGCGCCAGATAGTCGCGGCCGAGCTGATCGGTGCCGAGCAGATGCCCGGCCTGGGTGCCCTCCATCCAGAATGGCGGCTTGAGGCGGTTGCCGAGATCCTGGGTGAAGGGATCATGCGGCACCAGCTGATTGCCGATGATCGCGGCCACCGCGATGATGCCGACGATGACGATCCCGACCGTGAAGCCGGCCACGCCGACCCGCGACGTCAGGGGCGCATGGATTGCAATCGGTTCGCTCATCCGGTCCGGAGCCTCGGATCAAGCAGCGCGTTGAGGATGTCGGAAAGCAGCGTGAGGCCGATATAGATCGCGGCCAGCACCAGCACCACCGCCTGCACAACCGGGAAATCGTTCTTGGCGATGCTCTCCCAGCCGAGATAGCCGACGCCATGCAATGCGAACACCGTCTCGATGACGATCGAGCCGCCGAGCATGAAGCCAAGTTGCACCGCGGCGATCGACACGACGGGGATCGCAGCGTTGCGCAGCGCGTGCTTGAAGATGATGCGTGCGCGCGACAGGCCCTTGGCCCGCGCGGTGCGGATGTAGTCGGACGCCATCGCCTCGATCATGCCGGAGCGCGTCAGCCGTGTAAGGGCGGGGATTGCCGTAAAAGCGAGCACGATGCCCGGCATCACGAAGTGCTGCCAGGTTCCGGTGCCTGAGATCGGCAGGATGCCGAGATTGAGACCGAGCACGATCATCAGGATCAGTGCGAGCCAGAAGCTCGGGATCGCCTGCCCCACCATCGTGAACATGGTGACGCCGCGATCGAGCCAGGTATTCTCGCGGACCGCCGCCAGGATGCCGAGCGGGATCGAGATGATCAGAGCCAGGCTAAGGCCCACCAGGCCGAGCGTGAGCGTGATGGGCAGGCGCTTCGCGATCAGGTTGGAGACGCTGTCCTTGAAGAAATAGCTCTGGCCGAAATCGCCGACCATGGCGCGGCCGACCCAGGAGAAGAACTGGACGTAGAGCGGACGATCGAGACCGTAAGCCTTACGAATGATTTCGACGTCGGCCTGCGTCGCGGACGGGCCGGCGATTGAAATGGCAAGGTCACCGGACAGCCGCGTCAGCATGAATGCAAGCGTCATCACCGTGAGCGCGACCAGGAGGCCGAGACCGAGACGCCGGGCAATCAGAAACAGCATCGAGACGTCCAATACCGAAACGCAACGAGAGTGTTCAGGTCGGTGTCCCCTACCCGAAGCGACCGCACGGTGTCATCAAACAGACCCTCCATGCAAGAGCACGACTTGCCACATGCAAGAGCCGCGCCGCGGCCACGAGCAAGAGCCGCGCCGCGCGCAGGTTTCAGGGTGCGGCCTTGCCCGAGGCAGCTTAGGGCGTTGCGTACGTCACGTGAAACTTCGGCTTGAGACCTTCAGGCGACCTCCGGGCTCATCAGTGTCTCCAGCTTCGCCTTGAAAGCCGCGCCGTCAGCGCACTGGCGCAGCGGTGGACGCACCCGCAGCCAGCCGGCATCGCCGCTTTGCGCGGCGAGAATTGCCTTCAACGTCGAGGGGAACGACGGCCCGCTCGCCACGACGTCAATGGCGGCCTGCATGCGCGCTTCCGCCCCCGCGCCGTTGATCATGGCCTGAACCAGCCCAGGCACGACATTGCCCATCCCACAAATCGTTCCGGCACCGCCTTCTGCGATGGCGCGGGCGATATCGGCCTCGTTGCCGACCGTAATCGCAAGCTCGGGCGCGGCGGCACGAAACGCCTGGAATTGCCTGAAGTCGCCGCTTGAGTCCTTGAGACCGGCGACGATAACGCCGTAGCGCTTGCGCAGACTGGCCGCCACCGCGGCCGGCACGGCGACGCCGGACACTTGCGGGATGTGATAGAGCGTGGCGCGAAGGCGGTCGTCAGCCACGGCATCGAAAATCGCGGCGAACGAATCCTCGATTCCCTCCGGCGTGACGGCACGGTCGAAATAGGGCGGCAGGATCAGCACATGGTTCAATCCCAGGCCCAGCGCCGAACGCGCCAGTGCAATGCTGTCGGTGATGGCGGGAAAGCCGCCGCCAAGCCCGATGCGGGACGACGCCACGCCGGCCTTGAGCAACGCCTCGACGGTCGCGATCCGTTCAGCCACACCGAATGAGGTGCCCTCACCGGTGGTGCCGAACAGCACGACGCCATCGACGCCCTTTTTGAAAAGGTTGAGGGCGTGTCCCGCGAGCTTCGCATGATCCACGGCCCCACTGGCGGCCGTCAGCGGTGTGGGCGCAGCCGCCCAGAACCCGCGAATTGCTGCTGTCATGACCTCTCCCATGGCATTTGGACGCCCCAAATGGGCCTTCTTGACTTCTGTTGTACCTTACATACAAGAACACCTCAACTCAGTATTGAGCAGGCCGCGCTGCCAAAAACGCATGGACGCGCGACGGACCAACAAAGGCTCCGCCATGGATACGATGACGCGACCGGAAAGACCGCTGGAGCTGCTCGGCGCCTTGCAGCTCAAACTCGGCCCGCAGGCGGTGCTGACCGGCGCCGAAATTCCCGCCCGAAATTGCAACGACTGGAGCGCGAGCCTGCCGCAAACACCGATCGCGGTGGTTCGGCCGCTGGACGCGGCCGGCGTATCTGAAACCATCGCGACATGCCGCAAGGCGCAGCTGCCGTTCGTGCCGCAAGGCGGATTGACCGGCCTTTGCGGCGGTGCCGCACCGGAGCCAGGCTGGGTCGCCATTTCGATGGAGCGAATGGTCGGCATCGAAGAGATCGATCGCGCCAGCGCGACCATGACGGTGAAGGCCGGCACGCCGCTGGAGACGATTCAGAAAGCCGCAGATGAAGCCGGCTTGTTCTTTCCGCTGGATTTGGGATCACGCGGCTCCTGCGCGATCGGCGGCAATCTTTCCACCAATGCCGGCGGCAATCGCGTCATCCGTTACGGCATGACGCGCGAACTGGTGCTTGGCCTCGAAGTCGTGCTGCCGGACGGCACCATCGTCACCAACCTCAACAAGCTGCTGAAGAACAATGCCGGCTACGATCTGAAGCACCTCTTCATCGGCTCGGAAGGCACGCTCGGCATCATCACCCGCGTCGTATTGCGGCTGTTTCCGAAACCGCGCTCGACCATGGCGGCACTCTGCGCAGTTGCTGACTATGCTGCGGTGCTTGATCTGCTCGACGCGGCGCGTGGCGGGCTCGGCCCGCTTTTGTCCGCGTTCGAAGTGATGTGGCCGGACTATTGGGAGGTGATTACGGCACGGGCCGGCGTACGCTCGCCGGTCGGCACCGGTCATGGCCTCTATGTGCTGGTGGAGGCGCAAGGCACCGATGAGAGCATCGACGCGCCGCAGTTCGAAGCCTGGCTCGAAGGCCTGATGGCGCGCGAACTGCTGCTGGACGCCGCCGTCTCGCAATCGGTGGCGCAGACCAAGGCGTTCTGGGCGGTGCGCGACATCTGTTCGGAATTCGGCCAAGTGCTCGGCCCGCACATCTCCTACGATATCGGGCTTGCGGTGGCGCGGATGGATGAGTTCGTCGGCCGCTGCAAGATCGCGCTGGCCACCGGCATCGCCGGATGCGAAAGCGTCTATTACGGCCATATCGGCGACGGCAATTTGCATCTGGTGTCCTGGGTCGCAGGGCTGCCGGTCGAGCGCCTGCCAAAGGAGGCGATGGACGCGATCATCTACGGCCTGGTGCGCGACATGGGTGGCAGCGTCTCCGCCGAACACGGCATCGGCACGATGAAGAAAAAATGGCTCGGCCATGCGCGCAGCGAAGCGGAGATCGCGCTGATGCGCACGCTGAAGGCGGCGCTCGATCCCGATCATTTGCTTAATCCCGGAAAGGTGATCTGATCGGGCCGGAGGCACGAGGACCATGAAATCACTCAAGCTCGATGCACCGAAGTCGCTGTCGCAGCGGGTCATGCTGCGGCTGCGTCAGGCCATCATCGATGGTGAATTCGGACTGGGCGCGGTCATTTCCGAAGAGATGATCGCGCAATCGTTCGGCGTCAGTCGAACGCCGGTCCGCGAAGCGATGGGTCTGTTGCAATCGCAAGGGCTCGTGGTGATAAGGCCGCAGGTCGGCAGCTTTGTCTTTACCCCGAGCGCTGCCGACATCTCGGCGCTTTGCGCGTTCAGGATCATCATCGAGCCCAAGGCCGCCGAACTCGCCTATCGTCATGATCGTGCCGGCGCGGTCGCGGCGATGCGGACCGCGATCTCGGAGATGGAGCAGGCGCTGGTCGCCAAGGACAACGTCGCCTATGGGCGAGCCGATACCGCAATGCATGAGGCCTTCTTCGCGCATTGCGGCAATCGCTATCTTGTCGAGTCCTATCAACTGGTATCGGGACGCGTGGCTGCGCTGCGCACCAATTTGAGCGCGCCCGTCGACGTCCAGACACCGGCCTCCTTCGACGAGCACCGCAAGCTGCTCCACCTGTTCGAGCGCGGCGAGTTCGCGGCGTTCGAGGCGCTGATGACGTCGCACATCGCCAATTCAGGGTTGACCTACGCGCGGGCGCTGGAAGTCGCGTAGGCGCACCCGCCAGAGATTTTCAAGCGATCGGCGGACGCGCTGAAGCCCATGGACGCGCGGCCTCGAACGCCGCGGACATTTGCAGCACTCCGAGATCGTCGCAGCGCCGGCCGACGATCTGCAAGCCCACCGGCAGGCCTGATGCGGTGAACCCGCAGGGAAGCGACGCGGCCGGATTCTGCGCCAGGTTGAACGGATAGGAAAACTCCGCCCACGACATCCAGTCCCACTTATGTTGAGGCCAGTGGTCGGGCTGCAGCTGCGTGGCGGGGAATGCCGCAACGGATACCGCCGGTGTCAGGAGGAAATCCCAATCCTCGAAGAAATGGTGGATCTCCGCACAATAGGCGAGCTTTGCGACTTTCATTTTCAGATAGTCCGGCAGCGTGATGTGCTGTCCGGCCTCAAAGCATGCGACAAAGCCCGGATCCAGCTGGTCGCGGGATTCGGCGATGCGATCGGCGTAACGGCTGTAATGCGCCGGCCAGAAGAAGCGCGCGAGCTCCGGGCCTTTCGGTCCCCACGGCGTCTTGACCTGTTCGACGCGCCAGCCGAGCTCGGTTTCGAACACCTCCGCGGCCTTGCGCACCAGGTCAGCCACGTCAGGATCAACGCGGGCATGGCCGAGATCCGGACTGAATGCGATACGCGGCGCGCGCGGCCGGCTCGCGAGCTGTGCGGGATAGTCGGCCGGCGGCCCTTCAAGGCTCGACTGGTCGTCGGGATGGCGGCCGGCCATCACTTTCAGCATCAGCGCGGCGTCAGCGACCGTGCGCGTCAAAGGACCGAGATGCACGGTGTTGTCGCTCGGCGTCATCGGCGATTGCGGCACGCGCCCGTAGGTCGGCTTGATTCCGTAGACGCCGCAAAAATGCGCGGGCATGCGGATCGAGCCCGCGCCGTCGCTGCCTTGATGGAGCGGACCATAACCGGCGGCGGCACCAACACCCGCGCCGGAAGACGACGCGCCGGCGTTCAGGCCGAGCCTCCACGGATTATGGGTAACCCCAGTCAGCGGGCTGTGGCTGACGCCCTTCCAGCCGAATTCAGGCGTGGTGGTCTTGCCGAGGATGATGGCGCCCGCCTTGCGGAGGCGCGCGACCGCGACGTTATCGGCAGGCGCGACCTCGCCGCGAAACAAATAGGTCCCGCGTTCGAACGGCATGCCGCGCACCGGTTCGAGGTCCTTGATGGTGACGGGAATGCCGTGCAGCGGCCCAAGCGAATCTCCCTTGGCGAGCGCGCTGTCGGCGGCCGCCGCGGCGTCCATCGCCTCCGCCGCAGCCAGATGCGCGAACGCGTTCAGTTTGGGTTCAAGGGCTGCGATGCGCTCCAGCACCGTCGAGGTGATTTCGACGGAGGATAGTTTTTTGGCGCGGATCGCACCCGCCAGATCCGTTGCCGGCGTGAAACAGAGATCAACTTTATCCATGACCTAGCTTCCGCGCTTCGCTGTCACGGGCGGATCGTAGGCCTGGATCGGCGGCAGATTGCCGATGAAACGTTCGACCTCGGCGGTCGTCAGTTGCCCGGTGCAGCCCTGCGCCAGAGAGGACGTGCCGACGTCCCGCGTCAGGACGTTCGGATTGCCGTGCACGCAAAGCGGCGCTTCCTCATGGGGATCGGCGGGATCGTACCAGGCGCCGGTGGCCAGCTGGATCACGCCTTGGCGGATATCGTCGGTGACGCGTACGCCTGCGAGACAGGCCCCGCGCTCGTTGAACAGGCGAATGATGTCACCATCGGAAATCCCGCGCGCGGCGGCGTCGATCGGATTCATGCATGCGACCTCGCGTCCGCGTTGCTTCGACGCTGCGCTGTGGCCCCCGAAGTCGAGCTGGCTATGCAACCGCGTCGCCGGCTGGTTGGCGACCAGGATCAGCGGCGCCGACGGCGCCGGCACCTGCACCCGCTCGAGCCAGGCCGGATGACCCGGACAGTCCGTCTCGCCAAAGCCCGCGATGGTTTCCGAGAAAATCTCGAGCTTGCCGCTGGGTGTCGGCAGTCTTGCATTTTCCGGATCGTCGCGGAAACGGCGCAGCTGCCCGCCATCGTCAGGATGTTGCGGCATGATCAGGCCGTCGCTCTTCCAGAACTCGTCGAAACTCGGCGCCGCTAATCCGCGCTCTGCCAGCCCTTTCCGCGTCGGCTCGTACAGGTGCTCCAGCCATTGGCGGACGTTGCGGCCTTCGGTGAAGGCTTCGCGCTTGCCGAGGCGTTCGGCGAGATCGGAAAAGATGGCGTAATCGTCCCGCGCTTCACCATAAGGCGGCGCAATCTGCTGCATCGGCACCAGCAGGGGATCGTTGGCATTAGCGCCGATATCCTCGCGCTCCAGCGTCATGGTCGCGGGCAGCACGAAATCGGCATGCCGCGCCGTCGCGGTCCAGCCCAATTCATGCACCACCAACGTGTCGACCTGCGCGAAGGCCTTCCTCAGGCGATTGATGTCCTGATGGTGATGGAAGGGATTACCGCCGGCCCAGTAGACGAGCTTGATGTCGGGATAGGTCTTGGTCTTGCCGTTGTAGCGATAGGTGCCGCCGGGATTGAGCAGCATGTCGGCGATGCGGGCGACCGGAATGAATTCGGTGACGCCGTTACGCGCTTGCGAAAGTGTCGGCGTCGGCACGGCGTTGTAGCGTCGGCCGTAATAGGCGATGGCCCCGAGCGCGTAGGCATAGCCGCCGCCCGGCAGACCGATCTGCCCCAGCGCTGCGGCAAGAACGGCGCCCATCCAGACCGGCTGCTCGCCATGTTCGGCCCGTTGCAGCGAGTGCGAGACCACGATCAGCGCACGGCGGCCGTGAAGCTTGCGGGCGAGCGCAACGATGGTGTCGGCGGCGACGCCTGATATCGCCGCGGCCCATGCCGCATCCTTGGGCTGGCCGTCGGTCTCGCCCAGAACGTAACGCTCGAACACCGGCCAGCCGACCGTGAAGCGATCGAGGAAGGCCCGATCGTGCAGTCCCTCGGCAACCAGCGTATGCACCAGCGCCAGCATCAGGGCGACATCGGTGCCCGGGATGTTGCTGATCCATTGCGAGCGGGCTTCATCAGGCAAATCGCCGCGCAGCGGGCTGACATGGACGAACTGGCAGCCGCGCGCCGCGGCGCGCGCCATCGCGCCACGCTCGACATGCTTGCTGGTGCCGCCGCCGGCCACCATGCTGTTCTTCAGCGCCATGCCGCCAAAGGCGAGCACGACATCGCTGTGCTCGGCGATCTGTTCCCAGGAGACGTTGCGCTTGGTCAGATCCTCGTAGTCGCCAATGATGTGGGGCACCACGACGGTGGCGGCGCCGGAACTATATGAATTGACCGACTTGACGTAGCCGCCCATCGCGATGTTCAGGAAGCGATGGACCTGGCTCTGCGCATGGTGAAAGCGGCCCGCGCTCGACCAGCCGTAGGAGCCGCCGAACACCGCACCCGGACCATAATTGTCCCGCACGCGGGCGAGTTCGGCGCCAAGCAGATCCAGCGCGTCCTTCCAGGACATCGGGATAAATTCATCACGCCCGCGGCGCGCGTCCGGCCCGCGCTTCCCTTCGAGCCAGCCACGGCGCACCACCGGCTGCGCGACGCGCGCGCGGTGGCGCAAGGCGCCGGGAAAATTATCGATGATCTGGTTCGGATCGGGATCATCAGGGTGCGGCCGAACCTCGAGCTCGTCGCCCTGCCAGCGCGCCGAAAACACACCCCAATGGGACGAATGCGGGCGGAAAGATGCGTCGGTTGGGGAATCGGAAGGGGCGTTATCGGTCACATCGGTCATCAGAGTCTCTCATGCCCATTTGGTTCCGCGCTGGCGCAACCTTGCTGCCGACAGCATAAACCGATCGGGCACCATGAGTAATGCGTAATTCGAGAGAGAGACCTGCTCCAGCCGGCCTCGCTCCCAACCAAAATATCGAAAACAACCCCATGCAAAGAAAGGGCTGCACGGATGCCGCACCCCGCAAAAACATTTTTGACACGTCGGGCAAATCAGGGACACCAATCCATCATCGCCCCATTTGTAAGATCGCCCATGGCGCCGCCCATCGGGTTCCCGGCGCGATGACAGGCCAAAATCCCGACAATTCAAGTGGTACGGGAAATCTCCAAGGGACTTCACGAGGAGGTTCTCAACTCCATCTCCAGCGATGCACTGTTGAGCTGCGCGCGCCGGCTCGGTCTGGCGCAAGGAAAGACGCTTCTTCTCGAACACATGGACGAGATGTACTACGTCTATGACCTTGCCATTTATACGGCGCCGGCGGATCGTTCGCGAGCGATCGATCGTTACGCGAGGTCGGCCAAATGCGACGCGCAGTCCGACGAGCGGCTGATGCTGGAGGCGATGCGCGCATCGCAGTTTGCAATACTCCTGATCGAGCAACGTCACGACGTTGTGGGTCTGATCGCCACCGACATTCTCCGCAACTCCAAGGTATGGCTGCTCGACGTGGGGCTCGAGAGTTCGATGGACGAAGGCGAATTGATCGCTACCCGGTTGCTCACCCCCGGGCCGTTCTCGATGACCGCCGGCGTCAATGTTCCTTTCGAGATCGAAATGCTCGAACCGGTTTGTGCGCTATTGCCGCAGCGCATGGCCAATGGCAAACTGACCCGAACAGCCGACCACAGGCGTTTCGCTGAAGCCGTCTACAGCGTGGGGCTCGCGGATGGCGTCATGAATCGCCTGGCCTATCTTGATCTACCCGATCGCGCCTGACTCAGCGCGCCACGGAATAGCTCGCTCGCACAACGAAGCGCGGCTGATGCAATCCGCGCGCGCCCGATCTGGCCGGCAGCGTGCCCTGTGCCAAATCTGCAACGATTGTGACAGTGCAAAAATTCACCAAGCCGATCGCTCTTGCATCGAGGTTAAGTGCACTGTCACCGTAATGAACGGAAAACGAATCATTTTCAGACAGTTAGGAAGCGCGCTTTGACGTCACGGTGTACACGCGAAACCGGCGCTTCACGGTCAAGCCTTGTCGAACCCAAATAACCTCGCAGGATTGGTCACCAGAATTTTCTGCAGTTCCGCCTCATCAGGCGCATAGCGATAGAGCAGTTCCAGCAAATCCGCGTCGTTGGGGGGCTGGACGACCGAAACCGGATGCGGCCAATCGCTGGCCCATACGCAGCGGTCGGGCGCGGCCTCGATATAGGCGCGGGCGATCGGAATGACGTCGTCCCACGGCGGGCCGGCCTTCGAGGTCTTCTCGCCGAGCGAAAGCATCACCCAGAAATTGCCCTTCGAGAGCAGATCGAGCACCGCGCGCAAATTCGGATCGTCCTTGCCGCGCAGCGGATCGGGCCGCCCCATGTGATCGATCAGGACAGGCACGTTCAGCCCGCGGATCTTGTCGAGATTGCCGACGATGCCATCCTTCTCGGGCTGGAACTTGGCGTACCAACCGAGTTCGCGGATGCGCGCAATGGCGCGCTCGAAATCCTTGTCCGACAGCACCGCGCCGAGCTCTTTTCGGAAACTGAAGCGCGCCCCGCCGACGCCTGCGGCATCGAGCTTGGCAAGGTAGGCGTCATCGGCTTCGGCAAAGACCAGTGCGTTGGCGCAGGCGCGATAGTTCGGCCCCATCGCAGCCAGGCCATCGAGCACCACGGAATGATCGGCGCCATAGGTCGTGGTTTGCACGATGATGCCGCGCTCGATGCCGAGCGCCTTGTGGACGCGCAGCGCCGCCTCCCAGGTCGCTGACGGCATCTGGTAGGCCGCCCCTGCCCGGATCGGATATTTTTCCACCGGCCCCAGCACGTGAAACTGGCTGTCGATGCTCTTCGGCGGCGGCAGCCTCAAAGGACGGCGCGGGTTCGGATCGAACGGCAGATAGTCCGGCATGGTATGTCCTCTTCTCGGGCGCGTCAGCCGATCACGGCGGTGAAGTCGCATTGCACCAGCGCGCCGCCATCCATGTTCATCTGCAGCGCATGACGGGCGGGGCGCGAATGCTCGTCCGGAAACATCTTCAGCCACTCGGTGTTAACAGGCGCGCGCTGGGTGCGGTCCTGCAGCCACACCGTCATCTTGATGATGTCGTCGGTGGTGCCGCCGCCGGCTTCCACAATGGCCTTCATGTGGGCGAACATGTTGGCGCACTGCTCCTCGATGCGTTCGGGCATGACGCCGGCGGCGTCGCGACCGAGGATGACACCCGACATCAGGAGATTGCCGATCCGGCATGCATTCGGAATCGGGTTGGCATGCTTGAACTCGCCGATATAGATGCTCTTGCGTCGTGCCATTTGCACACCTCGTTTTGACAAATACTCGCTCAGACGAATTGGCAGGAGACCGATCCGAATGGACCGTAATCAGCGTGAAACGTATCGCCCTTGCTGATTTCGACCGGGCGCGTAAAGGATCCCGCCAACACCACTTCGCCTGCAGCCAGGTGCTCGTCATGGCGAGCCAGCCGGTTGGCGAGCCACGCTACGCCATTGGCCGGGTGGTTGAGGACGCCGGCCGCGATCCCGGTCTCCTCGATCTGCCCGTTGCGAAACAGCAATGCGCCGATCCAGCGCAGATCTGCGTCCAGCGGCCGGAACGGCCGGCCGCCGACCACCAGCGCCGCGTTCGCCGCATTGTCGGAGATCGTGTCCGTGACCTTGCGCGGCGCCTTTGTCTCAGGGTCTATCCGGTGCATGCGCGTTTCCAAAATTTCGAGCGCGGGCGTGACGTAGTCGGTGGCGTTGAGCACGTCGAACAGCGTGCAGTCTGGCCCCTTCAGCGGCGCCTTCAGGACGAACGCCAGTTCGACCTCGATGCGCGGGGCGTGAAAACAGTCGAACGGAATGGTGCCGGCGTCCGAATAGAACATGTCCGCGAACAGCACGCCGAAGTCAGGCTCGGAGATACCCACCGCGTTCTGCATCGCCTTCGACGTCAGACCGATCTTGTGGCCCTTGATGATGCGGCCGCGCGACAGCTGGACCTTGGTCCACGCCCGCTGGATCGCATAGGCATCCTCGATCGTCAGATCCGGATATTCCGACGTGAACGCAGGGATCAGCGACTTGCTGCGTTCGGCCTCGTCGAGACGCTGCGCCAGGCGGTCGATGGTTTGCTGGTCGAGCATGACTTAAGCTTCCGCGGCAACGACGTTGCGTAAGGTACCGATGCGGGAGGATTCCACCTCGACCACGTCGCCGGGCTTCAGCCAGCGGGGCGGGTCGAACCTCGCGCCCGCGCCGGTCGGGGTGCCGGTTGCGATCATGTCGCCCGGTTTCAGGGTCGCGAAGGTGGAAAGATAGGCGATCAGGAAATCGAACGGAAACATCAGCCGCTCGGTGGAATCGCTCTGCCGTACCTCGCCATTGACGCGGGTGACGATATCGTGCGGCCCGCGCGGATCGCATTCGTCTGATGTGACGATCCACGGCCCGACGCTGCCGGAGCGGTCGAAATTCTTGCCCTGCGTGACGTTGAACTTGCCGTGGTGCAGCCAGTCGCGCACGCTGCCTTCGTTGCACAGCGTCATGCCGAAGATGTGGTCGAAGGCCCGCTCGCGCGGGATGTGGCGCCCCGCCTTGCCGATCACGATGACGAGTTCGCCCTCGTAATCCAGTTGCTCGGATACTTTCGGCTTCTCGATCGGCTGGCCGGACCCGACCACCGAGGACGGGTTGCGAACGAACAGGCTGGGATATTTCGGCAGGTCGGAATTGTCTTTATATTCGGCGTTGCGATCCCGGTAGTTGACGCCGATGCACCACAGCTTCTCCGGAGCCGGGATCGGCGAGCGCAGGGTGAGATCGCCGAGCGCATGGTCAGGCGCTTGTCCGGCGATGGCGGCGCGCGCGGCCTCGAAGCCGTCGCCGGCGATCAAGGTCCGCAAATCGGGAAACTTGGTGCCGATCCGGCTGCTCAGATCGACGACACCGCCGTCGACGGCAGCGCCGAAGCACGGTCGTCCGTTGGCGTGATAGCTCAGAAGACGCATGTGGCTTCCCTCAGGATTCGGATTTCGAGGTCTGGAAAACTGGCTTCAGCGTGACGATCTCGCCGAGCCGCGCGTAGCGCGGACCGCCGATGCGGGCGATCGGATCCAGCGCCTCGGTCTCGATCTTGCCGTTCTGCAGCAGCCCGTCGCGGATGTGGAACGCCAGCACTTCGCCGACAATCAGCCGGCTGCGGGTCTCGCCGAACTCGAGGCATTGCCGAAAGCGGCACTCCATCGCGATCGGTGCTGCGGCGAGACGGGGCACCTTGATGCGCTCGCTCGGCAGCGTCTCGAGTTGCAGCTCCTCGACCTCGCTGACATCGGGCGGATGCTCGGTGGAACTCTCATGCACCGCAATCATCAGGCTCGAATCGGCGATGTGGACGACGTATTCCTCGTTGCCCAGGATGTTATGCGCCGTGTCCTTGTAGATTCCGGCCTTGCGGCCGACGCTGATCGCCAGCATCGGCGGCTTCGGCGAGACAAAGGTAAAGGCGCTGAACGGCGCAAGGTTGACGGTGCCGCCGCTCGATGCGCTGGTGACCCAGGCGATCGGGCGCGGCACCACGATGCCGGTGATCAGCCGGTAGGCCCTCTCGGCATCGAGATCTGACGGATCGATCCGCATCACGATTTCCTCAAAACAGTTCCCTCAATCGGTCTTGATATTCGCTTTGCGAACGATGGGAATCCATTTGGCGTCCTCGGCCTCGAGATAGCTCTTGAACGCCGCCGGCGTCATCGTGACGGCCTCGGCGCCGAGCGTATTGAACTTTTCGACGATCGCAGGATCCTTCAGGATCGTCGCCATCGTATCGTGGAGCTTGGTGATGATCTCGGCGGGCGTACCTGATGGTGCGAACAGGCCGGTAAAGGTCTGGCCGTCGAATTCCTTGTAACCGAGCTCGGCGAAGGTCGGCACGTCAGGTATCCACGAGGCGCGGTGGCTGCCGGTGACGGCAAGGGCGCGCACATTTCCATTCTTGATGAAGGGCAGTCCGACCGAAATCTGGTCAAAGGCAAACTGCACCTGGCCCCCGATCAGGTCGTTGATGGCGGGCGCGTTACCGCGGTAATGCGCCGTCACCCATTGGACTCCGAGCGTCGACTGCACGAGTTCGCTGAGCAAATGATTGGTGGTGCCGGTGCCGGGCGAGGCCATCGTCATCTTGCCGGGCTCGCGGCGGGCGAGATCGAAAAACTCCTTCAGATCCTTTGCCGCGACCGACGGATGCACCTCGAGCACCAATGGCGTCATCGAAATCGAGGTGATGGGCAGAAAATCCCGTTTCCAGTTATAGGCGTCGCGCTTGGCGATTTCGGGGGCGAACAATACCGGTCCGTTGGCGCCGACAAACAGGGTGTAGCCGTCGGGCGAGGCCTTCGCGAACGCCTCGCCGGCGATCAAGCCGCCGGCACCGGCCTTGTTTTCCACGATGAAGGGCTGCCCCAGCGCCGTTTGCAGCTTGTCGGCGATGATGCGCGCGGCTCCGTCGACATTGCCGCCGGCCGGATAAGGCACGATGAGTTTCACCGACCGTGCCGGCCATTGCTGGGCCGCGGCCGGAGCGCTCGACAGTGCCGTTGTCAATGCCGTGACCGCAATGCCAGCGATGGCGAACAATCTCATTGCATCCTCCCGAAAGCGAGCAGCTGGAGCAATCCGCTACTCTCGTTGTTGTGGTGCGAGCTGCAGCCCGTCCGCCGATACATTCATCCGATCTTGCCCCGCGGGCTTCCCTTGTCGATGGAATTGTGGTGTTTTTGTCCACATTATGGACATCGGATGAACCTAGATGACGGATGGTCGGCGGCGCGACAGACCGGAGCCCCAGCAGGGCGGGCAGGCGATCCGCCGCGCCTTGACCGTGTTGCGGATTCTGGCGGCCGGCCGGGAAACCGGCGTGCCGTTGTCAGAGGTCGTTCGGGCAACGTCCCTCACCCGTCCTACCGTGCACCGGATCGCGCAGGTGCTGATCGAGGAAGGCATCGTCGAGCGCAGCGCCCAGACCGGACGGTACGCAATCGGCCGCCAGGTGGCAGAATTGGCGCTGGCGCGGCAATCGCGCTCGCCGCTGCTGGTCGCGGCCGAGCCTTATCTGGCGCGGGCGTCCGCGCAGCTTGGCGATACCTTGTTCCTGACGGTGCGCACCGGGCTCGATACGCTGTGCGTGGCGCGCCGCATCGGCTCATATCCGATCCAGGTGCTGTCGATCGAGGTCGGCGCGCGGCGGCCGCTCGGGGTCTCCAGCGCCGGCGTGGCAATTCTTGCCGCCATGTCCGCACCGGAGGCGCGCGGGATCGTCCTCGCCAACGAGGCACGATTCATGGCCTATCGCACCGACCTGCCGACGGTACTGGGGCAAATACGGCTCGCGCGGCGCCGGGGCTACAATTTGCGCGACGTCGGCCTCGTGCAGGGAACGAAATCGCTCTCGGCCTGGATCAGGAGTCCCGACGGTCAGCCCGCGGCGGCGATTACCCTATCCGCGGTGAGAAACAGGCTGAGCCCGCGCCGTGCCGTCGAAGTGTCTGATGTCCTCATCGCCGCTGCACGAGAGATCGAGCGAACGATACCGCATGCGTCAGGCAGCTAACCGATGGGGCTTCGAAACGGAACAACAACGTAGCGCCGGACTCCGATCTAAGACTTGTCTTTCAGAAACACCCGGCTGGCGAGCACGTCCGACGCCTGCAACGACATCACGTCGTCGGCGTCCAGCATGCGGTCGAGATCGGCGACGAGACGATTGGCCTGGCGCAGCCGCATGCGGTCGAGCGCGTTCCGGATCGAGCGCGCGTTGGAGAACAGCGGCTGGGTCACGCGGGCCGCGATGTAACGAATGAACGCTTCCCGCGCTTCGTCGCTGAACTTGTAGTTCATGTCGTGCAGCATGAGCTCGGAGATGGCGAGCAGCTCATCATTGGAATAATCCGGAAAATCGATGTGATGGGCGATACGGGAGCGGAAGCCCGGATTGCTGGCGAAGAATTTTTCCATGCGGTCGCCATAGCCGGCGAGGATCACCACCAGATCCTCCCGCTGCGATTCCATCACCTGCAGCAATATCTCGATCGATTCCTGGCCGTAGTCGCGTTCATTGTCCGGCCGATTGAGATAATAGGCCTCATCGATGAACAGCACGCCGCCCATCGCCTTCTTCAGCACCTCCTTGGTCTTGGGCGCGGTGTGGCCGATATATTGTCCCACCAGCTCATCGCGGGTGACCGAAACGACATGGCCGCGGCGGACAAAACCAAGCCGGTGGAGTATGCCCGCGATCCGCAGCGCCACCGTGGTCTTGCCGGTGCCGGGATTGCCGGTGAACGACATGTGCAGCGTCGGCGTGTCCGTCGTGAGATTCATGCGCTTGCGGATACGTTCGATCAATAGCAGCGACGCGATCTCGCGAATGCGGGTCTTGACCGGCTTCAGCCCGATCAGCTCGCGGTCGAGCTGCGTCAGGATCTCCTCGATGCCGACGGCTTCGAGCTCTTCGCGGAGATTGACCCTGTCTGTCATTGGCGAGGCATCCAAATCCATCTGCGAACCTCAACGCTGGAGAAAAAAGCTCCGTCGCCGCTTTCGCAAACGACGGAGCAGAGGATCCGGCCGGGGTCGATGAGGGAGATCCGCCGGCCGGCAGGGTAAAAGGTGAACCTAACCGTAGCGACCGCCCTCGGGGCGATCGACCGCATAGGACTTCGTGGTGTAGCGGATGTTGCGCCCGGCCATCTCGTGCCGCTCGAGGCGGAAGCCGGGTTCGTCCTTTGGCCGGTTGACGATGAAGGACAGCCGCACCGATTCCCAGCCGTGGCTGTTATCGAACGCCGACAGGCGGATGTAGCTGTTGCCATACACCTTGCGGCATTGATCGAGCTCCATCATCACGCCGGCAGCGTCGCGGAGATCGAACATCGGCAATCCCCACATCTCCCAAAAACTGTTGCGGGGATGCGGGTCATCGGTGAATTCGATGTTCACCGCCCATCCCTTCTCCAGGCAATACTGGACCTGGCGGGAGATCTGCTCGTCGGTGAGGTCAGGCAGGAACGAGAAGCAGCCCTGGGTAATACGCATGGTTTCGCTCCTTACATTGCGACGCTGGGTGTGGGGACGTAGTCCGGCATGTCGGTCGATTCATAGTTGAAGGTGACATTCTTCCAGACCTCGAGCGCCGACTTCAGCGGCGTGCAGGTCTCTGCCGCCTTGGCCAGAATTTCCGGCCCTTCGCGCAGATAGTCGCGGCCCTCGTTGCGGGCGAGGATCATCGCTTCCAGCGCCACGCGGTTGGCGGTAGCACCAGCCTGAATGCCCATCGGGTGACCGATGGTGCCGCCGCCGAACTGCAGGATCACGTCTTCGCCGAGATGATCGAGCAATTGGTGCATCTGCCCGGCGTGAATGCCGCCGGATGCGACCGGCATCATCCGGTTGAGGCTGGCCCAGTTCTGGTCGAAGAACACGCCGTGCTCAAGCCGCACCGGATTGTAGTCCTCGCGGCAGATGTCGTAATAGCCGCGCGTGGTCGCCGGGTCGCCCTCGAGTTTTCCGACCACCGTGCCGGCATGGATATGATCGACGCCCGCCAGCCGCATCCATTTCGCGATGACGCGGAACGAGACGCCATGACTGCGCTGCCGCGTATAGGTCGAATGCCCTGCCCGATGCAGATGCAGGATCATGTCGTTGCGGCGCGCCCATTTCGCCATCGACTGGATCGCGGTGTAGCCGATGACAAGATCGATCATGATGATGACCGAGCCCAGCTCCTTGGCGAATTCGGCGCGTTCGTACATGTCCTCCATGGTTCCGGCGGTGACGTTGAGATAGGTGCCCTTGACCTCGCCGGACGCGGCCTGCGCCTTGTTGACCGCCTCCATGCAATAGAGGAAACGCTCGCGCCAATGCATGAACGGCTGCGAGTTGATGTTCTCGTCGTCCTTGGTGAAGTCGAGGCCGCCCTTCAGCGCCTCATAGACCACGCGGCCATAGTTGCGGCCGGACAGCCCAAGCTTCGGCTTCACCGTGGCCCCGAGCAGCGGGCGTCCGAACTTGTCCATGCGCTCGCGCTCGACCACGATGCCGGTCGCGGGGCCCTGGAATGTCTTCACATAGGCCACCGGCAGCCGCATGTCTTCGAGCCGCAACGCCTTTAGCGGCTTGAAGCCGAACACGTTGCCGATGATCGACGCCGACAGGTTGGCGATCGATCCGTTCTCGAACAGATCGAGATCGTAGGCGATGTAGGCGAAATATTGCCCCGGTGAATTCGGCACCGGATCGACGCGGTAGCATTTCGCGCGGTATTTTTCCGCCGCCGTGAGCCGGTCGGTCCACACCACGGTCCAGGTCGCGGTCGAGGATTCGCCGGCCACCGCCGCCGCGGCCTCGATCGGATCGACACCATCCTGCGGCGTGACCCGGAACAGCGCGATGATGTCGGTGTCCTTTGGCACATAGTCGGGCTCCCAATAGCCCATCTTCTTGTATTCCATGACGCCGGACCTGTAGCGTTCCTTGCCGCGAATGGTCATCGAGTGCTGGTTCATCTTGGTTTCCTCTTGTTGCGTGCGGCGGCTGGTCGGGAGCGGAGGGATCAAAAGGTCAGGCGGCATGGGTCATCTCCCCGATGCGTGGATCGAGCGCGCCGGAGCGATAGCGCCTCGCCATCTCGGCCAATGGAACGACCTTGATCTTCGCGGCGTGGCCGGCGGTGCCGAACTGTTCGAACCGCTCGCGGCAAAGGTCGCGCAGCGCGTCCATCGCCGGCTTGAGAAATTTGCGCGGATCGAATTCGCTGCGGCTTTGAGTCGCGACCTTGCGGAACGCCGCGGCCATCGCCAGCCGGCAGTCGGTGTCGATATTGACCTTGCGGACGCCATGCTTGATGCCGCGGACGATCTCCTCGACCGGCACGCCCCAGGTCTGCGGCATCTCGCCGCCGAACTGGTTGAACATGTCCTGCAGCGGCTGCGGCACCGAGGAGGAACCGTGCATCACCAGATGCGTGTTCGGCAGCCGGCGATGAATCTCCTCGACCACCCGCATCGCAAGGATGTCGCCGTCCGGCTTGCGCGAAAACTTGTAGGCGCCGTGCGAGGTGCCCATCGCGATCGCCAGCGCATCGACCTTGGTGGCGCGGACGAAATCGACCGCCTGGTCCGGATCAGTCAGCAGCTGGTCGTGGCTGACCTCACCCTCGACGCCGTGGCCGTCCTCCTGTTCGCCGCCGCCATGTTCCAGCGAGCCGAGCACCCCCAGTTCACCCTCGACCGAGGCGCCGATCCAGTGCGCCATGTCGACGACGCGGCGGGTGATGTCGACGTTGTAGTCGTAATCCGCCGCGGTCTTGGCGTCGGCCTTGAGCGAACCGTCCATCATGACCGAGGTGAAGCCATGCTTGATCGCGGTGGCGCAGGTTGCTTCCTCGTTGCCGTGGTCCTGATGCAGGCAGAGCGGGATCTGCGGATGCATCTCCTCCAGCGCGTCGATCATCTTCGAAAGCATGATGTCGTTGGCGTAGGAGCGCGCGCCGCGCGAGGCCTGGATGATGACCGGCGCATCGACGGCAGCCGCCGCCTCCATGATCGCAAGGCCCTGTTCCATGTTGTTGATGTTGAACGCCGGCACGCCGTAGTCGCGCTCGGCGGCATGATCCAGCAATTGCCTCAGTGTGATCCTGGCCATCGGCCCCTCCGTGTCGTTGTTGGTTTGCAGGCGGTCATGTGTCGCTAGCCGCCATCCTCGCCCGCGCGATGCAGCGCAGGGCCGCCTTCGCCGCCTCGTCCGCGGTGATACCGAATTCGCGGTAGAGCGTTTCGGCCGGTGCGGAAGCGCCAAAGCCGGTCATGCCGACGAATTCGCCGTCATCGCCGAGCCAGCGCGCCCAGTCGCCTTCGACCGCGGCTTCGACGCCGATCCGCGGCACGCGGCCGAGCACCGCGGTTCGATATTCGCGGGATTGCTGGCGAAACAATTCGAAGCACGGCGCCGAAACCACGGCCGCGCGGACGTTGACGCTCGCCAGCAATTCGGCCGCGTGCATGGCGATCGATACTTCCGAGCCGGTCGCGATCAGGGTGACGTCGCGGCCTTCCTCCGGATCGATCACGACGTAAGCGCCGAACCCGACCAGATTCTGCTCACCGGCTTCGCGGAACGTCGGCATCGCCTGCCGCGACAGGCACAGCAGCGACGGGCTATTTTGGGCGCGCAACGCGCAATCCCAGGCTTCTGCGGTCTCAATGGCATCGCCGGGGCGAAACACCAGCAGGTTGGGGATCGCCCGCAGCGATGCCAGATGCTCGACCGGCTGGTGAGTGGGGCCATCTTCGCCCAGTCCGATCGAGTCGTGCGTCATCACATGGATGACGCGGATACCCATCAATGCCGCCAGCCTGATCGCGGGACGGCTGTAGTCGGCGAAGCTGAGGAACGTGCCGCCATAGGGAATGAAGCCGCCATGCAACGCGATGCCGTTCATCGCCGCCGCCATCGCGTGCTCGCGGACGCCGTAGTGAATGTAGCTGCCGTTGAGGCAATCGGCCTGCACGGACCCGTGCGTTTTGGCGCGCGTCAGGTTGGAATGGGTGAGATCGGCGGAGCCGCCGAGCAGATTCGGCAACGCCTCGGCGATTGCGTCGATCACCAGCTGCGAGGCCTGCCGGCTCGCGATATCAGGCCGCTCGGCGGCGAAGCGATCCCGCAACAGCGCCATCGCGTCGACATAGCTGCACGGCAGGTTGCGATTGAGGGCATCGTGAAACGGCGAGCGCGTCGCGGCACAGCGTTTTGTGCGTTCGATCCAGCTGCGGCGCGCCGCATGCCCGCGTGCGCCGGCGTTTCGCCATTGCGCAAGGATGGAATCGGGAACGTGGAACGGCGGATGCGGCCAGTTCAGCGCATCGCGGGTCTTTGCGACCTCATCGGTGCCGAGCGGCGCGCCATGGGCTTTCTCGCTGCCCTGGCGGTTCGGCGCCCCGAAACCGATCAGCGTGCGGCAGGCGATCAGCGACGGCCGGTCGCTGGTGCGGGCCCGTTCGATCGCAGCGGCGATGGCCTCGGGGTCGTGGCCGTCGATCCGGCAGGCCGACCATCCGGAGGCCTTGAACCGCGCGAGCTGGTCATCAGAGCACGACAGCGAGGTCGCGCCATCGATCGAAATCTCGTTGTCGTCGAACAGCACGATCAGGCGATTGAGCCTGAGATGGCCGGCCAGCGAGATCGCCTCGTGGCTGAGGCCTTCCATCAGGCAGCCGTCGCCGGCAATCACATACGTGAAGTGATCGACGTAGTCGTCGCCGAAGCGCGCATTCATCAGTCGTTCGGCGAGCGCCATGCCAACGGCGGTGGCGATGCCCTGCCCAAGCGGCCCGGTAGTGGTCTCGACACCAGGGGTATGGCCATATTCGGGATGTCCCGGCGTTTTCGATCCCCATTGCCGGAAGGCCCTGAGTTCATCCGATGTCACGCCCTCGTACCCTGTCAGGTGCAACAGCGCGTACAGCAGCATTGAGCCGTGACCGGCGGACAGCACAAAGCGATCGCGGTCGGGCCACGCCGGGTCGGCCGGATCGAATTTAAGGAATCGCGAAAACAGAACGGTGGCGACGTCGGCCATACCCATCGGCATGCCGGGATGGCCGGATTTCGCCTGCTCGACCGCATCGATCGCCAGAAAGCGAATCGCGTTGGCCATTTCCGCGTGCGAAGCATCCGGACGGGTAGCAATACGGGACAGGGGAGCGTTCATGTCGTGCGCCTCTTGCGTTCCATCAGTTGCAGAATCAGCGGGGTGAGAATGAGCTGCATCGCCAGATCGAGTTTCGCGCCATGGATCACGATCGAATTGGCGCGCGACATGAAGCTGTGCGGGATCATCGACAGCAGATACGGAAAATCGATACCGCGCGGATTCCTCAGGCGGATCACCACCATCGATTCGTCCGGCGTCGGAATCCACCGCGCGATGAACGGGTTCGACGTATCGACCGTCGGCACGCGCTGGAAATTGATGTCGGTCTCGGCGAACTGCGGACAGATGTAGTTCACGTAGTCGGGCATGCGCCGCAGGATGGTGTCGGTCACCGCCTCCGCGGTATAGCCGCGGGCGCTGCGGTCGCGGTGCAGCTTCTGAATCCATTCCAGGTTGATGACAGGCACGACGCCGATCTTGAGATCGGCATGCTGTGCGACGTTGACCTTGTCGGTGACGACGGCGCCGTGCAGCCCTTCGTAGAACAACAAGTCGGAATTTTCGGGCAAGCGGCGCCAGTCGGTGAACGTGCCCGGTTCGGCGCCGTACAGCTTCGCCTCTTCGTCGTCGTGGATGTAGTGCCGGGTGGTTCCGGTACCGGATTCGCCATAGTCCCGGAACACCCGTTCCAGTTCCACAAACAGGTTGGTTTCCGGGCTGAAATGGCTGAAGTGCTTGTTGCCGCGCTCGGCTTCCTCAAGCATTTTCGTGCGCATCTCGAAGCGATTGTAGCGGTGGAAGGCGTCGCCCTCGATGTAGGCCGCAACGACCTTTTCGCGGCGGAAGATCTGCTCGAACGTCTTCTTCACCGACGTCGTGCCGGCGCCCGACGAACCCGTGATCGATATGATGGGATGAGCCCGCGACATCACGATTGTCCCGTCAGAGGAAGAGGCCGCGCCGCGCAAACAGCGGTGCGTCGCTATTGTCGAACATCGGTTCGATCCTGTCGTGAATGGCCGTCACGTCGCGCACGTGGTGCACGGATCCCATGATCAGCGGCACCCGCTGATGCGGGGTTTTCGCAGCCAGTTCCAGAATTCGCCGGCGCCCGGTCGACGCCGCGCCTCCCGCCCATTCCATGATCAGCGCCATTGGATGGGCTTCGTACAGCAGGCGAAGCCGCCCTTCCCGATAGCTCGGGCGGGCATCTGCCGGATAAAGGAACACGCCGCCGCGCACCAGGATGCGAAGCGCCTCCGCAACCAGCGAACCAATCCAGCGCATGTTGAAATCCACCTCGCCGCCGCCGCTGGTGCCGGAGAGGCACTCATCGATATAGGTGCGGACCGGCCCGTGCCAGTGGCGGTGATTGGACGCGTTGATGGCGAACTCCGGCATATTGCGTGCGATCTGCACACCCTGCCGGGTCTGCACGAATTCCTGCGCGTGGCGGTCGAGCATGAAGACATCGACGCGCGCGTTGAGCGCGAGGACGAGCGTGGTCTGCGGACCGTAGACGATGAAACCGGCGGCGCACTGCGCCGTGCCGGGCTCGAAGAAGGTCGAAAGCAGGTCATTGCCCCTGGGGCGAATCGAAAAGATGGTGCCGACCGAGATATTGTTGTCGAGGTTGGCCGATCCATCGAGCGGGTCGATCGCAACACAGAACGGCGCCGAGGGACGCAGGGTTTCCGGCAGCGCCGCTTCCTCGGACAGAACCGCCGCCACCGGGGTGCCGCGCAAGGCGCGCCGTATCATTTCATCGGCGGCGACGTCGATATCCTTTTGCTGATCGCCGTCAGGATTGATTCCACCGCTCTGCCCGGTGATGCCTGCGAACGGCCCATCCGCGATCAACCCGGCAAGCTCGATGGAAGCGGCAGCAATCGCCTTGATCACGTCGGCAAGCGCAGCGCCATGCAGCGGCGTCTGCAACGCGGACAGATCGAGATGTGAACGCAGCGTCACGCGCTCGTCCATGGCCGTCTCCCATGTGCCCTCTTTCGGGGGCTCTCGAAGCGTCTCGCCGGTTTGGCAATCCGCGACGTCAGGGAAACGCAGTTTGCCGAATTAGTAAAATTTTGTTATCTTTGGTCTGAGCAAAGTTTTTATTATAAAGGGTGCGGCAATGGCAGGCCGGTTATTGCGGGAAGTGACGATCCGCCAGTTGCGTGCACTGGCCGCTGTTCAAAAAAGCCGATCGGTCACATCAGCGGCCAAACAGCTCCATCTCACCCAGCCCGCGGTCACGCTGCAGCTTCGCAATTTGCAGGCACTCGCCGGGCTGCCGCTGATCCAGCGCACCGGCGACGGCATGCTGCTGACGGATGCCGGGCGCGAAGTGCTGGCGCTGACTGAGCGGATCGAGGCGGCGATATCAGATTGCGAAACCACGATGGCGATGATGGCGGGGAAGACCGCCGGCCGCATCTCGATCGGCGCCGTCAGCACCGCGAAATATTTCGTGCCGTTCATGATTTCAGGCTTTTCGAAACGGCATCCGGACGTCGAAGTCACGCTCTCGATCGGAAACCGGCAGGAGATCGGCACGGCGCTACGCGGTTACGATCTCGACTTTGCGATCATGGGCCGCCCGCCGGCCGACATCGACATGAACGTTCACCTGATCGGCGATCACCCCCATGTCATCATCGCGCCGACCGGACATCGGCTGGCGCGAAAATCCCGCATCGCGCCGGGCGAGCTCGCCGGCGAAACCTTCCTGACGCGCGAGCCTGGATCCGGAACGCGCGGTCTGATGGAGCAGCTGTTCGAATCCGCCGGCATTCGCCCCAGGATCGGCCTTGCCATGAGCAGCAACGAGACCATCAAGCAGGCCGTGATCGCAGGTTTGGGCATTGCATTCATTTCCGCGCACACGGTGGCGACCGAACTCGACGAGCGGCGATTGACCACGCTCGACGTGGACGGCCTTCCCGTGATCCGGCAATGGTACGCGCTCTCCCGCAAGGACAAGGTCTTGCTGCCGCCGGCGCAGGCAATGCTCGATTTCCTCAGCACCAGGGGCAAGCAGTTTCTGCCGCGCACCAATGGCCGCCTGCGTCTCACCCGGTCATCCATCCGCAAGAAACGCGGCTGAAATGCCACGCAAGTTCTGATCACGCTGCTACCTTGACCGGCAATCCGGTACTCTGGAAGGCTCCATGCTCTCTCGTATCAAAACTCGTATCACAACCTGGGCGAAGGCTCTGAAACGCGACGCTCACGCGATCTATCTCGCATCCCGCGATCCGCGCGTGCCGTGGTACGCGAAGGCGCTCGCCATCGCCGTTGCCGGATATGCGCTGTCGCCGATCGACCTCATTCCGGACTTCATCCCCATCATCGGTTATCTCGACGAGTTGATCCTGCTGCCTTTGGGCATCTGGCTCGTGGTGACGCTGATTCCCCATGAGATCATGGTCGAATGCCGCGCCAAGGCGAACGTGGCCGCGCAGCGTCCGATCAGCCGGGCCGGAATGGCTGTTATCATCCTGTTGTGGATTGCAGGCGCAGTGATGCTGGGATGGATCGGCTTTTCCTGGTGGAATCGACCGTGAAGGTTCGCTTCAGAAGGTCGCCTTCAGGCCTGCGTAGAAGGCGCGCGGCCGCGCCGGGCTGAGCGAACGCGCATCGGTGAAGGGCGCACCGCCATTGGCGAAGTTGGGGATGTCGCCCATGTCGAAGAAGGTCCCGTAAGTCGCATAGCGGTTATCGAAGATGTTATCCACGCGCCCATAGATCTGGAGCGTCTTGTTGATCTGATACGAGGTGTGCAGGTTGAAAACCGCATAGGCCGGCAGTCTCGTCGCCTGATTGGATTCGTCACCGGCAAAATACTGGTTGTCGACGAACAGCGCATCGCCCCCGACCTTGAAGGCATCCGTGATCGCGTAGTCGATGCCGAACTTGATCCGGTTGCGGGGGATCGCCGGAATTCGATTGCCCGGCAGAATCTGGACATTGCCGTTGTCATCGGCGAACGGGCTGTTGGAGCCGACCTGCAGCGCGTCGAGGAAGCGCGCATCCACGAGGGCATAGCTGGCATAGAGTTGCAGTGTCTTCGACGTCAGATTGACCTGGGCCTCGATGCCCTGGCGCCGCGTCCGACCTACGTTCTGGAAATAGCCAAATCCCTGCAGCTCGGGGCTCGGAATTGCGAGGATGTCGTCGGCATTGGTCGCCCGGAACGCACCAACTTTCCAACTCAAGGTTCCGATATTCAGCTCCGACGTTCCGCGGAAGCCTGCCTCGAGGGTGCGGGACACGACTTGCTTCAGCGGCGGATCGGCGATGAGGAATGCGGCAATGAGACAGGGGCGCAAGGGGTCGGCGCACGCAAGCTCCAGCGGGGTCGGTGCACGATTGGCCTCGGAATACCCCGCATAGGCAGTCAAGGCGGGTGTGATCTTGTAGGTGCCGCCGATCATCGGATTGAAGCGGGTAAACGTATGCTCGCCATTGAGCGCCGTACCGATCTGATCCTCCAGCTTGATATGCGCATGGTTGAACCGGCCGCCGCCCGTGATCGAAAATCGATCGGTCACGTCGAACGTGTCGGACGCGTAGAGCCCGGTGTAGCGGTTGGTGGCGCGAAGCGAAACCGGGCCGATCGAGATCGGCTCGCCGGAGGGTCCGAGATAGATGCCACTGCCGTTGACGACGTAGTTTGAACCGATGGTGCCGAGTTCCGCGCTGGCCCCGAAGCGGGTGACACCGGAGTCGATACTGGCGCCGACCATGAACTGGTTGTTGTGCCCGAACAGCTGGTCGGTGTTGGTTGCCTGCAGGGTTGCCCCGGTCGTGACCGAACGGGTTGTGGTCCGGTCGATCTGTCCCAGCACGGCGTTGTCGGGGAAGGGATTGGCGAGCTGGACGCCGTTGAGGCCATTTGCCGGGACGTCGTCGTCGTTAAAGCAAAGCAGGCCCGGATCGGCCGCGCAGCGCTCCGTCTCGGTCGGATTGCCGTCCACCGTCTTTTGCCTGAAAGCGCGGACACGGGCCGAGCCTTCGATCGTCCAGGTCGGCGTGGCCTCGACCTTTCCGGTCAAATTGGCATAGGCAACCTGATTGGATGTCGTCTGCGGCGTGGTGTAGGTGGCGCCCCAGTAATTCTGCAGCAATTCAGCCGGCACCGTCGCCGCCGCGCCGAAATTGTTCTTGGCCAGGCCCACGTTGAGGTGAAACTCACTGCTATCGGTGCGGTAGCCGACATCGCCATAGAACCGGCGAATGGCCGACTCCGAAAAATTGCGAAAGCCGTTATCACGCACGCCTTCGAGCGCGCCATAGACGGAAAAATTGTCGATCTGCTTGCCATACTGCGCCGAACTCTGGATGCGTCCGAACGAACCGCCCATCATGTTGATTTCGGCGCCACGATAGTTGAAGCCATCCTTCATCTGGACGTTGACGGCGCCGCCCAGCGCATTGAGACCGAAGGCGGGATTGTTGGTGACGACGGTGACCGACCTGATCGCGGCCGTCGGCATCAAGTCCCAGTTGACGGTGTCGCCGAACGCTTCGTTGATCCGCACGCCATTCTGGTAAACCGCCAGGCCCTGAGGCGTACCGGCGACCGGAGATGCGACGAAACCTCGAAATTGGATGTCGGGCATAAACGGATTTCCGGTCGTATCACTGATGATGATACCGGGCACCTGCTGCTGTAATGCGTCCGCGATGTTCAGCGAGCCGGTGCGCGCGATCTGTCCGGCCCCCACCGCGTTGACGCTTGCCGCCACCTTGTCGACATCCATTCCGGAACCGGCGGTCGGCGTGGGCGCGGTCGGATAGACGAAAACCCTGCGGACGTTCCTGCTCGCCCGGGGCGCATTTCTGCTGCGGGCGGGCCTGGCAGCTGTCCCCGGAGAAACCACCTCGATGGCGGGCAAGACCTCGGTCGCACCGGCCGCGTCCTGGGCTTGGGCGCAGTCACTCCCGGGAACCAGACACAGTGATATTGTCCCGATAAACAGGAATCGCGCGCCCATTTTACTTCGTCCCATCCCATTCCGGCTGCATTGGTGTCTGCCGGTACGCCGCTGATGATCTTACGGGCGTCAAAAAAGTTGCGCACCATTCAAAACGTCCCGAACGGGTTCGGGAAAAATTCCCGAATTAGAGCGCTTTCCAGCGAAGTGGACACCGGTTCGCGTCAAGAAAACGCGTCAAAAAAGAATCTAGAGCCCAACGGGCTCTATCGCCCCACGTCCCGGGGAACCAAGGCTTCTACCGTTACGCCGCTGTCCCCGGAGGCAATCGTAAGCGAGCCGCCCAGCGCCAAAATGCGCTCGCGCATGCCGGTTAACCCGAAGCCCAGCTTGTGATCGGGCCCCAATCCGTTGCCATTGTCACGAACCCGCACCAGCGCGCCGCCGCGGCCGGTACGCGCAAGCCCCACAGGCAGTTCAGCCGGTTGAACGCTTACCTCGATGCTGGTGGCGCCGGCGTGGCGAAACACATTGGTCAGGGCTTCCTGGATGGTGCGGTAGATCGTCAGATCAGCCGTCTCGCCGGTGTCGCCCAACGAGGGCGAGATCGCCGTTTCGATAGCGACTTCGGGGTGAGACTCGCCCCACAGGCGCAGCAGCGCGCCGAGCGCCTCGCGAAGGCCGAGTTCCGTCAGTCCTACGGGGCGCAATTTTTCAAGAACCCGGCGATTGGACGCCTGCAAGGCATTCAGCTGTTCCAGTATGGCACTGCCGTGCCTTCGCGTGGCCTCCGCGCTCGGATCCCCCGCATCCGCAATCCGCGTCAGGGCGCTGGCGTGCACCCGCAAAGCGAAGAGATAGGGGCCAAATTCATCGTGCAGTTCGCGGGCAATTTCCTTGCGCTCGACATCCTGCAGCGAGACGACGCGCTCGGCCAGGCGCCGCTTGTCTTCAACCGCATCGCCCAGAGTGGCCGCAAGGTGATTCAACTTGTCGCAAATGGCAACGAGTTCCGGCGGCCCGTCCGGTTTCACGCGCGTGTCGTAGCCGCCGGCCTCGATCTTCGCCATCGCACTCGAAAGCGTCTGGATCGGCGTCAGCGCCCGGCCAACGACCCTGCTGGTAATGAGGAATAGAACGATCGCAATCGCGGCGCCGATCAGGAGCTGAGTGAATATCCCGTCCCAGATTTCGGCCATCTCGTCGTTGGGATGCGACGTGATCAGCAGCGTGTCCGGTTTTGCCTTGATCGAGATCGGCACGTTCACCGTGGTCTGTTCGGGGTGAACAAGCCGGACAAACCATGCCGGCGGCGAGCGTGCATCGGGATTGTCGTCCGGCTTGTCCGCGATCCCGGATCTTGCGACGGCTTCGCTCTGTCGGGTGATGCTGACGTGACGCAGCTTGTTGAGGTCGTGAACAATCTGGTTCAGTCGCGCCTCGGGATCCGGCGCCTCGTTCAATCCCGCAACGATCGTGTCGATGAACTCGCGCGCCAACCGTATGACGCTTTGATCTTCGGCCTGCACCCGGGGGCCGGCCTCGAGCACAAGCCGCGCAACGTTGATGGCCAGACCAAGCGTGAGGACGAGCGCGAGCAACAGGTTGATCCGGGCACGTAACGAAAGCTTTTGCCACATATCATTTGTCCAGGAGTGAAATCGCCTTTGCCTGAGAGCGAACTCGTCTTCAATTCATCATCGAGCAGAGCGTTGACAGATAAAACCGGCGTCTATCTAATCGAAGCGTATAGCAACATCGCCCGGGTTGCATGACCATCGACGGCAGGTGTTCACCTGATGCGGTGCACAACGGGATTGACGCGGCTATTCGGGACCAATGCCAATGCGCGTTCTGATCGTTGATGACCATCGCATCGTAGCTTCAGGCTGTCGTGCCTTGTTCGCGGACGAGCCGGAGATCGATGTCGTGGAAGCCTCCGACGCGGAGAGCGGCGAGCGCGTGTTCGGCGAACGGCATCCCGATATCTGCGTGCTCGACATCAACCTTCCGACGGTGTCCGGTTTCGAGTTGGCGCGACGCCTGCTAGGGCGCGATGCGTCGGCGCGCATCATCATGTTCAGCATGAACGATGACCCGGTATTCGCCGCGCGCGCCATCGACGTCGGCGCCAAGGGTTTTGTCTCCAAGACCGGGGATCCCCAGGACCTTGTTGATGCCATCCGCGAGGTAGCAAAGGGCGGGGTCTATTTGCCGCCGGCGATTGCGCAAAGCATTGCATTCGCCGGACCATCGTACGCAAGGAGCCCGCTTTCAAAACTCACGGCGCGCGAGATGGAGATACTGCGCCTGCTCAGTGCAGGAAAATGCCTGTCCGAAATCGCGTGGCTGGTCCATTCCTCCTACAAGACCGTCGCCAATACATCCTCGATCATGCGTCACAAACTGGGCGTGCGCACATCCGCCGAACTGGTGCGGTTGGCCATCGACAACGGCGTGGCCTAAAGGCGGCGCGACGCGGCACGGCAATGGTGAGCTCATGACTATTCAAACGGTTTCGCTGAACAAATCGCATGGCGGTACGCAAGGCGTTTACAAGCACGCCAGCGCCGAGACCGGCACCGACATGACATTTTCGGTCTATGTCCCTCCCCATCAGGATGGCGCGAAGCTGCCGGTGGTCTGGTATCTGTCGGGACTGACCTGCACCCACGCCAACGTCACGGAAAAAGGCGAGTTCCGCAGTGCCTGCGCTGAACTCGGACTGGTGTTCGTCGCGCCGGACACCAGCCCGCGCGGCGACAAGGTGCCCGGCGATCCTGCCGGCGCCTATGATTTCGGGCTCGGCGCCGGCTTTTATGTCGACGCAACACAGGCGCCGTTCGCGCGTAACTACCGGATGTGGAGTTATGTCACGGAAGAATTGCCGAAACTGGTCGCCGCGAATTTCCCCGTCGATGCCGGGCGGCAATCCATCTTCGGTCATTCCATGGGCGGCCACGGCGCCCTGACCGTCGCACTGCGCCATCCCGACCGGTACCGCGCCGCCAGCGCCTTTGCGCCGATCGTCGCCCCCTCACAGGTACCGTGGGGCATCAAGGCGCTCGGAGGCTATCTCGGCAGCGACAGGCAGGCCTGGCGCAGACATGATGCGGTTGCGTTGATCGAGGACGGCGACAGATTCTCCGATCTACTGGTGGATTATGGCGACGCAGATTCGTTTCTGGCCGAGCAGCTTCGCCCCGAATTGCTGAAAAGCGCCTGCGAGAAGGCGAACATTCCGCTCACGCTGCGCCGCCAGGGTGGTTACGACCACAGTTATTTCTTCATCTCCAGCTTCATGGGCGATCATCTGCGCTGGCACGCCGCGCGCCTGAAAGCCTGAGATTTTGCGCAGTCCATTAGGGCTGGGGCTTGCCATAATTGGGCGCCAGCAGCCGGTTGCGCACGAGATAGCTGGTCGCCCGCGTCCAGGATTCATCGGTGTTGCCGCGAAAATCGGCATTCATCGCGGTGATGAGCTGTCCGGTGCGGGCGTCGCGCACGAAGATGGTGAGGTTGAGAATAAGTGTCGAGATCTTCTTCATTACACCCGTGATGACGAGATCCGCGCCGATGCGCTGCGCATACTGGACGTCGCAACCGCCGCATGCCTGCAGATTGCTGCCCTCAGCCGCAGCTTTCACCGGCGAGATGTCCAGAAGTTCGAACTTGCTGGATTCCGTCAACTGCCGGCGCACCAGGTCGCTGATGCGGATCAGTCGATCATGCTCGTCGGCCTGAGGCCCCCTCATCTCGCCTTCGAGACTGGTATCCAGCAGCTCGAAATCGAAAATCGCGAGCTTCGGCGGATCGGCGCGCGCCGGCACCGACACCAGCAGCATCAGCGCGGCAAAGACAACGTGCGCTCTCATGATCGTGATCCCTCACATCGACGGTCGAACAACGACGAAATGCGGACTTGCAAGCTAGAACAATTCAGTCAAGTTTCAAGTCGAGTGTGCTTACGGGACAAGTATCCCTCCATCGTCGTCAAGTCGAGGAGGAGAATTCAGGGAGCGTCCATGATCCGATGGTTGATCGGCGCAATCGGACTAAGCTTCGTGGCCAGTTCCGCGCTCGCGGCCGACCCGATCGACATCCGCGTCGGCTATCTCGGTCAGGCCGGCATCAAATCGAAACTGTCCCTTGTCGAGCAACCGTCAGAAAATAACGGCATCGCCGGTGCGCGGCTGGCGATCGAGGACAACAACACCACCGGCAAATTCCTCAATCAGCGTTTCTTCCTGGAAGAAATGCGATTGAAGGAAGGCGAGGATGTCGCCAAGGCGGCGGCGGCTCTCGCCGACCGCAACGGCATCATCATCGCCGATCTGCCCGCCGACGCGCTGTTAAAGGCGGCCGATGCACTGCGCGATCGCAAAACCGTGCTGTTGAACAGTGGTGCGATCGACGACCGGCTGCGCGAGCAGGATTGCCGCGCCAATGTGATCCATGTGGCCCCGACCCGCTCGATGCTCGCTGACGCGCTGGCGCAGTATCTAGTGTGGAAGCAGTGGAAGCGCTGGCTGCTGGTGGTCGGCTCACATGAAGCCGACAAACTTTACGCCGATGCGCTGCGGCGCGCGGCGACCCGCTTTGGCGCCAAGATCGTTCAGGAAAAGGTCTTCGAGGATACCGGCGGCGCGCGGCGCACCGACAGCGGTGTAACCCTGATCCAGCGTCAAATGCCGGTGTTTACGCAAGGAGCGCCGGCCTATGACGTCCTCGTCGCCGCGGACGAAAGCGAAGTGTTCGCCTCCTATCTGCCCTACCGGACCTGGGACCCGCGGCCGATCGCCGGCTCGGCAGGCCTTGTGCCGACGAGTTGGGACGCGGCGCACGACCAGTGGGGTGCGATCCAGATCCAGAACCGTTTCGTCAAATTGAATTCGCGGCGCATGACGGCGCGGGACATGCAAGCCTGGACCGCAGGGCGCATGATCGGCGAAGCCACATCGCGCACCAACTCCGGCGACCCGAAAGTGGTGTTCGACTTTCTCAAGCGGCCGGACTTTTCGGTCGCGGCCTTCAAGGGACAGCGGCTGACACTGCGGGACTGGAACCTGCAGCTACGCCAGCCGATCCTGCTGGTCGACGGCCGCATGGTCGTCTCGGTTTCGCCGCAGGAGGGTTTCTTGCATCAATACTCCGAACTCGACACACTCGGCCTCGACCGGCCCGAAACCAAATGCAAACTGAACTGAAAACGGAGGAATGGCGGATGTGGCGTCGGTGTCTGCTTTCCGGAATGGCGGTGTGGCTCGCGGCCACCAGCCCCGCTTTCGCCTTCATCGCCTATGTATCGAATGAGAAAAGCAACACCGTATCGGTGATCGATACCGACAAATGGGCGGTCACCCATACCATCAAGGTCGGTCAGCGCCCGCGCGGTATCGAATTCACGAAGAACGGCAAATTCGTGCTGGTCGCGGTCGGCGATGACGACAAGATTGACGTGATCGATACCGCGACCCATCAGGTGGTGGACAGCCTGCCCTCCGGTCCCGATCCGGAGCTGTTCACCCAGGATGCCGCCGGCAAACTCCTCTATGTCGCCAACGAGAACGACAACACGGTGACCATCATCGATCTCGAGAAGCGCGTCCGCCTCGGTGACATCCAGGTCGGCGTCGAGCCCGAAGGCATGGCCCTCAGCCCCGACGGCAAGATCCTGATCAATACTTCAGAGACCACCAACATGGCGCATTTCATCGACACCGCGACGCGCGAGATCGTCGCCAATGTGCTGGTCGATGCCCGGCCGCGCTATGCCGAGTTCAAGCGCGACAGCTCCGAACTGTGGGTATCGTCGGAGATCGGCGGCACCGTTTCCATCCTCGACCCCGCCAAGCGCACCATCACCGGCAAGATCGAGTTCAACATTCCCGGCCTGCGGCGCGAGGCGATCCAGCCGGTCGGCATCGCGATCACCAAGGACGGCAAGACCGGCTTCGTTGCGCTCGGCCCCGCCAACCGCGTTGCCGTCGTCGACGCCACCACGCACAAGGTCACGAAATATCTTCTGGTCGGTCAACGGGTCTGGCACATGGCCTTCACCCCGGACGAAAAATATCTGCTGGTGACCAACGGCGTATCCAACGACGTCTCTGTCATCGACGTGTCAGCGCAGAAAGTGATCAAGACAATCCAGGTCGGCGAGCTGCCCTGGGGGATTACGTTTGCTCAGCCATGACAGCGATCGACGCACACAGTACAGGACCCGCATCGCCGGACCCGCGTCCCCGGGGCAATCCTGCGCCTACGCCCGCATTGTCGATCGAAGGCATCAGCCATTCCTACGGCACAAGGCGCGCCTTGATCGACGTCAGCTTCGCGGTTGCGCCGGCAAGCTTCACGGCGCTGCTTGGCCTCAATGGCGCCGGCAAGAGCACGTTGTTCGCGCTGATCACGCGGCTGTTCGGAACCCAGGCTGGACGCATCGGCATTTTCGGCCACGACATCAGCCTTGCGCCAGGCGAAGCGCTGCGGCTGCTCGGCGTGGTGTTCCAGTCACGCACGCTCGATCTCGATCTCTCGGTGACGCAAAACCTGCTCTATCACGCCGCCCTGCATGGCATCGGCAAGCGCGAGGCACGCCTGCGCAGCGACGAAGTGCTGACGCGTATCGGGCTTGCCGACCGCGCCGGCAGCAAGGTACGCGACCTCTCGGGCGGCCAGATGCGGCGGCTGGAAATCGCGCGCGCCTTGCTGCATCGCCCGCGCCTGCTGCTGCTTGACGAAGCGACCGTCGGGCTCGACGTCAAAGCCCGTGCCGACATCCTCGGCCACGTCCGGCAGCTCGTGACCGAGCAGGATATCGGCGTGCTGTGGGCCACCCATCTGTTCGACGAGATCGTGCCCGGCGACGATCTCGTGGTCCTGCATCAGGGCCGGGTTCTTGCGCATGGCCCGGTCGAGAATATCATCGCCGACGCCGGAGCCCGTGACATCAATTCCGCATTCATGCGCCTGACCGGCGCTGCGGTGGATCCCGGGAGCCCCGCGCCATGAGCTCCACGACCGTCAGCCGACACCACGGCGGCTTCTCGCTCGCGCAATATGTCACCTGCCTGAACGGCATCGTGTGGCGCGAGGCGCTGCGCTTCGTGCACCAGCGCGAACGTTTTGTCTCGGCGCTGGTCAGGCCGCTGGTGTGGCTGTTCATCTTCGCCGCCGGCTTTCGCCAGGTGCTCGGCATCTCCATCATCCCGCCATATGAAACCTACATTCTCTATGAGGTCTATATCGCGCCGGGATTGATGGCGATGATCCAGCTCTTCAACGGCATGCAGTCGTCGCTCTCGATGGTCTACGATCGCGAGATGGGCAATATGCGCACCCTGCTGGTGAGCCCTCTGCCGCGCTGGTATTTGCTGTTCTGCAAGCTCGTTGCGGGAACCGCGGTCTCGCTGCTCCAGGTCTACGCCTTCCTGTTGATCGCGTGGTTCTGGGATATCGCGCCGCCGCCAATCGGCTATCTCACGGTGCTGCCGGCGCTGATCGTTTCGGGCTTGATGCTCGGCGCACTCGGCATGCTGATCTCCTCCGGCATCAAGCAGCTCGAGAATTTTGCCGGCGTGATGAACTTTGTGATTTTCCCGATGTTCTTTGCTTCATCGGCGCTCTATCCGCTGTGGCGGGTGCAGGAGGGAAGCCCCTTGCTCTACTATGTCTGCCTGTTCAATCCGTTTACGCACGCCGTCGAACTGATACGCTTTGCGCTGTATGGACAGATGAACTGGACTTCACTGGCCGTCGTCGTTTGCTGCACAACGGCTTTCATGATCGGTGCGATATGCGCCTATGATCCATCGCGCGGCCTGGTTCGCCGCGGGCCCGCCGGAGGCGAAGCATGAGATGGCAGATCGCAATCGGGACGCTCTTCCTTGTCGCAGCATCGACCGAGGCCGGCTTTGCCGCCGATCCGCGCTATCCGGACTGGCCGTGCACCCAGGCCAAGGTCCCGGAAATCTCGCTCACCGCGGTGTGGGCCGGTCCGCCGCTCGACGACATCAAGGACAAATGGAGGGACGATGCCAAGGTAAGCCCGCTGGTGTCGAGGCTGGCCGCAAGACGGACTTCCCTCGACGAGGCCCAGAAGCTGATCTCGGAATTCCTTGGCAGCCCGGCCACCGACAAGGCCACGGCAGGCAAGCTCTTGTTCGCCGGCCTGTTCGACAGCCTCAACGCGCAGCGCGCATCGGTCATGAACGGGTTGGAGCGGATCACCCGCAAGCAGCGCGAGGCCGCGGACAAGATCCGGTCCGATGTGTCCGCATTGCATGCCCTGCAGGGTGCGTCCGCGCCCGATCAAGCCAAGATCGACGACCTCAGCAATCAAATGGTCTGGCAAACCCGGATCTTTGAAGACCGGCAGCGGGTGGTCAAATTCGTCTGCGAGGTGCCCACCGCGATCGACCAGCGACTGTTCGCGCTCGGCCGCATGATCCAGCAGGAAATCGAGTAGCGAATGGGTGGCCGATTCTACTTTGCATGGGGTTGTTTTTGCAATTTTGTCGCAAGCCCCTCATCTGCTCCCATTCTCATCCGTTCTGGGCTCAGGCTGTGATTCAACGACTGGCAGGTTGGCGTTCTCCCATCCTTCGGTTCCGTCCGGGTACCAGGCCACATTGGGATAGCCGTAGGACAGGACCCGTTTCGCAGCGTTCCACGACATCCAGCAATTTTCCTGACAGTAGATCACCAGCAGCGCGGCCTTGTTGCCATGAGACACCCGCTCGAGCCCGCGCCGCAGATAGGCCTCGGTTGGCTCTGCCAGTTTGCCGTACCCCGTATCGGGCAACCAGATGCTGCCGGGGATGTTGAGCCGCGGCTTGTCACGCCAGACCGTGCCGGCGGGAAGATTTGGCGGCTTCGGCGCACGCGGCAGCACATCGATAAAAACACCGCCGCCGGCGCGCCAAATCGCTTCGGCCTCTGCCGTCGTAAGGACGCGTACGCCGGCGAGGGACGCAGGAACAGCCGCGCGATAATTATCCGTGCGGTAGCCGTCCGGCTCCGGCACATTCTGCTGCGCGAGAACGTTGGCTGCGAGGGCAAGGGTCGCAACGACCACGCACGCCAGCCTTCGTATCACGGCGACTTTTTCGCCGTCTCCGCGCCGATCGGCCGGTCATTCTCGTCGAGCAAGGGAACGCCGAAGTCGAGCAGTATCCTGTTGATGGCCGGCTGGTTCTCCTGGATCAGACGATTGAGCATCCGCTTCCAGTTCTGGTCGGCCGGCCGGACGCCCATGCCGATGCGATAGACGAGCCGAGGTCCCGTGGTTTCCTTGACGAGCGGCGTGACATGAAGCGGCGGGTTCGCCTTCCCGGCATAATAACCGGCGAGCGGTCCCCACAGAATGGCGGCGTCGATCTTCCCCGACGTCAGATCCCTGATCATGACTTCCGCCGATGAATCGATCCGCGTATCGACCATCAGCGGATAGGACTTGGCTTCGGCCATCAGACCATTGGCGGTCATGTTGGTGGCGGGCGGCGTGCCGGCAACGATGCCGATATGCTTGCCTTTCAGACGCGCGTCCGCCAGCGTCGCGACCTCGTCAAGGCCGCTGCCCTGCCTGACCACCAGCGCGTAAGCGGTCCGGTAGTAGGGATTGGTGCCCTGCACCAGGTCGTCGCCTTGCGGATAGCCCATGATGACGTCGCAACGATGAGCGGCAAGCGTCATCCGGACAAAGCCAGCCGCTTGCGGATAGTAAGCATAGTCCAGCTTTTTCTGCAGCTTTTCGGCGAACAGCTCGCCGAGCTTGTTTTCGATCCCCTCCCCCCTGTCGTTCGAGAACGGCAAATTGCGCGGATCAGCGCACACCCTCAGCACCTTGGGATCGATGAGCTCGATGGACAGGTCGGTGCTGTCGTTGGTCTGGGCTCCGGCGATGTCGCGACCGGCGAATATTGCTGTGATCGCCAGGAGCGAGACCAGCAAGCGGCGGCGTTGTCCCCAATCTGTCATCATGCATTCCCTTCTTGATCGAACGCCCGCTATCCATCAATTGCTCAGCGTGCCAGAGCGTGCAACAGGAATATCCCCGTGCTGGATTTGCGTTGCATGCTGCGACGCAAAACCAACTCGACGGAACCCCAGGCGATCGAAATCGCTTCCGGACGAGACTGAGGCAGAAACATGACTCATGGCGTTTCGATTCTTGCCTTACTCGTGGTTTTCGCGACGTCCACCCTAGCGCAAGCCCAGCAGCAAGAATTGCCTGTGAGCGAAGTCGCTCCCGGAATATTTGTGCACCAGGGCCAGACCGCGCTGATGACGGGCGAGAACGACGGCGCGACCGCGAACATAGGATTCATCATCGGGGAGAGCGCGGTGGCGGTGATCGACACCGGGGGAAGCGTTCGCGAGGGTCAGCGGCTGCTCACGGCGATCCGTGCACGAACCGGTAAACCGATCCGCTATGTCATCTACACACACGGCCATCCTGATCATGTTTTTGGCGGCGCCGCGTTCGCAGGCGATGGAACCGAGTTCGTCGGTCATCGGAACCTGCCGCGCGCGCTGGCGGCGCGGGGAGCATTCTATCTCGATGCATTTCGCCGGATCATGGGTGCGCAGTCCCTGGATGGGGTGCGCATGATACCGCCCACGCTCCTCGTCGACGGCACCGTCAAGCTCGATCTCGGGGCGCGGATTTTGACCTTGAAGTCGTGGCCGGCCGCGCACAGCGACAACGACGTCACCGTGCTCGACGAGCGGACCAAAACCCTGTTCGCCGGCGACCTGCTGTTCATTGGCCACATTCCGGTGCTGGACGGCAGTATTCGCGGATGGCTCGCCGTGATCGACGAACTCGGCGCGCTTTCCGCGCAACGCGTGATTCCCGGTCACGGACCTGTGAGCGAATGGCCGGGCGCCCTCGCCGACCAACGCCGCTACCTGGAAACGCTGGCGGCGGATGTTCGCAAGCTGGTCGCCCGTGGCGCTCCGATCACGGTCGCCGCCGACACCGCCGCGGCCAGCGAACGACCGCGATGGCAACTGTTCGACGACTACAATGCACGCAATGCAACAACTGCATTTTCGGAAATTGAATGGGAATAGCCTGCCCGATGACGTATACTGGCGGCGCTACGTTCCATCCCAGCGAAGGGGTGCCGCCATGCCCGGACGTCGTTTTCACCTGCTCTGCATCGCCAGCCTCCTGAGCGTCATGCTCGTCGACGCGCGCGTTGCGCCTGCGGCCAACGATCCGTGGCCCGGACTGGTCCAGGACATCTTCAACAATCGCCCGATGAACGACGGCGCAGACGTGATCGCCATCGAGATGCCGTACCGCGCCGAGGATGCGGCGATCGTTCCCGTCACCCTGCGCACCAAGCTCCCGCCTGGCGACAGCCGCCGCGTCGTGAGGATCACGCTGGTGATCGACCAGAATCCGGCGCCGATGGCGGCAAAGTTCGAACTGGGACCGGACGCCAATGTGACGGAAATCTCGACGCGTGTGCGCGTCAACAACTACACCGATGTTCATGCCGTGGCCGAACTGAGCGACGGCAAGCTCTATATGACGAAGACCTACGTGAAGGCCTCCGGCGGCTGCTCCGCACCGGCCACCAAAGTCGCCGACGAAGCCAAGGGCCGCCTGGGACAGATGCGATACCGGCAGTTCGCGCGTGCCGGTGAAGGACCTGCTAGTCAAGGGCTTGGCCAGGGTCCCGCCAGCGCCACCCGCGAGGCGCAGATCATGATCGGTCATCCCAGCCATTCCGGCCTGCAGATGGATCAGGTGACCCAGCTCTACATCCCGGCCTTCTTCGTCGACCAGTTGCGGCTGTGGCAGGACGATAGTCTGGTGCTGGCGATGGAAGGCGGCATCTCGATTTCGGAAGACCCCAATATCCGCTTTACCTATGTTTCGAATGGCGCCAAGCGGTTCCGGGCCGAAGCCAGGGATACCGAAGGCCACGTCTTCCAGAAGGAATGGAAGGTCGACGATTCAGGCACTTGACGCGACGCGGCGATCCCGCCAGCACATCGCGACCACGTCTAGAAACATCGCACCTCCGCTTCGGCCTGTGCGCGCCTGAGATCATTGAGCGCGCTCGCCGCCTGCTCTGAAGTGCGGAACTGCCCGCCCAGATTGCCCCGGTGCTGCGCCATGCTGAGGACGGTTTCCGCCGAGACATAGCGCTCGTAAGGGATGATCGATGCGATGATATCGATCGAGCAGGAGCATTGTTCGATCGCCTGCCGCGTCTCGCCATTCGCCTTGAGACAACCAAAGACGTATTCGGCGCGCGCCGAGGTCGGATAGTCGTTGATGTCTGCGGCCCGCCCCATCGTTGCCATCGCCGTCAACGCTGACAACGCGGCGACAATACGTCGTACCGATCCGACAGCTGCCATGATCTTCCTCCCGCTACGAAGCGTGGAAGCTATGCTATGACAGTCCTCAAGAAAAGATGCGCGCGGAAACGGCTCACCATGACAATTTGCATTCGCATGCTGCTGGCTGCGGTTATTTTGGCCTTTGCGCAGGTCGGTGCATGCTACAGCGCTGAGACCGTGCGGGTTGCGGTGCAAAAAACCGGAACATTCGCCTGGGAACTTGCCGTGATCCGCGCCCATGGTCTCGACAAGCAGGCCAACCTCTCGGTGGGGGTTGTCGAACTCGCGAGCCCGGAGGCAGGCAAGATCGCGCTACGCGCCGGCAACGCCGATATCATCGTCTCCGACTGGTTGTGGGTATCGCGCGAACGTACACTTGGCGCCAAGCTGACATTCTATCCCTATTCAAGCGCGCTCGGCGCCGTCATGGTGCCGGCCGCGTCGCCGATCCAGACCTTGGCCGACCTCAAGGGCCGCAAGCTCGCCGTTGCCGGCGGCCCGATCGACAAGAACTGGCTGCTGTTGCAAGCGTGGCTGAAACAGGGCGGCATCGACCTGAAGTCGGAGGCGACCATCGCTTACGGCGCGCCGCCGCTGCTGACGGCAAAGACGCTCAGCGGGGAAATGGACGCCACCATGAACTACTGGAATTTCTGCGCCGTGCTGGAAGCGAAAGGCTTCCGCCGCGTCGCCGGCGTCGAGGATCTGCTGCCGAAGCTTGGCGCCACGGGCCGCACCGCGATGATCGGCTACGTCTTCGACGAAGCATGGGCAAACGCCAACCAGGACAAAGTGGCCCGCTTTATCGCCATGACCCGCATGGCGAAGGAGATCCTGTCGACCTCGGATGCCGAATGGGAGACAATTGCGCCGCTGACCGGCGCCGGCGATGCCGCAACGCTCCGCGTCTATCGCGATCGCTATCGGGAGGGAATTCCACGTCGCCCGATTGCCGACGAGGAGGCCGACGCGCGCACCCTCTATCGCGTATTGGCAGACATCGGTGGCCGCGAACTCGTCGGGGCTGCGCCAGAGCTTGCTTCCGGCACATTCTATCACGCGATTCCGGGAGACTGAGGTGCCGCGTCTGCTGTCATTCGCCGTGTTCTTCGCGACCTGGTGGATCGCCTCGTTGCTCGCCGGCGACGCGAAGCTGCCGCCTCCGCCCACCGTCCTCGCGGCCATGCTTGCGGAAGCGAAGTCGGGTGACTTGTTCCTCAATCTCGGCGTGACATTGGCGCGCGTGGCGCTCGCCTTCACTCTGGCGATGTCGCTGGGTTCCGCCATCGGCTACCTGATGGGCCGAGTGCGGCTTGCCGACCGGCTGGGCGACCCCTGGCTGATCCTGCTGCTCAATCTACCCGCGCTCGTGGTCATCGTGCTCGCCTATATCTGGGCCGGATTGACGGAAATCGCCGCCATTGCGGCAATTGCCATCAACAAGCTGCCGACCGCCGTCGTGACGTTACGCGAGGGCGCGCGGGCACTCGACGCGGCGCTCGACGAAATGGCGACAGTATTTGCATTGCCGCGCTCAAGGACGTTCCGGCACGTCATATTGCCGCAACTGGCGCCCTATATCGCGGCCGCTGCGCGATCGGGCCTTTCTCTGGTCTGGAAGATCGTCCTAGTTGCGGAACTGCTTGGACGCCCGAACGGCGTTGGCTTCGAGATTGGCGTGGCGTTCCAATTGTTCGACATCCCGCTTTTGCTCGCCTACTCACTGAGCTTCGCGGCGGTCGTGCTCGTCATCGAAACCGTGTTGGTGCAGCCATTTGAGGCCCGGCTATCCCGGTGGCGCCCCCGTGCGGCTTGACGTCGATATAGCCAGCAAGAAGTTCAGGAACGCGGCGGGCGAACAGCACGACGTGATCGCCGGCGTGGCCTTTGCGCTCGATGCCGGAGAGGTCGGCGTTTTGGTCGGTCCATCCGGCTGCGGCAAGAGTACCATGCTGAGGATTCTCGCCGGCCTCGACCACGACTTTCAGGGACGCGTGGTGCGTCCGGCCGGCGCGCGCATCGGCATCGTATTCCAGGAACCGCGGCTGCTGCCGTGGCGATCGGTCGAGGAAAACGTGCGGCTTGTCGCACCCCTGGCCGACGAAACGAAGCTTTCGGCGCTGTTCGAAATTCTGGAGCTGAACGAGCATCGCAAGCATTTTCCCGGCGAATTATCGCTCGGCCTTGCCCGGCGCGTCGCGCTCGCGCGCGCGTTCGCCATCGAGCCGGATTTCCTCATTCTCGACGAGCCGCTGGCCTCGCTCGATGGCGCCCTCGCCGCGCGCCTGCGCGATCAGATTGCCATGCTGGTCGACGGCCGTTCCGTGATGACGCTGCTGGTGACCCATGACGTGGACGATGCGGCCCGCCTCGGCGACCGCTTGTTTCTGCTGTCGCCGCGCCCGGCCCGGGTTGTCGCCGATCTGCCCATCCGCACGCCGCGTCGCGCGCGGGGCGACGCCGAGATCGCGGCGATCAAGTCGGACATCATGCAGCGGATCAACGGCGGTCTCACCGGGCGGGATGCCTCATAGTTGCTCGATGTGATTCAGCGAGATTGAAAAGCACCAAAAACTTTCGAGACGGCGAAAAACCGGAAACGTCTGATAAGGTAGGAAGCGCTTGAGGCTTGCCGCGGGAGGATCTCATAATGCGATGGATACTGGCCTTGGTCGTGCTGTTGTTGGCGGGCGCCGGCGAACTCGCCGCGCAGAGCAAGGGCAAGGGCATCCGGCTCTGGAACCTGACCACCTCGACAATATCGGGTTTCCAGCTGTCGCCGGTCGGGAAAGACACTTGGGGACCTAACCTGACCCTGAACGACAAGGACAAGGAGGTCGACCACGACGAACGCCTTCGCATCACGGGCGTGGAGCCGGGACAATACGATGCCAAGGTAAGTTATCCCGACGCGCGGCAGTGCCTTGTGAGGGACATCGAGATCAAGGCGGATGCCGTATTTTCGATTGCCGACAAGGATCTAAAGGACTGCAACAAGTAGCCCTTGCGGCCTGACAGGATGGCTTCAGCCTGCGGGCGTCACTTCGCCCTTGTCCGCCCGGTCGTTGTGGTGCGGATATTCGCAGCGCCACTTGACCGCGGTCCATTTCGGATGCTCGCCGACCCATTGCGCGATATAGGGTTGCGCAGCCATGACGCATTGCCGCGGAGAAACATCCGATGAAAACACCAGATGCCGCTCTTCGCAGGTGGCCGGCGACAGCACGGCACACACGGTCAGTACCAGGTCGATCGCATTCATGCCTGAGATCCCAGAGCTAGTGCGTTGAATAGATAACACAAACAGCTACGTATCAGGCAGAGCAAAGTTTCACCACACCGTGAAAATCCGGTTCCCGGCGACCTCGAGTCAGCCGCACAGGCTCAAAAGTTAACGCCGAAAATCAGCCGCGCGTGATGGCGTTCGAAGTTGACGAGATCGAGCGCCGCATTCGATCCGGCCGGACGCCCCCATGCCTGAATGCTCCAGGCCGCGGTCAATCGTGAGCGCGGCGACAATTGAAAATAGGCGGTGGGCCCGACAAACAGCGCCTGGCTTTCGAATTCCTTCAACCCGATCCCTTCATACTGCCTGAGGTAGCGGGCTTCGCCGCCGAGAAAGAAGCCCGGACGTGTTTGCACCATCAAGGCGAGCGCAGCGCCGATGGTTGATTCCTGGTCCGCGGCTCCGGTGCCGACAACGCGCGTCCATTCCGGCTGGTAGATCAGATTGAGTGCAGCGACGGCGACGTTCGGAATTACTTCGCGGTCGAACGCCAGCGCTATCCCCGCCCCATAACTTCGCACCGCCGCCGCCGTGGTCTCGTCAATGCGACTGCCGTGGCCTTCTACCGCGACGGTAAAGCCAAAGGGCGCCGCGTCTCGATCGAGAAACCGGTAGCGCAGGTCCAAGGAGACGCCTTCCCACGACAATTGGCGCCGATCCTCCAGGCCTGGAACGCCGCGGATGTAATGGGACGCAAAGCTGGTTCCCAACTCCACCCGAACATTTTGGGCAGGCACGAACTCCAATTCGAATTCCTGCCCGATCGCGCGATACTTTCCGCCATTCTTGGAAAATCGTCCGGTGGTCTCGCTCTGCAGCTCGCGCTCGCCGACAGTGCCGATATCCGTGCCGATCATGAAGCCGAACAGATGCTCGGTATCAATGCCCTCCGCGCAAACGGCACCCGGAAGCAGCACGGCGAGACAGACGAATACCGCCCGGCAGGTGTTCGAACGAATTGGCATCCACGAGCCACAGGAATGAAAACGACGGGAATGAACGAGGCGTCACTGCCGGCACCCTAGCATGGCGCAGATGGCGGCGGCCAAGGAATCGAAAGGCGTAATCCCAGAATTCCGGATCATGGCACCCGGTGCCGGCGCGAGGGCGCCCCCGTCAGGGAAGATCAAATGGCAAGCTTCTTCTGCAGGAAGCCTGACGCAAGCCGATCAATGCAAAGGGAGCTGGGTGCTGCGTAATTTCGCGAGGCGATGTTCTGAGATACTGAACCGGACTAATTCTCGCGCCGGACTAAATCTCGAGCCGGACCAGATCTTGAACCGGACGCCTGCCACGGCTCGAGCAACAGAATGCAGCCAGAGCCGGGCAGATCGTTTCGGTGCAGTCTATTTGCGCGATGCGCAGGCGTACATGTTGATTTCCATGCCCACCGACACTTCGACAATTTTCGGAGTCTTCCAAGTCATTCGGGGTCCTCCCAACTAGTTTGGCGCGACGTTCACGCCGGAGCAGAACCTAGGGCGGCCCCGGACGCAGCGCAAGTACGGAACATCGACGCACAACGCGGGAGTGCCGCACCTGGCGCCAATATTTCCCTCTCGGACAAAGTCACTTCGCTCCTAGGCAAATACGGAACACCGGCTCGCTACGCGACATGAGCGCAATAGCGCACGGGCCGTGAAAGACCTCGTGCCCAACGGAAGCTTGAACACCACTTGACGAATTCGGTTTGCCTGCCCATGCGACATGTGGAAGGCTGGTGTTCTCTTGGGTCGAGGTTCTTGGGTCCAGGTTCTTGGGTCGAGGTGTCCGGATGCCAACGGCGAGTGGCGATCTTGATTCTTTTGGTGACCGCGGGCCTCTGTTGCGATGGCTGGTCTTCACCGGGCTGTGGATTTTTGCGTTCTTTCTGTTGTGGCGCTTCGGCCTCATTCGGCAGATGATCGCTGGCGATCGCACCTATCTCTCGCCGATCATCGCGCTGCTCTATGTTGCGACGTCGCTGCATTGCCTGTGGCGCACGATCGTGATTGCGCGCGAGGGCGATGCGGCGCGCCGCACCGGCGCGTTGATCGCATCTGGATCGGGTCGCCTTGATCTTGACGGCGACGCCGTCGTCGTCGAAGGCGCCGGCCTGCTTCCAACCGGCCTGGTCGCGGCCCACATTCGTGACCTTGCCGTCAAGGCACGCCTGCAGGGATCCCGCAAGCTCGATCAGACGCTGCTGCTGCGCGGACTGGCCAGCCGGCTACGCGGCTCCAACCAGTTTGGCGCCTTCGCCAGTGACACGCTGATGAAGCTGGGCCTGCTCGGCACGATCATCGGATTCATCATGATGCTGGCGCCAATTGCGGGGTTAGATCCCAGCGACCGCAGCACGGTCAGGTCTTCGATGAATTTGATGAGCGACGGCATGGCGGTCGCCATGTACACGACGCTCGCCGGTCTCGTCGGTTCCATCCTCGTCAGGATCCAGTACTACATGCTCGACGACGCGACCGCGAAGCTGTTTGCATTCGCCGTCGGGCTGACGGAAGTCCGCGTGGTTTCGATCCTGGAGAACAGGCCTGAGGCCGCGGAATGATCGACGAATATGACCTCATGCCGCAGGAGGAACCATTCGATCCGTTCGCGGTCATGCTGTTCAAGGCGCTGCAGGTCCTTGCCTTCCTGTTCTTCGTCGCATTGCTGGCCATCGCGCCCGAGGCAAAGGATGGCAAGATCGACAGCAAGGCGGAATTCCTCGTCACGATGGCCTGGCCCGACCAGCATCCTGATGACTTCGACATGTTCGTTCAGGACCCGCTTGGCAATATGGTCTGGTATCGGCGGCGCGAGGCTGGATTCATGCTGCTCGACCGCGACGATCGTGGCGGCGCCAACGATTTCATTCTGGTCAACGGCCGCAAGGTCCTGTCGCCGATCCGCCAGGAGACGGTCAGCATCCGCGGCATCGTCGCCGGCGAATACACCGTGAATATCTATCATTTTATCGCGATGGGCCGCGAACCCGTGCCGGTCTCGGTGAAGGTCGAGAAGCTCAATCCAACGGTTCAGGTCGTCCACTACGACAAGATGATGATGCAAAGCGCGGGCACCGAACGCACCGCCGTCCGCTTTTCGATCGACGCCAGCGGCAGCATCGTCGATGTCAACCATCACGAGAAATCGCTGCTGCAGACGCTGCGCAACCGGCTCAGCAAGAGTGGCTGACCATGGAATTGCAGAAGGAAATCCTGGGTCTGTCGATCGCCTACGCGCTGCTGGCGGCGTTATTGCTGATCTTTGTGCTGCGCGCCCGCGTATCCTGGCAGCTCAAGGCAGCGGCCGTGCTTGTCACCAGCGTCTACTACTGCGTGGCGTTCTTCCGCATCGAAGGCTTGGCCGGCTGGTCGGCGCCCGCACCGCTGCCGTCGCAGTTCCAGTTGTTGTGGGCGCGGGTTGTCGAGCCGAACCCGCTCGATCGCGATCCCGGTGCGGTGCATATCTGGGTCGAGGAACTCGATGCCGCCAATCTTCCGAACGGTCAGCCGCGGGCCCATCGCCTGCCCTATTCCGCGGCACTCGCGCACAAGGTAACCGCGGCGCGCGACGAGATCATGAAAGGCCATCCGCAGGGCGGACGCGCGGCCGATTATGGATCCGGCAATGGGCGACCCGCGCCGGAAGGTCCCGCCGATGTCTCGATGCTTCGCCCGACGGCTGCACCGGGCGGCGATCCGATGAGCGGCGGTCCGCTCGATCTATCGTTCCTGACCGGTGAAGCCGGCAATATCGAATTCGCACCGCTGCCCGCTCCGATTCTTCCACCGAAGGACGGGCCCTGAAGGCTGTTCAATGCGGCGCATGTTTCAGCCGTCGGCGCGTTTAGCAGTCCTCATCGGCTTTCGCGGTCTGGCCGTCAGTCTTGGCGCCTTGGGCCTCCTGCGCGGCCGTCGGCTGACCTTGCATCTGCTTTTGTGTGTCCTGCGAAGACGCTGCAACATCGTCGGTTGCACGATTCATCGTGCTGGTTGCCGCGTGTTCCCTGGTGTCGGAAGCCTTGCCGGTGGTCTGGCCACTGCCAACCGATGCGGGTCCGGAACCCGCGTCCTTCAGATTTGCAGCGCGACCGGTGGTGTCGCACGGGCCTGCCATTGCGGTGCTGATGCTCAAAACAGCGATCGAGCAAGCCGCGAGAATGAGTCGTTTCGTGTTCATCTGATCCTCCTTGGACCTGCCGCGCGCCCCGGCACGTCAGGACGGAGGAGCAACCGGTTCGAAGGCCACGGGTTCCGGGTGGCGGGTCGAATCTCGCTATTGTTTAATCGGGCGCACCTCATGTTCCGATCAGTGCCAACAAATTGCGAGGCGATTTCACATGCGACCATTGATCTGCGGAACGCTCGCGATCTTTCTCGCCGTCTGCCCAGGGCCAGCGGCCGACGCCCAGGACAATTCGCGACTCGGGCAGCCGACATCGGATTCAGCAAACCCGCCTGCGCACTGACCGGCAAGGAGCGTCTCGGCAGGAAATGGATGGATGAGCAGCGGATCGACAATTGCAATGTGCCGATCGACAAGCGTGGGTCGCAGCCACGGCCAAGCGTCTGCCCGCATGTTCCGATGGGTTGATCAAGCGCTCACACGCCGCCGTCTGGACGTGGCAGAACACGTGACCGATGCGGGGTTAAGCGAGGGCGCCTAGGAAGCGTCTGGAGCCGGGCTGCTGTGCTGCGCCTTTTGGATCGAAGACGGAACAATGCCGAAATACCTGCGGAAGACCCGGCTGAAGTGGGAAGAACTCGAAAAGCCCCATGAAAATGCAACATCCGTGACGGTCTTGCCGCCGTGCGTCTCCAGTTCGTGGCGGCAGTTCTGCAACCGTGCCTGCCAGATATAGTCGCTGACGGTCATGCCCCGGTCGCTGAACAGCATGTGCAGATAACGCTTGGTGCAGCCCAGCGCCGCGGAAATCTGATCGATGCACAGATCAGGATCGCGCAGATGTTCGCGGATGAAGGCCTGGGCGCGAATATACATCGCCTCGGGGCCGCCGCGATCGAAACTCGCGTCCGCCTCGCGCAGCGGCAACAGCAACAGATCGATCAGCGAATCGGCGACGACGACCGCGTTGTTCGGTGACAGTCTCGCAGCCTGGTCAAATGCGGCATGAACGAAGTCATAGGCAATGCGGCCGGTGCCGGTGCGCGCCGAGAGCTTGCACGCCGACATCCGCGCTGTATGGAAGCCGCGCTCCTGCAGCAGCGCCTTCGGCACAATGACGACTTCATGCCGCGTCAGCGCCGGACTGACGATCGTATGCGGACAGGATACATCGTAGGCAAGACAATCGCCGGGCATCAGCTCGATGCGCCGGCCCTCCTGCTCGAAATAGGAAACGCCGTGCGTCTGAAACAATATCTTGACGTAGGGATGCTCGCTGGCTTTTGAACGGGACACGGTGTGCGCGATGCGATGCTGGCTGACCTCGATCTGACAGAGCTTCAGCTTTGAGACCGTCGTGTAATTGACACGCGCTTCGAGCGACGAAGCCTTCAACGGATCTATGTCAAATTGGCCACAAAGATCCGTCAGTGCATCCGACCAGCACTGGATCTGCTTCTTCGGCGACAATCCCGAAGTGGTAAGCGAGTGGACCGTATCAACCATTTCCAGCCACCGATTCGAGAAACGTAACTGTTGCCGCGGAAGACTCGGTCACGGTGAAGTTTGATTTACCTCAATTTAGAACGGTCGTTGTTGCCTAAGCAACGTATGTCCCGGCATCCACTTGACAATCCTCCGACTTAGTTTCTGCGCCGTCAAGGGGAAGGTTCGCCTCGATCGTGCGACATCCGTCGTAGTGCGCCGCACAGTGGCTGCCCAAACCGCTGCCTTATGTGTGGCAACCCCCACAGCGATTCGGCAGGAAAACAGAAATCTCGCCAAGGTTCGCTTTGGAGCAAATGCCCTTCCCTCTTGGGCAAGTTTCCCATTCCCGAACGGGATAAAGATACGGGACAAAATCGAAAAAGTGGGCCGCCTCGGCGGTACCTGGGCTTCATCAGTGGGAGGACGCAATGCGCAGACTGCTAGTTGCAACTTGTCTTGGTTCCATGGCGGCGTTCGCCGTGGGCAGCGCCGTAGCCAACGAGGAATTGATCAAAATGTCGCAGAACCCGAAGGATTGGGTGATGCCGGCAGGCGACTACGCCAATACGCGCTACTCGAAACTCAACCAGATCACGGCGGCCAATGTCGGCAAGCTCCAGGTCGCCTGGACCTTCTCGACCGGCGTGCTGCGTGGCCACGAAGGCGGACCGCTCATCATCGGCAACATGATGTATGTCCACACGCCGTTCCCAAACAAGGTCTATGCCCTTGACCTATCCAAGGACCAACAGATCGTCTGGAAGTACGAGCCGAAGCAGGATCCGAACGTCATTCCGGTGATGTGCTGCGACACCGTCAACCGTGGCGTGGCCTATGGCGACGGCAAGATCTTCCTGCACCAGGCCGACACCACGCTGGTCGCTCTCGATGCCAAGACCGGCAAGGTTGAGTGGTCGGTAAAGAACGGCGATCCCGGCAAGGGCGCTACCGGCACTTCCGCACCCCTCGTCATCAAGGACAAGGTCCTGATTGGCATTTCCGGCGGCGAGTTCGGCGTGCAGTGTCACGTCACCGCCTACGACATCAAGTCAGGCAAGCAGGTGTGGCGGGCGTACTCCGAAGGGCCGGACGATCAGCTCCTGGTCGACCCCGAGAAGACGACCGATCTCGGCAAGCCGATCGGCAAGGATTCCAGCATCAAGACCTGGCAGGGCGACCAGTGGAAGATCGGTGGCGGCTGCACATGGGGCTGGCTGTCCTATGACCCCGCGCTCAACATGGTCTACTACGGCTCGGGAAATCCCTCGACCTGGAACCCGAAGCAGCGCCCGGGCGACAACAAGTGGTCGATGACCATTTTTGCCCGCAATGCCGACACCGGGATGGCCCGCTGGGTCTATCAGATGACGCCCCATGACGAATGGGACTATGACGGCGTCAACGAAATGATCCTGAGCGATCAGCAGATCAATGGCACGGAGCGCAAGCTTCTCACCCATTTCGACCGCAACGGGCTCGCCTATACGATGGACCGGGTCAACGGTGAGTTGCTGGTAGCCGAAAAGTACGACCCGAAGGTCAACTGGACCACCGGCGTCGACATGAACAAGAGCTCGCCGACCTACGGCCGTCCCAAGGTCGTCGCCCAATATTCGACAGAACAGACCGGCGAGGACAAGAATACCAAGGGCATCTGCCCGGCCGCGCTCGGCACCAAGGACGAGCAGCCGGCAGCCTACTCGCCGGATACCCAGCTGTTCTATGTGCCGACCAACCACGTCTGCATGGACTATGAGCCGTTCAAGGTGAGCTACACCGCAGGCCAGCCCTATGTCGGGGCGACGCTTTCGATGTACCCGCCCCCCGGCGAATCCCACATGGGCAACTTCATTGCCTGGGACAACAAGACCGGCAAGATCGTGTGGTCGAACAAGGAGCAGTTCTCGGTGTGGTCCGGTGCGCTCGCCACCGCCGGCGGCGTGGTGTTCTACGGAACGCTCGAAGGCTACCTCAAGGCAGTCGATGCCAAGACGGGCAAGGAACTCTACAAGTTCAGGACCCCGTCCGGCATCATCGGCAACGTCACGACCTATGAGCAGGGCGGCCGGCAGTATATCGCAGTTCTGTCCGGCGTCGGTGGTTGGGCGGGCATCGGCCTTGCGGCCGGTCTGACCGATCCGACCGCTGGTCTCGGCGCGGTCGGCGGCTACGCCGCGCTGAGCAACTACACGGCGCTCGGCGGATCACTGACCGTATTCGCCCTGCCGCAGTAAGCCGAACCATCTACGTTCCGGCGCATGGACTGGCTCCATGCGCCGGAGCACTTCCCAACGAATTCCGAGGACAATCTCTTGCGTAAAATCTGGTTTGTGGGCGCCGCAATGATCTTCGCGGTATCTGGCGGAATTACCCTCGCTGCAGACGCGGTCGATCCGACTGCCGTCAAGTCCGAGGACGGAAAGTACTTCGACAAGGAAGGCACTCCGACCTTCAAGGTCGCCCCTGACGGCACGGTGGATTGGTACACCTACTCCGGATACCGCCGCTATCACTCGGAATGCCATGTCTGCCATGGCCCCGACGGGATGGGATCGACCTACGCCCCAGCCCTCACCGATTCGGTCAAGACCATGAGCTACGGAGACTTCGTCGGCGTTGTCGCGAGCGGCCGCAAGAACGTGAGTTCGTCGCAGGAGAACGTGATGCCGGCGCTCGGCGATAATCCGAACGTCGCCTGCTACATGGACGACCTCTACATCTATCTGCGCGCCCGCGCCAATGACGCGGTCGGGCGCGTGCGTCCTGCCAAGAAAGAAGACAAGCCTGACGCCTACACCGAGGCGGAGAATTCCTGCATGGGCAGGAAATGATCATCCGGAGTGAGCGCGGGGGACAGGTGTCCTTGCAGCGCCCTCAAGACGAAAAGTGGAGTTGAGAATGAAGACGCGCGCAGCTGTGGCTTTCGAAGCAAAAAAGCCGCTCGAAATCGTCGAGGTCGACCTCGACGGGCCGAAGGCTGGTGAGGTCCTTGTCGAAATCAAGGCGACCGGGATTTGCCACACCGACGCCTATACGCTTGACGGTTTCGACAGCGAGGGAATCTTTCCGTCGATCCTCGGCCATGAGGGCGCCGGCATCGTTCGCGAGGTCGGCGCGGGGGTCACGTCACTGAAGCCGGGCGACCATGTGATCCCGCTTTACACGCCCGAATGCCGCCAGTGCAAAAGCTGTTTGAGCGGCAAGACCAACCTCTGCACCTCGATACGCGCCACCCAGGGCAAGGGCGTGATGCCCGACGGCACGTCGCGGTTCAGCTACAACGGCAAGCCCGTCTTCCACTACATGGGCTGCTCGACGTTTTCGAACTTTACCGTGCTGCCGGAAATTGCGCTGGCAAAGATCCGCGAAGACGCCCCGTTCGACAAGAGTTGCTACATCGGCTGCGGTGTGACGACCGGGGTCGGCGCGGTGGTCAACACCGCCAAGGTCACGCCGGGCGCCAATGTGGTGGTGTTCGGACTTGGCGGAATCGGGCTCAACGTGATTCAGGGGGCCAAAATGGTCGGCGCCGACAAGATCATCGGAGTCGACATCAACGACAGCAAGGAAGCATGGGGTCGCCGCTTCGGCATGACCCATTTCGTCAACCCGACCAAGGTCGGCGGCGATATCGTTGCGCATCTCGTTACGCTTACCGACGGCGGCGCCGACTACACCTTCGACTGCACCGGCAACACGACAGTGATGCGCCAGGCGCTCGAGGCGTGCCATCGCGGCTGGGGCGTCTCTGTCGTGATCGGGGTGGCGGAATCCGGCAAGGAAATCGCGACCCGGCCGTTCCAGCTGGTGACCGGCCGGGTGTGGAAAGGCACTGCGTTCGGCGGCGCGCGCGGCCGTACCGATGTCCCGAAGATCGTTGACTGGTACATGAACGGAAAGATCGAGATCGACCCGATGATCACCCACGTCCTCACGCTGGAAGAGATCAACAAGGGCTTCGATCTGATGCACGAGGGCAAGTCGATCCGCTCGGTCGTCGTTTTCTAAAGCCAAAGAACGTCAAACATAAGGAGGATAGGCCCATGACTGTTCACATCCACCCATCGGTCGACAGCGGCGTCAAGAAGGGATCGGGCAGCTTTGCCGGCGGCACCCTTGTCTGCAAGTGCTCGGACAAGGCGGTCAAGGTCGGCATCAAGGGCGATGTCGCCCACAACCACGCCTGCGGCTGCACCAAATGCTGGAAGCCGGCAGGGGCAACCTTCTCGGTGGTGGCGGTCGTGCCGCGCGAGAATGTGTCGGTGCTGGAAAACGGCGACAAGCTGCAAATCGTCGATGCGTCGGCGGCGATCCAACGCCACGCCTGCAAGGCCTGCGGCACGCATATGTACGGCCGGATCGAGAACAAGGGACATCCGTTCTACGGCCTCGACTTCATCCACCCCGAACTATTCCAGGAAGCCGGTTCGGCGGCACCAGGGTTTGCCGCGTTTGTATCGTCCGTGATCGAAGCCGGCGTTGCTCCGTCGGACATGGCGGGGATCAGAGCCCGCCTCACGGAGCTCGGGCTCGAGCCCTATGATTGCCTGTCGCCGCCGCTGATGGATGCGATCGCTACCCACGTGGCGAAATCGAAAGCCAAAGCGGCCTGACCCTTGCCATCGTCTACGACCGCCGGTGAGCTTACTGCCACCGGCGGGGCCTCGATCAACCGCCGGCGGAGCCTCGATCAACCGCGCAAGATTCGGCCTCGCCGATCAGCAAGGCTGCGCGAATTCGCCGCGGCGGGTGACTTTTCCCGACCTCCGATAACCTACCTGCCAGTAAGTCAAGCCCTCTCGAAGCCGGCTGAAACGCATACTGAAGATGCGTTTCTCGAGATTTGATGGCATAATCATCAAGGGCTGCTGAGGCTCCGAGACCGAGGATTGTGCGTACACGATCAATCCCGGCCAAAGCGATGCGCCCAAAGAGATGCACTCCAGAATCCAGCGAACGATCGCGGCTGCGGTCAGACGGCGAGAGAAATGGAGGACCTTATGGCGTCGTGGCGTGACGACAAGGCCCGGGCGACCCTGATCCGCGAAGCTGCGGGTAACGTGCAGCCAGGCAAGGCGCCCCGATCCTTTGCCGAGCATCTGTTCGGCCATACCAATCTCGAGGACCTCGCCAACTACGATGCGGCCTCCCTGGCCTTCCTGGCGGAACAGGCCTGGGAGCATGTGCAGCAACGCACGACGGGCCGTGCCGACATCCGTGTCGTCAATCCGATGATGCCCGACGGGCGCGAGATTTCCGTGCTCGAAGTTCTCAACGACAACATGCCCTTCCTGTTCGATTCCACCATGGCGGAGCTCGCCGAGCGGGGCATCGAGGTCACGCTGGTCGCCCACCCGATCATCGCCGTGGAGCGCAACGACCAAGGCAAGCTGGAGCATTTCCACGGCGAAGCGCTGCCCGAGGGAGCAAAGGGCGAACGCGAAAGCCTGATTCATTTCCACATCGCGCGCCTGGACGCCGATGCCGACCGCCAGAAACTGATCGAGGGCCTGACCAGGACGCTCAACGACGTGCGCGCCTGCGTCGGCGACTGGCGGGCCATGCGCGCCCGGGTCGAGCAGGCGATCATGACCTTCCGCTCCAATCCGCCGCCGCTGCCGATCGACGAGGTCGCCGAAGCCAACCAGTTCCTGCAATGGCTGTGCGCCGACAATTTCACCTTCCTGGGCTTGCGCGAATATCGATTCTCGCCCGACGCCGATGCGCCGGACGACATCAGCACCGGCGAAGGCCTCGGCATCCTGCGTGATCCCGATGTGAAGGTTCTTCGCCGCGGCGCCGAAATGGTGGTCATGACGCCGGAAATCCGCGAATTCATGCGCGAGCCGACCGTTCTGATGGTGGTCAAGGCGAATGTGAACAGCCGTGTTCATCGGCGTGTCCGCATGGATTATGTCGGCATCAAGCTCTATGCGTCCGACGGGCGGCTCGAGGGCGAGTTGCGCCTCGTCGGCCTGTTCACCTCGGGTGCCTATACCCGCTCGGCGCGGCAGATCCCCTATGTCCGCCACAAGGTCGAACAGGTGCTGCAGCGCGCCGGCTTCGACCCAGCCAGTCACTCAGGCAAGGCGGTCCTGCATATCCTCGAAGATTATCCACGCGACGAGCTCTTCCAGCTCGATGCCAAAACGCTCTACAATTTCGTCATGGAAGTCCTGACGCTCTATGAGCGTCCCCGCGTGCGGGCGCTGGCACGGGCCGACAAGTTCGACCGTTTCGTCTCCATCCTCGTCTTCATCCCGCGCGAGAAATATGACACCGATGTGCGCACGCGCGTCGGGGACTTCCTGGCGCAGGTCTACAAGGGGCGCTTGGCGGCCTCGTACGCTTCCTTCCCCGAGGGATCGCTTGCGCGCGTCCACTACATCATCGGGCGCTATGACGGCAAAACGCCTGTCGTCGAGCGCGCTGCGCTGGAAGCCGAGATCAGCACCATCGCCGCGACCTGGGGCGACAAGCTGAAGGCGGCGCTCGCCGCCTCCACCGACGGCATGCGAGCGCGCATGCTCGCCAACCGTTACGCCCAGGCCTTCACTGGCGGCTACACCGAGGCCTTCGGCACCTCGCAGGCGATTGCCGATATCGCCACCATCGAAAAGCTCACCCCGGCGCGACCGGTGGCGATTTCGGCCCACCATATCGAGGGCGAAGACGATCCAACGCGCTTCGGTCTCAAGGTCTTCTCGCTTGGCGCGCCCCTGTCGCTGTCGTACCGGGTGCCGGTGATCGAACATCACGGCCTGCGCGTCGTCAACGAGCGCACCTATCAGATCGTGCCTCGCGCCATGCCGGCGCCGGCGCCGGTATGGCTGCACGACATGACGATCGAGGCCAACGACGGCAAGCCGATCGTGATCAGCTCGGAATTCGGCCATCGTCTGGAAGCCTCGATCATGGCGGTGGTCGGCGATCGGGCCGAATCCGACGGATACAACGCCCTCATCCTGCGTACGGCCCTGAGCTGGCGCGAGGTTTCGACCATCCGCGCGCTCTCCCGCTACCTGCACCAGATCCGCGCGCCGTTCAGCCAGGACTACATGTGGGAGACCTTGCGCAGGAACACCGCGATCACCGCCAGCATGGTCGCGCTGTTCCAGGCCCGCCTCGATCCGCGCCTCGCCGCCACCGACGCCGAGCGCTCGGCACGTGAGGCGACCCTCCTCACCGAGATCGAGGAGCAGCTCAAATCCGTCGCTTCGCTCGACGAAGACCGCATCCTGCGCCGCTTCACCAATCTGGTGCAGGCAGCCATCCGCACCAATCTGTGGCAGATCGGCCAGGACGGACATCCGCGTCCGGTAATCTCGTTCAAGTTCGACGCGCGCAAGATCGAGGACCTGCCGGCCCCGCGGCCGCTCTACGAGATCTTCGTCTATTCGCCGCGTGTCGAAGGTATTCATCTGCGCTTCGGCAAGGTCGCGCGCGGCGGGTTGCGCTGGTCTGACCGGCCGCAAGACTTCCGCACCGAGATCCTCGGCCTGGTCAAGGCCCAGCAGGTCAAGAACGCCGTGATCGTGCCGGTCGGCGCCAAGGGCGGCTTCGTGCCCAAGCGCCTGCCGCCGCCCTCCAATCGCGACGCCTTCATGGCCGAAGGCACCGAAGCCTATCGCATCTTCATTCGCTCCATGCTCGAACTCACCGACAATCTCGACGGTGACGACATCGTGTCGCCCGACTCCACCGTGCGGCATGACGGCGACGACCCCTACCTCGTCGTCGCCGCTGACAAGGGCACCGCCACCTTTTCCGACATCGCCAACGCGATCTCGACCGAGAAGAACCATTGGCTCGGCGACGCCTTCGCCTCCGGCGGCAGCCAGGGCTATGACCACAAGAAGATGGGGATCACGGCGCGCGGCGCCTGGGAGGCGGTGAAGCGCCACTTCCGCGAGCTCGGCACCGACATTCAGACCATGCCGTTCACCGCCGCCGGCGTGGGCGACATGTCCGGCGATGTGTTCGGCAATGGTATGCTGCTGTCGCCGGCGACCAGGCTGGTCGCGGCTTTCGATCACCGCGACATCTTCATCGATCCCTCGCCCGACCCGGCCGTCAGCCACGCCGAACGCCTGCGCATGTTCAACCTGCCGCGGTCGAGCTGGCAGGATTACAACAAGGGGCTGATCTCGCAAGGCGGCGGCGTGTTCTCGCGCTCTCTCAAGGCCATTGCGCTCGCCCCGGAAGTCCGCAGCCTGCTTGATCTCGACAAGCCGCAAGCCACGCCGTTCGAGGTGATGACGGCGATTCTGAAAGCGCGCGTCGACCTGCTCTGGTTTGGCGGCATCGGCAGCTATATCCGCGCGTCGGGGGAAAGTGACGATCAGGTCGGCGATCGCGCCAACGATCCGATCCGCGTCACCGGCGCCGATATCCGTGCCCGGGTGATCGGCGAGGGCGCCAACCTTGGCGTGACCCAGCGCGGCCGCATCGAAGCTGCGCAGAAAGGCGTCAGGCTCAACACCGACGCGATCGACAATTCGGCCGGCGTGAACACCTCCGACGTCGAGGTCAATATCAAGATCGCACTGGCGCGCCCCGAGCGCGAGGGACACCTCAGTGCGGCTGACCGCAACAGCCTGCTGGCCGCGATGACCGACGAGGTCGGCGCCCTGGTGCTACGTAACAATTATCTGCAGACGCTGGCGCTTTCGCTGGCCGAACGCAAGGGCCTGGCAGAGATCGGATTCCTCACGCGCCTGATGCAGTCGCTCGAGCAGCGCGGCCTTCTCAGCCGCGCTGTGGAATTCCTGCCCGACGACGCGGCGATCGCCGAACGCGCCCGGCGCGGCCAATCCCTGACTCGGCCGGAACTTGCCGTGCTGCTTGCCTACGCCAAGCTGACGCTTTACGACGATCTGCTCGCCGCCAGCGTGCCTGACGATCCGTATCTTGCCCGCGAATTGTCTCAGTACTTCCCGCGCGAGGTTAAGGACAAATTCCCCGCTGCAGTGGAACAGCATCGCCTTCGGCGGGAGATTATCGCCACCAGTCTCGCCAATGCCGTCATCAATCGCGGCGGCCCGGCGTGTGTCGTGCGCCTGATCGACGAGACGGACGCCGAGGCGTCGACCATTGTCATGGCCTTCGTGGCGGTGAATGAATCCTACGGTCTGAAGCGGCTGAACGACGCGATCGATGCGCTCGATACCCGCATCGACGGGCAATTGCAACTTACCCTCTACGCCGCGATTCAGGATCTCCTGCTCTCCCGGATGGTCTGGTATGTGCGCAACGTCGATTTCAAGGCCGGTCTGGACCCGGTCATCGCGCGCTTCGGCCCGAGCATCCGCGAGATCGTCGCTGGGCTCGACAAGACCCTTCCGGAGGACTTGCTGGCCGGGCGCGGCAAGCGACGGCAAGACCTGATCGATGCCGGCGTCCCAACCGACGTCGCAGGCGAGTTCGCCGATCTCGACGCCTTGGTCTCGGCACCGGATATCGTGACTGTAGCGGAGCGCACCAGCCGGACCATCGGCGACGCCGCCGCTACCTTCTTCGCCGCCGAGGCTAATTTCCGTCTCGATCGCCTTATCGCCGCGGCACGCAGCGTCCCGGCCAACGATAACTACGAACGTCTCGCCATTGATCGCGCCATTGACCAGATCGCAGCCGCCGAAAGAAGGCTGGCTGCGGACATGCTGGCAACCGGCCAATGCGGCCAGGAGGCCGCCGGGAGCTGGCTGGCGGCTCATCCTGAAGCGACGCGCATTCGCCGCTCGGTCGAGGAGATTGTGGCCAGCGGCCTGACGCTCGCGAAGCTGACGGTGGCGGCGAACTTGCTCGGAGATATGGTGAAGGGCTGAGCAGGCGCGCTCACACGCGATTCGGGATACCGGTTAGCCCGACCATTCTTCGTCCCAAACCTGGACGACGTGGCCCGGTGTGACCTCGCGGTACTGGCGGACCGGAGGCTGGTAGTCGGGCGCGCGCACGGGACTTTTGATTTCGTCGTTGGATACACCGCGCTTCTCGGCGCGGCGCGCAGGATCAGGGATCGGTACGGCCGCCATCAGCTTCCTGGTATAGGGATGCTGCGGATTCCCGAACACCGCCGCGCGGGGCCCGATCTCGACAATTTCGCCGAGATACATGACAGCGACACGATGGCTCATCCGCTCGACCACCGCGATGTCATGGGAGATGAAGAGATAGGCCAGGCCCATACTCGCCTGAAGGTCGAGCATCAGATTCACCACCTGCGCCTTGACCGAGACGTCGAGCGCCGAGACCGCCTCGTCGGCAATGATCAGCCTGGGCCCGAGCGCCAACGCGCGGGCGATGCAGATGCGCTGGCGTTGCCCGCCGGAGAACTCGTGCGGAAAGCGCGACGCCATATCCGCCGTCAGTCCGACGCGAACCAATAGATCGGCAACCTTGTCGCGCGCTTGAGACGAAGAAGCCAGTCCATGGGCATAGAGCGGCGCGGCGACCGCCGAGCCGACCGACATGCGCGGATTGAGGCTCGCGAACGGATCCTGGAAGACGATCTGCATGCGCTTGCGCAACGCTCGCAGAGCCCAGGCGCCCATGCCGAGGACATCCTCACCGTCGACCAGCACGGAGCCGCTGTCCGGCTCGACCAGCTTGAGGATGGACCGTCCCGTCGTCGACTTGCCGCAGCCGGACTCGCCGACAAGCGCCAGTGTTTCGCCGGCGTGCACGCTGAAGGATATGTTCTCCACCGCATGGACGCGGCCCGAGACCTTGCCGAACAGGCCGGAGCGGATCGGAAACCGCGTGGTCAGGTTGGCGACGTCGAGCACCGGCCGCTCTGATGCGGCGACCGTATCGGGCGTCTCCGTCGGTTCATCCGACGTTCCTGTTACCTTGTCGACGATCGGAAATCGCATCGGCCGCGCCCGCCCTTCCATGGAGCCGAGACGCGGCACAGCGGAGAGAAGCGCGCGGGTATAAGGATGCGAAGGCGCGGCGAAGATCCGTGCGGTGCTGTCGGCTTCCACCGCCTGGCCGTCATACATCACCACGGTGCGGTCCGCGATCTCGGCCACCACTCCCATGTCATGCGTGATGAAGAGGATCGACATATCCTCTTCTTCCTGCAGAACCTTGAGGAGTTCGAGGATCTGCGCCTGGATCGTGACGTCGAGCGCGGTGGTCGGCTCGTCGGCGATGAGCAGCTTCGGCCTGCAGGCCAGCGCCATGGCGATCATCACGCGCTGGCGCATGCCCCCGGAGAAGCGATGGGGATGTTCATGGAAACGCGACTTCGCCGCCGGGATGCGGACCCTCTCGAGCAGGCGAACGGTCTCGGCCTCGGCCGCCGCGCGCGACATGCCCCGATGGTAGATCAGCGCTTCGGCGATCTGGAAGCCGATGGTCAGCACCGGATTGAGGCTGGTCATCGGTTCCTGGAAGATCATGGCAACTTCGTTGCCGCGCACATCCTGCATGGTCTGTTCGGGCAGCGTCAGGAGATCGCGACCCGCGAGCTTGATGCTGCCCACGATGCGGCCGCTCTCCTGCGGAATGAGCCGCATGATGGAGAGCGCGGTGACGCTCTTGCCCGAGCCAGATTCCCCGACGATCGCCACAGTCTCCTTCGCGGCAACGTCGAACGACACGTTCCGGACGACGGGAATCCATTGCCCGTCGCGGATGAACGAGGTGGTCAGACCCGCGATCGACAGCACCGGCGAACCCGCTGCCTGGGCCGGCTTCACGCCGGTGGCGAGATGGTCAAGTCCGCTTGGGCCAATACTCATCCTGAAGCTTTCAATGCACGGTTTCAGTAGCCGCGGTCACGATCGACACGCCCCGGCAAGATTTCACCGCGGCGGTGGCGACCGATGGTATCGAGCACGAATTCGACCGCCGTTTCCGGCGTCGTCATGCTTGCGATATGTGGTGTGAGCAGGATGCGCGGATGGTTCCAGAACGGGTGGCCTGCCGGCAGCGGTTCCTGTTCGGCGACGTCAAGAACGGCTGACGACAACAGGCCGCGCTCCAGCGCCGCAATCAGGTCTGCCTCGACCAGATGCCCGCCCCGCCCGACATTGACGAGTTGAGCACCGTGCGGCAGTGCCTCGAACAGACTCATATTCAGGATGCCGCGGGTTTCATCGGTCAGCGGCAGCAGGCAGAGAAGGATGTCGGTCTGCGCCAAAAAATCCAGCAATGTCTCCCGGCCCGCATAACAAGTGACACCCTCTATGGTGCGTGGGGAGCGGTTCCACCCCGCGAGCGGAAAGCCGAATAGTTTGAGCCGTTCAAGCACCGCCTGACCGAGCAGGCCGAGGCCCATCACGCTAACACGCCGTTTCGCCGCCGGCGTGATCCGGATCTCGCGCCAGATCTGCTGACGCTGCTGGGCGATGAGGTGCACGAGATCGCGATGCAGCGCGAGCACGGCCATGGTGGCATATTCAACCATGCCTTCCGCAATGCCGGGCTCCAGCATGCGGATGAGCGGAACATGAGGCGGGAGCTGCGAGAAATCGAATTGATCGACCCCTGCCCCGACCGAGAAGACGAGTTCGAGATTGCGGAAGGTTGTGGCGATGTTTTCCGGCGGGCTCCATACCGCGAGATAGCGTACCTCTGCCGGATCGCCGATATCGGGCCAGAGCCGGAACGGCAGCTCCGGGGCGCGCGCCGCAAAATGGCGGGCCCATTCGAGGCCGCGGGTTGCATTCGCCTTGTAGAGGAATGTCATGGCGAGCTGCCCCGATCCGGCACCGCTAGAAGAGGCTGACCGGCGCCAGCGGCCGGCCGTCGATCAGGCGCATATGGCTGTAGGCCGCCGGATCGACCAGCGGCGTTTCGCCCGTGACGAGGTCGGCAGCGAGCTTGCCGGCTGCCGGGCCAATGCCGAAGCCATGGCCGCTGAAGCCGGTCGCGAGGAAAAACCCTGGCATCGCAGCGACAGGTGAAATCACCGGAATGGTGTCGGGCGTCGTATCGATAGTGCCTCCCCAGGCCTCCGCGACTTCGATGCCTTTCAACTCGGGATTTGACTTGATCAGCGCCGCGAGCGCCGAAGTGACCAGCGACATATCGGGCGCGGGATCGCGCACCCGCTCGGTCTCGAACGGCGAAGGCTTGTCGAGACTCCAGCTGGTGCCGCGCATGATCTGGTCGAAAAACGACTTTCCGAACGACAGCTTCAACCCCTTGCGGCGCTGCTTGTAGGTCGGCCAGAAGGTTTTGGCATAGCGAAACAGATCCGGCGACACTTCCACCGTGCCGCGGCCGCGCAGCGCCAGCGTGAAGCCGCCATCGAGGCGGCGGCGAATGCAATAAAAGTCGGTGCCGAGCGCGCCCATCGTGATTTCCGGCGCCGGCGTGGTACGGCACGCGGTGGCGTTGACGAGGCCGATCGGCAGCTCAATGCCGTGGCGCCGGCAGAACAGCGACGACCAGGCCCCACCCGCCAGCAGCACGGACTGCGTGCGAATGGCCCCCCTCTCGGTGACGACCGCGCTTACCTGTCCGCCTTGGGTTTCGAGCCCGCGCGCGGCGCAGCCCTGATGAATCGTTACACCGTGCTTGCGCGCGGCGGCCGCGAGCGCCGGCACGGCCATCGAAGGCTCGGCGCGCCCGTCACTCGGCGTGTGCAAACCACCGACCCAAATGTCGGCATTGCCGGGCACGCGCTCGGCGACCTCGGCCGCCGACAAGACGGTTGAATGAACCTGCTGTTCGCGGGCGATCTCGGCCCATTTCTCCCACGCGGCCAGTTCCTGCGGGTTCTTGGTCAGGAACAAGACACCGGTACGCCGAAAGCCGGCATCGACGCCGGCGTCGTTCTGCATGTCCTCCCACAGCCGCAGCGCCTCGCGGGCCAGCGGAATCTCGGCGCGGGCACGGCCCTGCTGGCGGCACCAGCCCCAGTTGCGGCTCGACTGCTCGGCGCCGACATGCCCCTTCTCGATCAGCGCGACGGAGTGTCCTTTCTTCGCCAGGTGATAGGCCGCCGAAACGCCGATGACGCCACCGCCGATGACGACGACATCGGCTTGCGCCGGCAAGCGTTCGTCGCTTGTGATGCGGCTGAGTGGCGGGGACATGAGACTCTCCTGACAGTAAAGTTGATCGAAGGCAGAGCCTTTTCCGTTCCGATTGTATCGGAGCGGGGCTCTAGGCTTTTGTTCTGACGCGTTTTCTTCACGCGAACCGGTATCCACTTCGCTGGAAAACGCTCTGGTTGGCGCTTCATGGGATGTTCATGCGCGGGTCGAGCGCGTCGCGCAGTCCGTCGCCGAGGAAGTTGAAGCTTGTCACGGCAAGTGTGATGGCAATGCCCGGCGCGATCGCAAGCCAGGGCGCACTCGTCATGTAGATCTGCGCATTGTTGAGCATGTTGCCCCAGCTCGCGGCCGGCGGCTGAATACCGAATCCGAGGTAGCTGACATAGGATTCGAGGAGGATCGCCTTGGCGACATTGAGCGTCGCCGCAACCACGATCGGCGCCATGGCATTTGGCACGAGTTCGCGGAACATGATCCGCAGGTTCGACGAACCGAAGGCCACGGCGGCGATCGCGAACTCACGTTCGCGAAGCGAACGGACCTGCGCTTCCACAACGCGCGCGACGCTCATCCACGCGGTGGCCGCGATCAGCAAGGTGGTGGTCATCAGACCCGGCTCGGTGAGCGCCGCGAGCGCCAGCAGCAGAAAGATCGCCGGGAAGCACAGCACGGCATCGACGAACCGCATCAGCACGGCGCCGATGACGCCGCCATAGAAGCCCGCGAAAGCGCCGACCAGGATGCCGACCGCCATGGCGATGGTCATGGCGACGATGCCGATGGAGAGCGACACGCGCCCTCCCATCATCAGCCGCGCCAGCACGTCCCGGCCGAGTTCGTCGGTGCCAAGGATGTGCGCTCCCGACAATGGCGGCGCGAACCGCTTCATGATGTCGATATAGGTGTCGTCGAACGGCAAAAGATAAGGGCCGAACGCCGAACCCAGCACGAGGATGACGATAGTCACGGCACCCGCCAAGGCCAGCCGGTGACGGCGGAAGCGTTGCCAGGCGGCCTGGCCGGGAGCAAGTTGGACGGTCTGCAGGGCTGCGGTGCTCATCGCCTATCCCACCCGGATCCGAGGATCGACGACGGCATAAAGGATGTCGGCGAGAAGCGAGCCGATCAGCACCATCATGGCCGAGAACATCAGGATGCCCATCACGACCGGATAATCGCGATAGCCGATCGAATCGAGGAACAGCCGGCCCATGCCAGGCCAAGTGAAGACGGTCTCGGTGACCAGCGCGCCGCCGAGCAATGTTGGAAACTGAAGACCCGCAACTGTTATCATCGGCAGCAGGGCGTTGCGCAAGGCATGCACCGTCAGGATGCGCCACTCCGGCATCCCCTTGGCGCGCGCCGTGCGGATGTAATCCTGGTTGATGACCTCGAGCATGGAGGAGCGCATGAAGCGTCCCCAGATGGCGGTCTCGACGAGCGCCAGCACGACGGCCGGTGCGATCAGATGATGCAGGAGATCGAGAAAAGAGCCGTCACCGATCGTATGCCGGTTGCCGGACGGCAACCAGCCGAGCTTCACCGAAAACAGATAGATCGTGACGAGCCCGAACCAGAACGTCGGAATGGAAAGCGCGATCATGGCGCCGACAGTTGCCAGCGAATCAAACAAGGAATAGCGGCGCACGGCGCCAAGCACCCCGATCCAGCAGCCGAGCAGAACCGCGATGAGGGTCGCGGTCGCCATCAGTTCGAGCGTGGCACCGAGATGCGAGCCGATGACGGACAGCACCGCCTCGCCGTCCCGATAGGAGCGACCCCAGTCGCCCCTGACCATGCGACCGAACCAGTCGAGATACTGGATCGGCAGCGGACGATCGAGACCCAGTTGCCTGGTGACGCGATCGAGGTCCTCCTGCGTCATTTGCGCCGAGGCGGCGAATTGCGAGAGCGGGCCGCCAGGCGCCAGATGGAGGATCGCAAAGCCGAGCGCCGAGACGATCACCAGCAACATGATCGCCTGCATCAGGCGATTGGCGACGTAACGGGCCATTCAGGCAATCCCCCGGATCAAACGCGTCAGGTCCAGTACCATTCGCGGATGTTCCAGCAGTTGGACGAGGCGTTGATGTTGTGCCGGAAGCCCTGCAATCCTTCCTTGACGCCCTCGGTGATGGTGCCCTGGAACAGCGGCAGCACCGCGAGGTCGTTGCGGATCAGCTTCTGAAGGTCGCCATAGATCGCCTTGCGCCTTGCAAGATCGAACTGCTTGGCGCCCTCGGCGAGCAGCCGGTCGGCTTCCGGGCTTTGGTATTGATAGGTGTTGAAGCCGCGTCCGCCTTTGGCCGGGATGGCGCCCGAGCCGAAGCGCGGCGTCACGTCCGGATCGCTGCCCAGCATGAAGTTCACCGACACCAGGACCGAGTTGAACTTCGACTGCTGCCAGAACTCGCCCCAGATGACCGCAGCCGGCATGTTGTTCACGCGCATCGCAGCGCCGATCGCGCGCCAGTCCTGAATCAGCAGCTGCTGGGTTTGCTCGCGCACGGCGTTGCCGGACGTGGTCGAATTGGTGAATTCGAGCTTGGCGCCGCCCTTCTCGCGGATGCCGCCTGCGCCGCGGACCCATCCCGCCGCATCGAGCAGCGCGTTGGCCTTCGCCGGATCGTAGCTGTGCTGCGGCAGGCCCTGCTGGAACGACCAGGCCTGTTGCGGCACAAAACTCTCGGTCTGCGTCGGCAGGCCGTAATTGAGCGCGTCGATGATCGCCTTCTTGTTGATCGCGAGATATAGCGCCTCGCGCACCGTGCGATCGGTGAATGGACCGAAATCCAGGTTCGGCGCGACATGCTCCACCGAGGCCGTCGACGACACGAAAATCTTGCGGCCACGCAGCGTTTTCGCCTCTTGCACGAAGTTCGGCAGGATTCCCTGCAAGCCGGTGTAGTCGACCTGGCCGGTGCGGAACTGGGTGTACAGGACGGTCAGGTCCGGGATGTATTTGAAAACGACGCGCTCCAGATAAGGCCCCTTGCCGTGGTAGCCGGTATGGGCGTGCAACAGGATATGGTCGCCAGGCACGCGCTCGCCCCAACGGAACGGTCCGGTCCCGACCGGTGCATTGTGGAACGGCGAGCTGTTCGGATCCGAGACCTTCTCCAGGATGTGTTTGGGCACCATGCAGGTCAGCGACAGGATCGACATATAGGGCGAATACGGCGCCTCCATGCGCCAATGAACCTCGTCGGGCGCGACGACCTTGATGTCCTTGACCAGGTTATGGCCGACGCGGTTGCGCGCGCGGAAATCCGTGTTGTTGATCAGCTCAAGGGAGAACTTGACGTCATCGGCCGTAAACGCCGTGCCATCATGCCACTTGGCGTTACTGCGCAGCTTGATCTTCCAGATCAGACCGTCGGCCGACAGCCCGCCGTTCTCGATGGTGGGGACTTCGCGGGCCAGGTCAGGAACGAAGTTTCCATCAGGATCGATGAACCACAACGGCGAGAAGACTTGCCACCAAACGCCCTGATCGACCTCGATACCGGGCATCAGGGGATGAAAGACGGTCGGCTCCTGCGACAGGGCCGCGATCACCTGCCCGCGTGGCTTGGCGGGCGGATTGCCCGGACGTTCGGTCTGGGCAAAGGCGGAGGCGGTGGCACTCAGCCCCGCCGCAGCGCCCGCGCCAAGCAGCATGAACTGCCGGCGGTTCGGTATGCCGAAGGCCGAGTTGCCCAATGCGGGAATGTCGAATTTGCCCGTTTCGTCCGCCATGACCGTCTCCGTTTTCGCGCGCGGTACCGATCCCCCGTGCCCGATCTCGAAAACCCGGCAACGCAGAGGTTAGCTGAGCTTTAGTACGTCTAATTATTTGCATCCAAATTTCATCATAGCTAAATAAACGAGTCAATCACATTGATGGTATGGTCCGATTGTTCGATGAAACTGATCGCCGCTTGTTCCGGTGGGTCAGAAACGGTTGGGGCTTTGAGACGATGTACGGGAGAGCAACATGGCTGGCCGCGGCGGCGTGAGCGTTCCGAAGAACGCCCAGGCGATCGAAAGCGACGACGCGGTCGATCAGCGGCGGCTTGGCGAGACGGTGCGGCTGCTGCGCCAGCGCGCAGGCTTCTCGATTCAGGACGTCGCCAAACGTACCGGCCTGTCCACCGGCATGATCAGCCAGCTCGAACGCGCGCTCGCCATGCCGTCCGTGCGCACCTTGCGTCTTCTCAGCATCGCTCTCGACGTGCCGATCTCCTATTTCTTCGGAGCAACCGACGCCGGCGAACCGCAGCGCTACATCGTGCGGAAGAATGACCGTCGGCTGCTTCGGCTCACCGCCAGCGGCGTCGTCAAGGAAGCGCTCACCCCTGCCGAGAAGGGTGAACTCGAACTTTATGAACTCACGCTCAACCCTGGCGGCTCGTCGGGCACCGACTTCTTCCAGCACACCGGTGAAAAGGCGGGCTACATATTGTCGGGCAGCCTGCGTCTGTGGCTCGACCACGAAGCCCATGTCCTGGAGGCCGGCGACAGCTTCCGCTTCCCGAGCATCGTGCCGCACATGTTCGACAATCCGACGCAGCAGGTAGCGCGCGTCATCTGGGTAACGACACTGCGCCGAACCGATCCGCCTGCCGGTTGAAGTGCGGTGCGGCCGCGTACGCCGCGTGGTCCTCAACACTCACGCGATTCTGCGCAAATTACGCAAACCCAGCGTCGTGCGCGTAGCAAGCTGCTGATGCGGCCTGTGCCGGCTATTTCTTTTTTGGCGTCAGCCAGTCGTCGTCTTCCAGGGACGGTGCCAGCTTCTGCTGTTCCAGGATTTTCCTGTGCTCCTCGGGGATGACCTGACTGCGCGATGCCTCGTGCAGCCTCTGCGGGAACCAGGTCGCAATGCCGGGGAAGGCGATCATCAGTCCAACGCAGATCACCTGCAGGATCATGAACTGGAACATGCCGGCGTAAATCGTCGCGAGACTCCAGCCCTTGACCACCTGCTTGAGATAGTACGCCGACATGGCGACCGGCGGCGACAGGAAGGCGGTCTGCAGCACCACCGCAACCAATGCTCCGAACCATATGAGGTCGATGCCCATGCCCTTCACGACGGGGTAGAAGATCGGCAGGAACACCAGGATGATGGCTGGCCACTCGAACGGCCAACCCAGCAGGAAAATGAGAAACAGCACGACAATCAGCATGAGGCCGGTCGGCAACTGGAGGCCGAGCATCGTCTCGGTGATCCAGTTCGCCGAGCCGAGGCGGGCGAACACCGCACCAAAAATGTTCGACGTGACCGCCAGTAGCAGCACCATGCTCGACGTCGCCATCGTCGAGATCAGCGCTCGCTGCAGTCCGCCGAGCGAGAACCTGCGATATGCGATCGCCAGGGTCAGCGCGCCGACGCTGCCGATACCGGCGGCCTCCGTCGGCGTCGCAAGCCCCCCGATGATCGAGCCGAGCGTCGCCGTGATGAGCCCGAGCAGGGGCAGCGTGCCGACGATCACCTCGCGCGCAATGTACCCCGCCGAGTAGATCCGCTCATCCATTGGCACCGGCGGCCCGAGTTTGGGGTTCAGGAAGGCGCGGCCCATCAGATAGACGATGTAGAGGCCGGCCAGCAGGAAGCCCGGCCCGAAGGCTGCAGCATAGAGATCGGCGACCGACACCCCGAGCACCGGCCCCATCACGATCAGCATTACCGACGGGGGAATGAGAATGCCGAGCGTGCCACCCGCAGTGATGGTGCCCGCCGAAAGCTTGGCGTCATAACCCGCCTTCATCATGATCGGCGAGGCCATGATGCCAAGAACGGTGACGGCGGCTCCGACGATGCCCGTCGCCATCGCGAACACGGTCGAGGTCAGGATGACGACGAGGAAGAGTGCGCCGCGCACCGGCGCAAGCAGCATGCGGAACGCCGTGAAAAGGCGCTCCATGAGCCCTGCTTGCTCGGTGATGAAGCCCATGAAGATGAACAGCGGCACGGCGGCCAGGAGCTCCTCCTTCATCAGGCCGATGGTCTGGAAGTAGGCAAGGTCGAAGACCGTCGCGCCCATGCCCACGTAGCCGAACGCAAAGGCGAGAAAAAGCAGCGTGAACGAGATCGGCACGCCGATGAAGATCGCTCCGAGCAGCACCAGAAGCATGATGAGGCCGATGAGCGCTTCTGCGGTCATATCTCGACCTTCTCCTTGTGCTCGAGCTCGACGCCGGTGCGCAACATGTAGATGCTCTTGATCAACTCGGACACGCCCTGGATCAGCAGCAAGATGCAGGCGAGCGGCACGACGAACTTGAACGGCCACAGCACCGGCCGCCACGGTGTCTGGTCCGACGTCTCGTTGATCTGCCAGGAGTAATGAAACTCGTTCCAGCTGATCAGCAACAGCATGATCAGGCTCGGGAAGAAGAATACGATATAGGAGATCGTGTCGATCAGGCCCTTCCTGCGGGTGGAGAACTTCTCCCAGAAAAAGTCGGTGCGGATATGAGCGCCCTTGTGCAGCGCGTAAGCGGCGCCGAGCATGAACAGCGATCCATAGAGCATGTAGGTTGCGTCGTAGGCCCATACGGTCGGCGCGTTGAACAGGTAACGCGCTCCAACCTCGTAGGCGACGGCCAGAACCAGCGGTACCGCCAGCCACGAGAAGATCGTACCGGTCCGATCCGTGAAGCCGTCAATGATCCGGATCATGGTCAGCAGCGCCGGCGACTGCCTGTCTGTTGCCTCAGCCATCCCTCCCCCTACGGTTCGCGCCTTGCGGCGCGATGCAGGCAATGGAGGGCGGCCAAACCGGCCGCCCTCGGACGAGGTCCTATTTCTCGACCGGGAAGTAGTAGTTCGCCATGAAGGAGTATGGCGGGAAATAGGACCGCTTGTACGGCACCACAGCGCTGGCATAGGTCTTCTGCGAGTCGTGCACCTTCTTGAAGAACGGGTTCCTGGCGCCCTCGGCCGCCGCGATCTCGTCCCACTTCTTGATGAAGGCCAGCAGGATCTCGGTCGGCGTGCGCAGGATCTGTACGCCGTGCTTCTGCTGCATCTCAATCAGCGCATCGGCGTTCTGGCGCTGCCACTTGGTCCACCAGACGAGAAATGCCTCGTTGGCAGCCGACTTGATGATTTCCTGGTGCTGCGGGCTGAGCTCCTTCCACACATCGCCGTTGATCACGATTTCGCCGACCGTCACGTTCTCGTGCAGGCCGGGCGAATAGTGATACTTCCAGACGTTGTGGAAGCCGAGCTGCATGTCCTCGATGCCGCCGACCCATTCCGCGCAATCGATCACGCCGCGCTGTGCGGAGGGAATGATCTCGCCGCCCGGCATGTTGACCACACTGAAGCCGAGCGCCTGCCAGACTTCGCCGGCCATGCCGGTCTGGCGGCATTTCATTCCCTTCATGTCCTCGATCGTCTGGATCGGCTTCTTGAACCAGCCGAAAGCCTGCGGCCCTGCAGGCAGGATGGGGAACACGACGACGTTGAGCTTGAGCTCCTTCTGATAGAACTCGTTGTAAAGATCGAGGCCACCGCCGTGATAGAACCAGCCCATCACGTCCATGTAGTCCATGCCGAAGGTGCCGCCGGGACCGCCGGTGAACAGAATCGCGGTCTTGTTCTTGCCGGTCCAGTAGCCGGCCCACGCATGCGATCCGTCGAGCACCTTCTTGTGGGTCGCGTCGAGCACCTCGAACGCCGGCACAACCTGGCCGGCGGGCATCGTCTCGATCTTCAGCGCGCCCGCGGACAGCTTGTTCACCCGCTCGGCGAAGTAGGTGAAGTTATCATAGAGCGTGAGCGATGCCGGCCATGAGGCCTGCATCTTCAGCGTCTTTGTCTGCGCCATGACTGCAGTAGTGGATCCGACAAACGCCGATGCCATCAGGGCAGCGACGAGCGATCCCAGAAACAAGCGTTTCATGAGCCCTCTCCTCCCTTTGACGACGTGACCTTGGCGATCGTTTTCTTGGTTTTTCTTGCCGCGCTTGGTCTCGAAACCAAGTCTGCCACCATCTCGTCAATTTGTCATCTTGCTTTCTGGCCGCAGCAAGCGCCGGCAGTCTGCTGCAGCGTGGGCGCGCTTTTGCGCAGGGGCGCGCCCGACGGATCCACCGCTGCCTGTTGCACCGCGGTCGATCTTTCTTACCGATATCAGCACGCGGAGCGTGTGGTAAAAGCCCGGCCTGCTCCGGGTTTGGGCAGCAACTTCCAAAGCGTTTCAGAACGGCTGCCCAAACCTGCCCTCAAGGCTATGAAAACCGAGCCTCGCCGCCAAGACTGCAAACTGGCGTCCAGTAGCCGTCGCTACGACCGCAAATCACTTCGAGCGAAAAAATTCACTCATCCAATTTCTTGCTCAGTTCAGGATCGAGCTTGTTCCGGTCGACAGACTGATAGAACGTGATGGGTCTGCATTTTCCCTCGAAATCTGCCAGCACAATGGCCGTCCATGGATTCGTGGTCTCGCCCGAATTGTCGCGGAGGTCCGGCATGACCTTGCGGGCAGCGATCACATACCAAGCTCGACCAGTCGTTGCGGCCTTCGCAGCCGCAGCGAACTCGTCCAATATTCCGCGCAGATTCTTGCGCATTTCTTCTTCAGTGTCCCCGCGGAGGTATTTTCGAGACGACTTTCCCGCCTCTCCGTACTCATGATGAATGTTCAACTGCAGTCGGGCATCGTCCACTTCGATCTTGGTCACCCGTATCGCCGCGCCGCCTTCGCGAAGATAGTCTCGCACCCGGACATCGCAGGCCAAAAATCTGTCGGCGGGCGGCTGAGCGACGCTCGCTGCAGGGTTCTTTTTTCGAGGAGCGGCATCCGCAGGCGTCGTGGCGATGGCGGTGCTGAAGAGCGCCGCGGCAAGCACGACTGGAAGAGGGGTACTCATGACTGCGCTGCCAATATGGTATTTTTAGAACGCACCGGCCGCAGCGTTGGTTCCGCGGGCCCGGCCAAGTCGGAGCGGTGCTGAAGGTTCGGAAAAGCGGGCGGCGGCACCTCGGGAACTTTTTCCTCAACACAGCCTTGTTTATAGTATCGTTCTACAAGAACGGGACCTTACGGAGGCGGCTTTTTCGACCGTCGGCAGGTCATGGACTCGATTCTCATCAAGATCTTCGCCACGGCGCTGGCCTTCAGCCAGGTCACTACCCGGCCGGATGGGGTCAAGACGGAATTCGATGCGGTGCGCGACCGCTTCGAGGTGGCGCAGCTTTTGAATGCCGGCTGCGACCACATGCGCAAGGCTTTCGACATCGAGGACATCAACCTCGACGATCTGATTGCCACTGCCATGGATGACAAGGAGGCACTGAGCAGCGAGATCAAGGCGCTTAAAGGACTGAACCTGGCCGACCTCCACGTGACCTACAGGGAGTTCTGCAAAGTCGAAAAAGTGGAAGGATCGCCGGTCGATCTTGGCCAGGTCATCGCTTTCTACAACGGCGCGGTCAAGGATCTGCCCGACGCCGTGCAGCTCAAGCACCTCAGGCTTCCTGGCACCAGCGTAGTCCTCGACAACAAGCGCGAGCGCCTTGCCGAGATTTACGAGCCGAACAACCGCCGCGTCTGGGTCAAGCTTGCGGATATCCCAGAGGAGGTGCGCAACGCATTCATCGCCGCCGAGGACAAGCGTTTTTTCCAACACGCGGGCATTGACGAGCGCGGGCTGGTCCGCGCCTTCATCGGCAACTTCACGCATCCGGGCCGGCCGCAGGGCGGCTCGACCATCACGCAGCAGGTCGCCAAGAATCTGCTGGTGGGCAACGACATCACTTACGAAAGAAAACTGCGCGAAATGATCGTTGCCTCGCGGATGGAGCGCGCCCTGACCAAGGCGGAAATCCTCGAGCTCTATCTCAACTCGATTTATCTCGGTCGCGGAGCCTGGGGCATCGAGATGGCGGCGCGCAGCTATTTCGGTAAACCAGCCAAGGCGCTCTCCGCCGTCGAGGGCGCGCTACTCGCCGGGCTCGCCAAGGGACCGAACTACTTCAATCCTGACCGCCACCCTGAGCGCGCGCGCGAGCGGCTTGCCTACGTGCTGGGCCGCATGCAGAACGACGCCATGATCGACGCCGCCGCGGCGCAAGCAGTATTGCCGCAGCTTGTCGAGTACCGGCCGGCGCGACGGGACTTCGGCTTTCACTTCGTCGATCACGTCGCCCGCGAGGCAAAGGTGGTCGCGGGCCTCGATACTCTCACCAGTTCCTCCTACACGGTGCGCTCGACCGTCAACTCGGCCTTGCAGCGCACAGTCGAAGCAACATTGCAGGAGGGCCTCGCGCGGTACGAGCTGAACACCAATCGGTACAAATTTGAGGGACCCGAGGCGAACATTTCCAATGCTGTCCGTCTAAGTGCGGCTGACCTGAGGGCCACGGAACCGGCCTGGCTCGTGGCGTTGAAGACGACGCGGCTACCTCTCTATGACGTTCACTGGGAATCGGCGGTCGTCCTGGAGAATACGCGTGGCAAAAGCAGCCATGCGATCAACGTCGGCCTGACCGATGGAAGCATCCTGCCGCTGAACACCTGGAGCGCCGCGATCCGGCGCAGTCTCAAGCCGTACGACGTGATCTACGTGCAGGTGCGCAAAGCCAATGGTAAGCAAGCGGCGCGTGCCGATTTGCGCATTCGACCGAACGTGCAGGGAGCGGCGCTCGTACTCGAGAACGAAACCGGTCGCATTCTCGCGATGGCGGGCGGCTTTTCCTATCCGGCAAGCCAGCTCAACCGCGTCGTCCAGAGCCTGCGGCAACCCGGCTCCACCTTCAAGCCGCTGACCTACCTCGCCGCCCTTCGGAAGGGGTTGCAGCCCAACACGCTGGTGATGGACGAACCTCTGACGCTGGCACCGATCGGGGCGACGGCCTCCGGCCAGCGCGGTTTCTGGTCGCCGAAGAACTATGACGGCGGCGCTTCGGGCGCCATTACACTGCGGCGTGCGCTGGAAAACTCCCGGAATCTCGCTACCGCGCAACTGCTCGCGACCGGTCTCGACGACAGCGCCGAGCGAGGCCTCGACCAGGTCTGCTTGCTCGCGATGGAAGCGCAGCTCTACAAGGAATGCCTGCGCTACTACCCGTTCGTGCTCGGTGCCCAGACTGTGCGGCTCATCGACCTTGCGGCGTTCTATGCGGCGATCGCCAACGAAGGCGCACGACCCCAGCCCCATGCGATCGAAACGATCGAACAGGACGGCCGCCCAATCTACCGGCACGATCCGCATGCGGTGTCCTGGATCGGCTTCGCCGACCGCGCATCGTTTTACCAGTTGAAATCAATGCTTCAGGGCGTGCTCGCGCGCGGAACTGCGCGCGTAGTGAAGCATCTCTCGCCCTATGTCGGCGGCAAGACCGGTACCACTGATAATTCGGCCGATGCCTGGTTCGTCGGTTTCACAAATGACGTCACCATCGCCATCTGGGTCGGCTACGACAATGGCGAGGGCGGGCGTCGCACCCTTGGGCGCGGCCAGACCGGAGGGAAAGTGGCGCTGCCGATGTTCGAGCCGATCGCGCAGGCAGCCTGGGAGTTGCACGCTCCCAGGACGGCGTTGAACGGCCCTTCGCGCGAAGCCATGCGTCAGCTCGTTGCTCTGTCGATCGATTCCCATACCGGCGATCCCGCACCGGCCGGCTCCGGGCGCGCTTTCACCGAGTACCTCAAGAGGGATCCGTCGGGCAGAATCGATGATACGCAATTTCGGATCGTCTCGCGTGCAGAAAGCTACGCCCATCGTGGCGGTCATGACGGAGACGAGGGGCCATTCCAGCCGTGGTCCTACGATAACCGCCTTTACGGCGATAACCGGCTGCCCTTTCAATTCCCGAACTGGCGTCTTGGTCCGCGCGAATATCCCTCCTGGCGCGGAAATCCCGATGACGAGGACCGCCTCCCGCGACCGCCGCTCCGAGTCGATCCCGATTATTTCTGGCGGCGGCTGAATTGAGCATTGACGCCATGAGACTGCACCGTGCCGCTGCCCTCATCGCCGCCTGCGTCGCCACATGCACGGGCGCGGCCGCGCAGGAATTCCGGCTGGAGGACGTGCCCGCAGCCGCCAGCGTTCCGATTGCACAGATCAAACCTCGCACAGTCATCTTCGCTGACCAGCGCAACGACAAGCTCGCCGATTCCTCGACGGGACTCATTCCTTTCGACGATTGGGCCCGCTCACGTCCGGTGCAGCGGCGCTTCCTCTCGCTCTTCCCGAGCTTCGTTGAGCCCACGCTCAATCAGCAAACGAAGCTGACGCTCTCAGTCTACCAGGCAGAGGCGCGGTTTCGCCTTCCAAGACCGGCAGCGGCATTGGATCTGTCGCGGTATGCGAATGTCGCGTTCCTCGAGCAGATCGATCCGGCGGTCAAGCACCGGCCGATCACGGCGGGCGATGCTGTTCCCAACAAGGACACGGGCGTCGCCGCGCACAACCGTCCGCCGAATCGCCGCTGGTGCGAGGACACGAAAGCGATCTGCGTGCAGTCCCGCTACATGTTCGAAGGGAAAATTCCGGCGGGCATTCAGCTTGCCAACAAGCTGCGCGAGGAGAGCAAAAAGCCCATTCCGGATTTCATCGAGTTCCAGAGTGAGATCGGGTTGGTCACGCAGCCGCACCTTGCCGAGTTGCCGAGCCTGACAGGGCTCGACTCCACAGTCACCGGCGGGCTCGAGCAGAACATCTTTTGGGTCAACCAGGTCATCCAGTTCGGCAAGCTGCTTGCGATTCTGCAACAACATCCGACTGAGCGGGACGCCGCCATCGCGACGGTCTACATCCTGATTGTGGTCAGGAACGACGTGCTGAACAAGCAAAGGGAATACAGCAAGACCCCCGTTCTGCGAAACCTCGTGCCCGCGCAACTGCTCATGGGCAACAGCTCCTTCAACAGCGGCGATTCGCTGAGCGCCGGCCTGCCGAAATACGCCAGAAGCCGCATCAAGGCGATCGCCGACATGATGGAGCGGGAATGAGCAGATCGTGTGCGGCGCCGAATGGACGCCGGTAGATTGACAAATCGCGTTTGCAGTCGAAGGCCTCTAAGATGGCAAACAGCCACCGCGCCAGGGGCAAGACTCCTGCGCACCATCGCTTGCAAGATCAGTCGATCGAGGGGCTGGCACGCTCGATCGGGACTCCCATCGCAAATTTCGCGAAGGATCGTGCAATTTGGCGCTCCCTAGGGGAATCGAACCCCTGTTTCAGCCTTGAGAGGGCCGCGTCCTAACCGCTAGACGAAGGGAGCGTACGGCAGAGGGAATAGCCGTGAAATCGGCCCGCCGCAAGATGGCTGTGGGGCGGATGGGCTCATAACGACACCGCAAAAGCCAGCATCGAGGCCCGAAAACGGCGGAATCCCTGACCATCTGCCGGGCGAACTAGACCTTGTCTGTTGCCCGGCTTCCACTGTGGCGTGAAAACCCGGCAACTTCCCGGCAGCCCTGCTTCTGACAAACGGCACATCCCAAACACCTGTCTGTGAAGTCACCGCGGCGTTAACGTCTGATAGCATCACCGTATTCTTGATGCCGAGGCCGGCCAGGCCAAATCGCGAAAGGACATCCGCAAACCGCAAACTGCCTTGGGAAAACTGCCTTGGAATATTGCCTGGGCAGGGAAACCCGCGCGGCGATCCGAGCGAATGGAAATGTGTTCCGGCTCGTGCCGCAAACAGATCAACAGCTTAAAAAGAGCGAGGGACAGCCATGATCAAGGTAAAGATAAACGGCCAGGAACAAAATTGGGATGGCGATCCGGATCTTCCGTTACTCTGGTTTCTCCGTGACGAGGTGGGACTGACAGGGACCAAATATGGCTGCGGCCAGGCCCTGTGCGGCTCGTGCACCGTCATCATCGACAAGCAGGCCGTGCGCGCCTGCATCACCTCGGTTTCCGATGTGGTCGGCCGCGACGTCACCACCATCGAGGGCCTGCACCCCACCGGCGATCACCCGGTGCAGAAGGCCTGGCGCCAGCTCAATGTCCCGCAATGCGGCTATTGCCAGACCGGCCAGATCATGCAGGGCGCCGCGCTGTTGATGGACAATCCAAAGCCTTCCCATGACCAGATCCGCGAAGCGATGGCGGGCAACATCTGCCGCTGCGGCGCTTATCAGCGCATCGAGAACGCCGTGCGTCTGGCGTCGACGGGGGTGTGATCATGAATATTCTCACCAATCCCAAAAAACTCCGTGGCTTTGAGCGGCATCTCAAGGTCGAGAACGTCTCCCGCCGCAGCATCCTGAAAGGCCTTGGCATCGCCGGCGGCTTCGCGCTCGCGGCGCCCGTGATGTCGCGCCCGGCTTTCGCCGCCTACGAGACCGGCGCAGGGGCGATGCCGCACGGCACCGTGGTCGATCCACGCGTGTTCGTCTCGATCGCGCCCGATGGCATCGTCACCATCATCGGCCACCGCGCCGAGATGGGAACCGGCGTGCGGACCAGCCTGCCGCTGATCGTCGCCGAAGAGATGGAAGCCGACTGGTCGCGCGTCCGGGTCCAGCAGGCGCCCGGCAACGAGGCCAAATACGGCAACCAGGATACCGACGGCTCGCGCAGCACGCGGCATTATCTGATGCCGATGCGCCAGATCGGCGCCTCGGCGCGCTCGATGCTGGAGGCCGCCGCCGCCAAGCGCTGGGGCGTGCCGGCGACCGAGGTGAAGGCCCGCAATCACGAGGTGGTCCACGCTGCGAGCGGACGCAAGCTTGGCTTTGGCGAGCTTGCCGCCGATGCCGCCAAGGAATCGGTGCCTGGCATCGAAGGCTTGAAACTGAAGGACCCGAAGGATTTCCGCTATCTCGGCAAGGGCCAGATCGGCATCGTCGACCTCAAGGACATCACCACCGGTAAGGCGCAGTACGGCGCCGATATTCGGCTGCCGGGCATGAAATACGCCGTCATCGCCCGCCCGCCGGTGACCGGCGGCAAGCTGAAGTCGTTCGACGCGGCGGACGCGATGAAGGTCTCCGGGGTCGAGAAGGTATTGGAGGTCAAGGGCTGGCCGTGGCCATCCAAATTCCAGCCGCTCGGCGGCGTTGCCGTGATCGCCCGCAACACCGGGGCGGCGATCAAGGGGCGCGACGCGCTGAAGATCGTCTGGGATGACGGCGCCAACGGCAAATACGACTCCGTCGCCTACCGGGCTTCGCTCGAGGAGGCCGCGCGAAAACCGGGGCTGGTGGTGCGCAAGGAAGGCGACGCCGAGGCGGCGTTGAAGAGCGCCGACAAGGTGATAACCGGCGAGTATTATTTGCCGCATCTGGCGCATGTCAGCATGGAGCCGCCGGTCGCGGTCGCCGACGTCAAAGGCGACAGGTGCGAGATCTGGGCGCCGGTGCAGAGTGCCGGCGGCACGCGCGAAGACGTCGCCAAGACGCTCGGCATCCCCGAAGCCAACGTGACCGTGAACGTTACGCTGCTCGGCGGCGGGTTCGGGCGCAAATCGAAATGCGATTTCGCGATCGAGGCGGCGCTGCTGTCGAAGGAACTCGGTGCACCCGTGAAGGTGCAATGGACGCGGGAGGACGATGTTCGTCACGGCTTCCTGCACACCGTTTCGCTGGAACGCATCGAGGCCGGGCTCGACAAGAACGGCAAGGTGATCGCGTGGCGGCACCGCAGCGTCGCCCCGACGATCGCTTCGACCTTCGCGGCCGGTGCGAAGCATGCGGCGCCGTTCGAACTCGGCATGGGACTGATCGACAATCCGTTCGAGATCGCCAACCTGCAATGCGAGAATCCGGAGGCCGCGGCGCATACAAGGATCGGCTGGTTCCGTGCGGTGTCGAACATCCCGCGCGCCTTCGCAGTCCAGTCCATGGTCGCCGAAATCGCTGCTGCGACCAAGCGCGACCCAAAGGACATGCTGCTGGAGCTGATCGGATCGCCGCGGCTCGTCAACCTGTCGTCGGTGAAGGACCCCTGGAACTATGGCGAGCCCTACGGCAGCTATCCGATCGACACCGCGCGCTTGCGCAAGGTGGTGGAGCTGGTCGCGGACAAGGGCGGCTGGGGACGGTCCGTGCCGAAGGGCCACGGGCTCGGCATCGCCGTGCACCGCAGTTTCGTCAGCTACATCGCGACCATCGTCGAGGTCGCCATTGACGACAAGGGCAAGCTCACAGTGCCGAGGGTCGATACCGCGATCGATTGCGGAACCTATGTCAATCCGGAGCGCATCGAATCCCAGATCGAGGGCGCGGCGATCATGGGATTGAGCCTTGCCAAATATGGCGAGATCACTTTCAAGGACGGCAAGGTGCAACAGGGCAATTTCGACGATTTCCCTGTGATCCGCCTGGACGAGTCACCGCTGGTGACCCACGTCTATATCGTGCCGCCGGGGCCCGATACGCCGCCCAGCGGCGTCGGCGAACCCGGCGTGCCGCCGTTCGCGCCGGCCCTGATCAACGCGATCTTCGCCGCCACCGGCAAGCGCATCCGCAGCCTGCCGATCGGCAAGCAACTGGAGGCGTGACAAGGAACGTTAAGGGGCCGAGGCCGTTTTCATCGATCTGACAGGAGCCAGGTCGATGAAAAGGTCGATGAAAGTCACGATGGTGAAGTTGGGGACGCTCGCGGCAGCCTTGCTGGCGAGCGTCCTTGTTTTTGACGTGCAGGCTGCGAGCGCCCAGACCAACACGGCGCCGGACGCAACGGCAACGCGGCCGGCGAAGACGCCGTCAGGCCAGACTTCGATTCCAAGCAGTGGGCCGGCCGCCACGACGACGCAAACCACCGGCGAAGCCAGCCGGGATCCGACCATCAAGCAGATGAACGAAACCGAAAAGTCGAAGGTCGATTCCAAAGGCAAATGACTTGAAATAAAAAGCGGCGGGGTTGAACCCGCCGCTTTCTACGCCACCCCCGTCGAACTGTTCGGCCCTTACTTCTTGACGGCGAACACCCAGACGACGCCGCCTTGCGGCACGTTGTTCTCGACACCCACATTGTTCTGGGTCGCGAGCGCGTCCTGGATGCGTTGCGCGTCCACGCCCCAGCCGGATTGCACGGCGATATATTGCGTGCCGTCGACCTCATAGGCGATCGGCATGCCCACGATGCCGGAGTTGGTCTTCTGCTCCCACAGCAACTCGCCCGTCTTGGCGTGGTAGGCACGGAACATCCGGTCGTTGGTGCCGCCAACGAAAACGAGATCTCCCGCCGTCGCGGTCACCGAGCCGAACAGTTGCGATTTGGGAAAGTTCTGCTGCCAGACCTTTTTCCCGGTGGCCGGATCCCACGCCTGCAGTTCGCCAAAATGATCGGCGCCGGGGCGAACCTTGAGGCCGATGTCCTCGGGCTTGGTGCCGAGCCAAAGCTGGCCCGCAACCAGCGGCACTTTCTCGCCGGTAAAGCCGCCGCAGAAATTCTCGTTGGCGGGCACGTAGACCAGGCCGGTCTTCTGGCTATAGGCCGCCGACGGCCAATCCTTGCCGCCCCACAGTGACGGGCAGAACTCGACCCGCTTGCCAATCACCGGCTTGTGCGCGGGATCGACGATCGGCCTGCCGGTCTCCGGCTCGATTCCCTTCCAGACGTCGGTGTGAACAAAGGGCCAGCCGCTGACGTAGTTGATCTTGTCCGCCTTGCGCTCGAGCACCCAGAAGATCGCGTTGCGGCCCGGATGAATCAGGCTCTTGATGGTGCGGCCGTCCTTTTGCAGGTCGACCAGCATCGGCGCCTCGACCTCGTCCCAGTCCCATGAATCGTTCTGATGGTACTGGAAGTATGTCTTTATCCTTCCGTTCTCGGGGGCGAGCGCGAGCACCGAGGTTGAGTAGAGATTGTCGCCGGGATGCGTATTGCCCGGCCAGGGTGCGGCATTGCCGGTGCCCCAATAGATGGTTTTGGTCTCGATGTCGTAGTTGCCGGTCATCCAGGCCGGCGCCCCGCCCGATTTCCAGTCGTCACCGCTCCAGGTTTCATGACCGGGTTCGCCGGGACCCGGAATCGTAAAGGTGCGCCACAGTTCCTTGCCGTTCTCGGCATCATAAGCGACAACATATCCGCGCACGCCGAACTCACCGCCGGAACCGCCGACGATCACCTTGCCGTCGACGATCAGCGGCATCAGCGTCAGGTACTGACCCTTCTTGTAGTCCTGAACCTTGGTGTCCCAGAGCACCTTGCCGGTCTTGGCGTCGAGCGCGACGACGTGATCGTCGGTTGTCGCAAGGTACAATTTGTCCTGCCACAACCCGACGCCGCGGTTGGTCGGATGCAATTGAAAGAGATCGTCAGGAAGCTGGCGCTTGTATCGCCAGTACTCGTCACCGGTCTTGGCGTTGAGCGCGATCACCTGCCCCGCCGGGGTCGCGACGAACATCACGCCGTTGTTGACGATCGGCGGCGCCTCATGGCCCTCGACCACACCGGTCGAGAAGGTCCATACCGGCGTGAGGTCCTTGACGTTCGAAGTGTTGATCTGGTCGAGCGGGCTGTAGCCCTGCCCGTCATAGGTCCGGCGATACAGCATCCAGTTGCCGGGTTCGGGCTTTTCGAGGCGGGCCGACGTCACCGGGCTGTACTTCTCGATCGGCCCCGCGCCGGCGGCGGCTGAGACAAGGCACGTGAATGCGACAGAGCTCGACAATAACCAATGCTTCGTGGTCATGAGACGCAACCTCCCTGTTTTGTTTTTTTTCATTCATTCCATGGTCGTGCGAATGCCCGATGCGGCTTCATCTTCGAGTCAGGTACCTACCTTTCCAATGAATGTTGCGGTGACGGTGAGCGCACCGTCAGAGATCGCTAGCGGAAGCGCCGCCAGGCGTCGCGGCGCTGGCCCGAACAGGACTTTTGCGCTTTCCCGCGGATCATATTCGGAGTTGTGGCAGGCACATTTGAACACGAGCTTGTCGCCCGACGCCTGTTTCACCCAGCCGGTGACGGGGCATCCCGTGTGCGAACAGATCAACGAATAGGCGACGATGCCGTCGGCGCTGCGTGATCGCGTGTCATCATCCAGTTCGGCTGGATCGAGCCTGACCACCAAAAGCTCGTTCAACCGCGAGCCCTTGCGGATCACGGCGGTCTTGGGATCCTTTGGCCACGCGCGCACGGGAGGCCCGCCAAGCTTCAAATCCTCGGGCTTGATGGCCTCACCGGCGTGGTCGCCTTCAGAGAACACCAGCGTGTCAGCTTTTTGCGGCCGCAGATTGCTGCCGGGCTGATCATCCTCCGCAACGGAGGGCTCTGGAGCAGCAAGACAGGCGCAAGTCGCAAGCGCCGTCAGCAGCATCGCACGCCGCGTTGAATCGGAAACCGCAGCATCGTGTTCAACGATGGTGTCGAGGGGAACCGCGGCGCTGGGGTTGGATTCCGACATGGCGCAAGCTGAGCGTGTAACTCAGCCAAAAAAATGGCGAGCGTCCAACTTGCCGGCGTTGCTGCTACGCGAAAAATCACCTTGCATTCTTAAGTTGAATTCGACGAGCGGCCGTTGATCGCTCCGCTCAGGGCTCGCTCACGAATTTCAGCTGCCCTACGGGTTTCAGCGTCTTTGCATCAAATGTGCGGATTTCGGTTACGCCGCCGATATCGAGGGTCACGACAAGCCGGTCGCCGGCGACGCCGGTGGACACGATACGGGCGCCTTTCGGCAAGCTCGCCGTGGTATCTGATATCGCTGAGGGGCTTCCCTCGCTGCGATAAAGACGATAGCCGATGGCGGTCAGGACGATGGCGACGGCGAGCGCCGAGGTCAGGCCTGCGATCAGCATCATCCGCCGCACCCGTGCAAACAGCGCGGCCTGCTCGGGGGTCGGTTCGGGCACAACGGTATCGGTCATACAAAGGCTCTTCTTTGGAACACGTCACGTCTTCGAATAACGGCGAGAGGCTGGAGGTCACGGTCGGCGGCGACGAGGGATCGCCCCGGCTCGACCGCGTGCTCGCGGTGCTTCGCCCGGAACTGTCGCGGTCACGCCTGAAGGCGTTGATCCTCGCCGGTTCCGTCACCGCCAAGGGCACCCCCATTCGCGACCCCGCTTATCATGTTGCCAAGGGCGATACGATCACAATCGACGTCCCGGAGGCCACCCCGCCCGAGCCAAAGGGCGAGGATATCGCGCTCGATATCGTCTTCGAGGATGAGGACATTATCGTCATCGACAAGCCTAAGGGCCTGGTCGTGCATCCCGCTGCCGGCCACGAAACCGGCACGCTGGTGAATGCGCTGATTGCCCATTGCGGCGCAAGCCTTTCCGGCATCGGCGGTGTCCGCCGCCCGGGCATCGTGCACCGGCTCGACAAGGACACGACAGGGTTAATGGTCGTCGCCAAAAACGACCGGGCTCACCAATCACTGACCGCCCAGTTCGCCGACCATGGCCGCACCGGACCGATGCAGCGCGGCTATCTGGCTTTTATCTGGGGTGTGCCGAACCGCCAGCGCGGCACGGTCAACGCGCCGATCGACCGGCATCCCTTTGCCCGCGAGAAAATGGCGGTGCGCGACAGCGGCCGTGAAGCAGTTACTCATTGGGAGCTGCAGGCGGCCTTCAATGGTCGGGACGGCAAACCTGTCGCCTCGCTCCTGGCCTGCCAGCTCGAGACCGGGCGGACCCATCAGATCCGGGTGCATCTTTCCCATATCGGCCATCCCCTGATGGGCGATGCGGTCTATGGCCCGCACTTCAAGACCAAGGCCGGCCAGCTCGGGCCCGGAGGTCGGGCGGCCCTGGCCGCCCTCGACCGGCAGGCCCTACATGCCTACCTGCTTGCCTTGGAACACCCAAGGACAGCGGAATTTTTGCACTGGGAAGCGGCTTTGCCGGAGGATTTGCTTCTCCTGCGACAGACGCTGGAAGCGGCCGTATGACGCAGGCCCTTCAGAAAAATGTTGTTATGACAATAGGTTATGGCTGCCACACGGGGACGTGACGTCAGCATTCCTTCCCTATTTGTTCGTTTTCGGCTATGTTGCACCTGCGCTGAATATCCAGCGCGGAACATCGCAGCCTGGTCGGCTTTAACACAGCGATCACCTGCCGGGCCCGCCGCTATCGGGGGCCTGAACCACTGGAGGGCGCTCAATGGCCCGTACAGCTACGTTGCCGGTTCTCAATGGAGAATCCGGCCTTTCTAGATACCTCGCCGAGATCCGCAAATTTCCGATGCTGGAACCCCAGCAGGAATACATGTTCGCCAAGCGTTGGCGCGAACATGACGATCGCGACGCGGCACACCACCTTGTCACCAGCCATCTCCGGCTCGTCGCCAAGATCGCCATGGGCTATCGCGGCTACGGCCTGCCTATTTCCGAGGTCGTCTCGGAAGGCAATGTCGGCCTGATGCAGGCGGTCAAGCGGTTCGAACCCGAAAAGGGCTTCCGACTCGCTACCTACGCCATGTGGTGGATCAAGGCGTCAATACAAGAGTACATTCTGCGTTCCTGGTCGCTCGTGAAAATGGGCACCACCGCGAACCAGAAGAAGCTGTTCTTCAACCTGCGCAAGGCGAAGAGCAAGATCTCCGCGCTGGACGAGGGCGATCTCCGCCCCGATCAGGTGGCGATCATTGCCAAGCGCCTCGGCGTGACGAATCAGGACGTGATCGACATGAACCGCCGCCTCGGTGGCGACGCGTCGCTCAACGCTCCGATCCGCGACGACGGTGAAGCCGGCGAATGGCAGGACTGGCTGGTCGATAACTCGCCCAACCAGGAAGCCATCATGGCTGAACACGAGGAGTTCGATCATCGCCGCCAGGCGCTGAACGGCGCCATCGGTGTGCTCAACCCGCGCGAACGCCGCATCTTCGAGGCGCGGCGTCTGGCGGAAGAGCCGATGACGCTGGAAGACCTCGCCGCCGAATTCGGCGTGTCGCGCGAGCGCGTGCGGCAGATCGAGGTCCGCGCTTTCGAGAAGGTGCAGTCGGCCGTCAAGGGCACGATCGCCAAGCAGGAAGCCGCCGTGCTCGAAGCCGCGCACTAATTTCGCGGTCAAGGCAATGAACGACGAAAGCCGGCGGCAACGCCGGCTTTTTGTTGTTTGGTAGTTCAACGTTCGCGGTGTCGTCCTCCGCGAAAGCGGGGGACCCAGTACGCCGCGGCGGTCATGATATGTCGCGCGATAATCGCGGCCTCTGGAATACTGGATCGGCCGGTCATAGGCGGAGCGGAAGCGACGCCGTTCTTCGAACGGCTATGCCGGACGATGACAGCAGAGTTCAATAACACGTCCGCAAATAATCCGGGATGCTGGTCGACTGGTTCAGCCTGCTCCAGTCATTGGGATCACCACCAATCAGCGCGGCCGCCCGGCCTGATCAGCCGCATCTTCCAATGGATGGCGAAGCCGGTTTGAGGAGCGCAAGCATTTCAATCTCGTGCTTCCCGAGCGTGAAATACCCGCAGCATGACCAAGCGTTTTACATAGGCTGCACCGAGACCCTGCAACACGATCTGGCGATATTCTTCTCTGCCCGCAATCGGTCGCCCAAGCTTTGGGTGTTCCGATAGAACTTGCACCTTGTCGACGATCTCGCGAGCCACGATTGCGGCGAACGCAGGATGCTCGATCAAGAATTCAGCAAAGCGGTCGAGATCGGCGAGGGCGGCGTCCGACCATTCCAACCTCATCGATTGCGCCAGCTCCGGAACGCTGGCGTACCCCAAGTCTGAAGCCACTGTACGACGTCATCGTTCGATACAACTGAATCTTGTGTCTCAAACGCTTGCCAGCGACGATCCAGCTCCGCCACCTCGTCGACATCGGCCTCGACGGGGCTGACGGCAAGCGTCGCCAGTTCGGCAACCAGCTCGGGCACGGTTACACCCCGCTCCGCTGCCCGCCTCTTCAGCGCCGTCGCAGTGCTATCATCGATTTCGATCGTCTCGGTTTTCATGCCTAATATGATAGCCCAAATCGCGCTCTTGATCCATACTTCGCTGGCTGCCAAAATCCCTACTCGCCCCACTCCCGCGCCAGCTTTGCAAGCTCGCAGCCTTCGCAATACCGGGCGTCCTTGAAGTCGATCCAGTTATGCGCATAGACCTGCGTCAGCGGGATGCCGTAACGCGCGCGCAGCACCTTGACCAGGATGCGCCACGCCGCCACCTGCGCCTCGGTGGGGCCGCGCGTCACGTCGGGAAAATTGCCGGCGAATTCCACGCCGACCGAATTGTTGCCGACCACCTGACGAAAGGTCGGGCGGTTGTCGATGTATTTGTTGTCGTTGCGATTGCCGCCGTCGCCATGGGTCGGCACCAGATTTTCCGGCACCGCCCAGTACACGGTGCCGTCGGTTTCGACCCAGACCATGACGCCTCGCCGCGTCGGATTTTTGGACTGCGCCTGTGCCCCGCCACGGGCCGAGCCGGCCGGGCCTTCGGTCTGGTGCACGATGATGTTGCGCCAGGGATGCGCCTTTGCAAGGTCGCCCCATGGCGCCAGCCAGACCATCTTCAATCCCGGAATCTCGGGCGTGCCGGACGATCGCGCGATGGTGGCGAGGTCAGGCGTTTGGGCGGATGCGGGAAGAGCGAGCGCGATGGCGCAGAGCGCAATCGCAAGGCGGCGGAGATTCATACGCTAGGGATCCAATGACGATCCCTTGAGTAACATGCTTCAGGCGCGCTTGCGCAAGCTCGCATCCGCCAGCACGGATATTTCGATCCCGGGCGCCAGCGGCGGCGCGGGCTCGTAGGTCGCAAAGCAGTTTCGGCCACCCTTCTTGGCGTCGTAGAGCGCGTGGTCGGCGGCCGCGATCAGACGGTCGGGGAACGCCCCCATCTCCCGGGTCCATTGTGCGACGCCGATCGAGACCGAGATCGGAATATCCTTGCCCATGCATTGTTCGGCATCGGCGCGGCATACTTCCAGCACCCGGCGCGCGATCATCGCGCCCTCGCGCAAGGTCGAGGACGGCAGCACGATGCAGAACTCGTCGCCGCCCGACCGCGCCAGCATGTCGCCGGGGCGCAGGCGGGTTTGCGCCATCAGGGTGAAATGCTGCAGGCAGGCGTCGCCGGCGGCATGACCGTAGGTGTCGTTGATGCCCTTGAATCCGTCGAGGTCGATCACCAGCAACGCGAACGGCTGGTTGCTGCGCTCCGAGCGCGCGCATTCCTCAGTCAGGCGCTGCACCAAATGGCGGCGGTTGCCGACGCCGGTGAGGTCGTCGAGCAACGCCAGATCGGCGACTTCATTGCGCAGATGGTCCATCGCCATCAGCAGGAAGCCGAAATTCAGCGCCATCGACAGAAATACCATAACCAAAATCACGCCCGACTGCACCGGGCTGAAATGCATGTAGTTGACGTTGCCGACGATGCCGCCGACCAGCCGGATGCCGTAAATGGCGATGATGAGGCTGGCGACGATGGCCGCCAGCCGCGCGCCCGGATTGACGCGGCCCTGCTGCGGGGTCAGCAGCAGTTTGACGCTCAGCGCCAGCGGAAGAACCTGGGCGATGGTGAAGATGGTGATGCGCGCCGGCGCGCTGTCATAGGCGAAGACGAAAAAGGAAAGGCCGGCGAAGCTCAGCCCCAGGACCAGCCAGGTGGCGCGCCACGACACTGGTTTCTCGAAGAATTTCTGAACGCCCATCGCGGCAAGGCAGAGGGCTGCGATCATCGCGGTGCCGGCGATCAGCAGCGGCCAGAGTGCGTCGGTCACGACGCGCAGCATGGCGACGGCCGCGCCTGTGGCAGCCATGAAGGAAGAGGCGGTCCAGTACCGCGCCGCATAGAAGGACGGATAGCTGCGGATCACGTAGGCCCAGATCAGGCCCAGCGCGAGAAAATTGATGACGAACACCGTCCACAGCGTCGGAACGCTCAGCATCGCGTGCCCGGGACGTCTGCGGCCCCGTCTCCCCTGTTAGATCGCCCCAGTAAATCGCTCAAGGCTTTCACCTCCGCGGGCGTTTCCCCGATCGACAATCCCCGTTGTCTTACGGACAAGGTGCGCCCTGCTCGCTTAACGGACTCTCACCGTCGCCGGGTAATCAATACCGTGGTTTTAAATTGATGAAGAGCGCGCGCGTTGGGGCATCGTTAAGCATGATGCGCGCGGCGCGATCGGCGCTACCGAATGGCATTTCGGCGGAAAAGCACGTCAAAATGCATAACAGCTGTGGATAACGTGATGACGGCGACGTGACAGCACGCGGCATCGCACCGCGAATCTGTTGCAATTGATCTTGAGGATGTTGCGAGGTTGGCCCTCCGCCAAGCATGCCTCGGAGTCGCGTTTCAATCCATTAAAACCTTGAGAGGATTTACTATGGCTAAGAAAGCGAAGAAGGCGAAAAAGGCGAAGAAGGCGAAGAAGGCCAAGTCGAAGAAGTGAATTTTGGCCCGGGTGGGGCGCTCAGTTCCGCCCGGGCTTCCACCTTCGAGACTTCACTTTCAAGGCTTCACTTTCAAAACTTCACTTTCAAGGCTTCCACCTTCAAGCCTCTACGTACGTTCAAGGCTTCCACTTTCAAGCCTCCCAATTGCAAAACCATCGATTTCGAAAGCAGCGGGCTTCGGGCCCGCTTTTTATTTCCGGGGTCATCGTCCGGCTTGACCGGGCGATCCAGTACACACCGACAGACCCTGAGTACTGGATGCCCCGGTCAAGCCGGGGCATGACGAAAACATCTATCTCTCCGCGAACGCCAGCTTCGCGCCCAGCGCGGCAAATCCCGCCGCAAAGCTGCGGCGCAGCCAGGCCATCACCCTGGGCCGGGTGATGACGCGGTCGCGGACGCCGGCCGCGAACAGGCCGTAGATCGCGAACACCGCAAACGTCATCGCCATGAAGACCCCGCTCAATTCCAGCATCCGCGCCAAAGGATAGGCCTCGTCTACCGCGATGAACTGCGGCAGGAAGGCGAGGAAAAAGATCGAGAGCTTTGGGTTGAGGATGTTGATCAGCACCGCCGTGACGATCACCCGCCGGCTCGATCGGCCCGGCGCCGGCCGGGCGTCGATCGCAAGCGCGCCGGTTTCGCGCAGCGCCTGCCAGGCCATAAAGAGCAGATAGACCACGCCGCACCATTTCAACACCGCGAACGCCAAAGCGCTGGTATGCAGCACGGCGGCAAGCCCGAGCATCGCCGCCAGCATCTGCGGCAGGATGCCGAGCGTGCAGCCGAAGGCTGCGGCGATCGAGGCGCGGCCGCCTTGCGTCAGCGCCACCGCCAGCGTGTAGAGCACGCCGGTGCCGGGCGATGCGACCACGATCAGCGTGGTGAGCAGGAAGGACCATGTCATCAATCAGACCCCATTGGCTGCGAAATGCGGCGCCGATCGGCCATATCATGGCGCGGCCGGTTGCGAAAGCAGCGCATCCGCCAAGACGTGGATGGCCGGGTCAAGCCCGGCCATGACAGATGATGGGGGCGGCCACTACGCCTCGCCCATCCGGCTCCAGGCGATCGACATCCTTTCCGCCTCGCGGATCACGTCGAGCGGCGCCCAGGGCTTCGCCCAGAATCGGGCGCCATCCGGCAGCTTCTGCCGCAGCGGTTTGCCCGAGGTGACGATCACATCGATGTCCGGATTGAATCGTTTGGCGACATGCGCGAGCTCCACGCCGTTCTTGTGGCCGGCGAGCTGGACGTCGGTCATCATCAGGACGAGGCTCGCCCCCGCCTCCTCCAGCACCAGTTCGGCGGCCTCCGCGCTTTCGCACTCGATCACGTCCATGTCGCTTTCTTCCAGCAACAGGCAGATCATTTCCCGCTGCATCGGATCGTCTTCGACAACGAGTGCGGTCGCCCGGAAGGGTTTTGATTGTCCCATAATTCGCCTCCCTGAATGGGTATTCATCAACCTGACGGGGGTTAAAGCGGAATATCGCTTTATGTTCGGTTCCAATTTGCGAAAGATGCGGGAACCCGCATTGCTGCGCGGCCTGTCTGTTTTCTCATCTGTTGGAGCCACCCTCGCATGACTGCCATCAATGGATCGGCCGCCGCCGTAACCGGCGCGGCCAGCGGCATCGGCCGCGCTTTGGCGCTTGAACTGGCCGCGCGCGGCTGCGACCTGGCGCTCGCCGATCGCGACGAGGCCGGGCTGCAGCAGGTCGCCGCCGAGATCGCCAAGACCGAGATCGCCAAGGCCGGGATCACCAAGGCGAACCAATGCAAGGTCTCGACGCACCGCGTCGATGTCGGCGAGCCCGGGCAGATCGCGGAATTCGCTGAAGCGGCCAGCGCCGCGCATCCCAGGCTGAACATCGTGATCAACAATGCCGGCGTCGCATTGCTCGGCCAGTTCAGCGAGATCGAACAGGCGCAGATGGACTGGCTGTTCAACATCAATTTCTGGGGCACGGTGCACGGCACGCGCGCATTCCTGCCGATTTTGGCAAAACAGCGCGAGGCGCATATCGTCAATCTCTCCTCGATCTTCGGCATCATCGCACCGCCCGGCCAGACCGCCTATTGCGCGGCGAAGTTCGCCGTGCGCGGTTTTTCGGAAAGCCTGCGGCATGAGCTCGCGATGGCGAACAGTTCAGTGCGATTGTCTGTGGTGCATCCCGGCGGCGTCGCCACCAACATCGCGCGCAACTCCCGCACCGGCACCGGCGTCACCGATAATGCCCGCCGCGCGCAATCGATCGACCGCTTCGATGCGGTGGCAAAGACGACGCCTCCGGCGGCGGCGCAGCGCATCATCCTCGGCATCGAGAAAAACCAGCCGCGGATTCTGATCGGCAACGATGCGTGGTACATGGATCTCCTGCAGCGCTTCCGCCCGGCGACGTATTGGCCGGTGCTGGCCAAGCGGCTGGAAAAGGCGATGAGCGCGGGGAAGGTTTCGTAGCTCGCCACACATTCGGTGTCGTCCCGGCCTTGAGCCGGGACCCATACGCCGCGGCAGTCGTTGTTTGCAGAAGGTCACTAACGCCGGCGATCTAACCGATGGGCCGCGGCGTATGGGTCCCGGGTCAAGCCCGGGACGACGTGGATAGGTTTGTCGCAAAACACACCCTCACCTTCTCGCGTCGCACAGCGACCGAGGTTTTCAAATTCGTTCCGCCCTCTCAAAATCCAGAGGGCGCAGGGAATGCCGGATGCGCGCTGCACCCGCGGTCTCGTGTGCGATTGTGCACAAAGAATGCTGCACACGAGCATACAGGGCAGCGGAGAGCATCCGACATTCCCTGCGCAATGGCTTTACGGCTTATAACGCGCTCTCCCCGGTGAGACGGCCTCTATTGCCACCGTCGCCCCTCGGAAGCGTTAGCTCCCGAAAGACTTGACGCCGTTACGGGCGTCAGGACCACACGCTTTCGCCGTACGCTTCAGCCGCGACCGTCAATCGCAACCTCAGCGTCCACCGCATCCCCGCCCCTCGTCATGACGACGGCCGACGTCCCTCGGAATGGGACGGGATGGCTGAGAATGTGCAGGTGATTTGGGTCGAAGGAAAGCCGAATATTTTCGATTTTCGGAAATTTTGTACTTGACACGATTTCCGAAAAGCGGAAGTGAATTGTCCGTCGGGTTGATTTGCACCCTAGCCGCCATTGCGAGCGGATCGTAGGGTGGGTTAGCGCAGCGTAACCCACCGCGTGGGGGCGAAGATGGTGGGTTACGGCTTCGCCTAACCCACCCTACGCAGTAGCGATTGCCGCGACCTACCGCCCCGCCAGCTGATCCGCAAAAAACCCGATCGTCTTGCGATAGATCGTGGCTCTGTTCCATTCGCGCATCGCCTCGAAGTTCGGCGTGCCTTCGCTGTAGGGCGCGCCGGGTTTGAAGCCGGAGACGTGCAGCAGATTGGCGGTCGAGGCGAGCACGTCGGGGACGCTGTGGCGCAGATCGACGTGGCCGTTGCCGTCGAAATCGACGCCGTATTTGATGTAGGACGACGGCAAAAATTGCGTCTGGCCGATCTCGCCGGCGAAGGCGCCGACCATGTCGCGCAGCGGCAGGTCGCCGCGCTGCACGATCTTCAGCGCAGCGATCAGTTCGCCCTGGAACAGTTCGGTGCGCCGGCAATCATGCGCCATGGTCGCGAGGGTGCGGACGACCGGCATCTTGCCGACGTCGCCCTTGCCGAAATCGGATTCCAGCCCCCAGATCGCGACAAGGATCTCCGGCGGCACACCGTACTGCTTCTCGATCCGCGACAGCAGCGAGGCGTGCTTCAGCAGCATCTGCCGTCCCATCTTGATCCGCCCGGGCCCGACGCGGGTCGAGACATATTGCTCGAAGGTCTTGTTGAAGGTGCCGCGCTGGCGGCGGTCGAAGGCCAGCACCGCGGGATCCTGCGTCACGCCTGCGAGCGCCTGCGAAATCACACCCTGCGAAACGCCGGCGGCAGCGGCCTCCTGCGATATCGCCGCCACGAAGGTGTTGAAATCGCCGCCGCAGCGGGCGGCGTGAGCGGGGCCGGCGGCAATGACGGCGCCGAACAAAACGGCCAGACAAAACTTGAGCATGCGAATCCCTTGTAGCGTCGAGGTTGTGCCGATCATGCCATGAGATGAGGGTGCGGAGCTAATTTTCGTCGTCCCGGCGAAGGCCGGGACCCATACGCCGCGGCCATCGTTGTTAGCAAAGGAAGATAACGATCAGCGTGCAAACCAATTACCGCCGGTGGCTATGGGTCCCGGGTCAAGCCCGGGACGACAGCTTTATTTGTGGTTCACACTACACCACCCCTACTCACTCCCCCCGTCGATCTGCCGGCCCATCAGCGCAATCGCCTTCTGATAAACCCCCGCGGCGTTCCAGGCCTGGATGGCGGCGAAGTTGGGTTCGCCTGGCTGGTAGCCGGCGCCGGCGCGCCAGCCATGGGCTTTGAGGAAATTCGCCGCCGAGGTCAGCGCGTTGGCGGAGTTCTCGAGATTGCCGGTGCCGTAGGCCAAAATGGCTTTTGGCATGAACTGGGTCTGGCCGACTTCGCCGTGCATGGAGCCGCGCTGGTTCGGCGACAGCACGCCGCGATCGATCAATTGCAGCGCCGCGTAAAGGTGCTCGGTGAAGTAGGCGGTGCGTCGGCAGTCGTAGGCCAGCGTCGTGATCGAGGAGAGCATGTTCTGGTTGCCGCGCACGGCGCCAAAACCGGTCTCCATGCCCCAGATCGCGAGCAGCGGTCCCGGCGGCACGCCGTAACGCTGCTGAATGGAAGAAAACAGCGCGGCCTGCGAATTCTTCAATTGACGCCCCTTGGCGACGATCGCGTTGGCGCCGCGCTTGGCGAGGAATTGATCGAGCGTCAGCTGAAAGCTGCGCTGGCCGCGATCGGCGTTGATGGTCGCCTGCGCGTAATTCGTCGCCATCATGGCCTGGACGGTCGCGGCGCTGATGCCCTTGGCGCGGGCCTCGCCGGCGAACGACTGCTTCCAGGCCTCGAAGCCGGCGGCGGAGTTGCCGCATTGCGCGGCATTGGCTTGCGAGAAGGATGCCAGGAAAACGGCAAGAAAAACGGCCAGAACAAGGGAGCAGAAGGCAAAGGCATGGCGAAAGAAGTACATGGGAAACCATCTTTGGTGTGGGCGCCGGAATATCAGGCCTGCTTCTAGCACGTCTGCCGCCGCGCTTCGAGCGTTGCGGCAGGGCCGCCTGGCCGGTATCTTTCCCAAAAATGCAGAGATTTTCCGGATGGCCCTTCCCCACGAGATCATCAAGCCGCTCCTCGTTCTGCTCACCTTGTCGCTCGCGCCGGCCGCGGCCCTGGCGCAGACCCGCGATGTCGCGGGCTCGAAGGATTTCCCCGGCATCGGCCGTTTCGCCGGCAGCGTGATATCGGGACACCAGGTGAAGAATTTCGATGTCGCGCGCATGCAGGCCGCCCCCTTCAAGGACGGCAAGCCATCGGATACGCCGCGCCTCGAAGGTCGCATCACCCGCATCGCCTATCGCTCTGCTCCCGGCCCATCGATCGTCGAGGTATCGCGGAATTTCGAGACCCAACTGACAAAGGCCGGATTCGAGACGCTGCTGAGCTGCGACACCGAAGCCTGCGGCGGCATTCCCTTCACCGAGGCGATCGAGGCGCTGCCGATCCCGCAGATGTGGGTGGACGGCTTCAACTATCGCTACCATGCGGCGCACAAGCGCGAGAACGGACGCGAGACCTATGCCAGCGTCATCGTCAGCGAGAACAACCGCGATATCTACGCGCAGCTCACGATCGCCGAGACAGGCGCGATCGAGAACAAGATGGTGGATGCCACTGTCATGGAGAAGGGCCTGCGCGAAACCGGCCGCGTCGCGCTCTATGGCATCTACTTCGACACCGACAAGGCGATCATCCGGCCCGAGAGCCGCCCCACCCTCGAACAGATCGCAAAACTGCTGGCCTCGCAGGTCGCGCTCAGCGTCTTCATCGTCGGCCACACCGACAGCCAGGGCCCCTACACCTACAACCTCGACCTGTCGCGACGCCGCGCCGAAGCGATCGCCGAAGAACTGGTGAAGAACTATCATATCGGCGCGCCGCGGCTGCGCACGGCGGGTGTCGCGCATTTGTCGCCGGTGGGGTCGAATGCGAGTGAGGCGGGGCGGGCGTTGAATAGAAGGGTGGAGTTGGTGGCGCCGTGAAGGGACGAGCGTCGACCCAACGGATGCGATTGATCCTGTGTTCGCCAGCCACTTTACAAGTGACATCGGGTTTAGGGAACACCATACTGCCTACGCGTACTAGTTGAGTCTAGTGCAGCAAGGCCAAAAAGGCTTATGGAAACAATGATCGATGAGCAAACCCTTTCAAAAGCCAGCCCTTTGGATTCGTACGTTTGAACAGGTAAGACCAGAAGATGCTGATAAGGCTGCGCGTCTCCAAACATCTTTCGTGATTTTCCGCGAACGCACCGCCGCGGTCCTCGAAAAGATTGCGCAGTCACTTCCCAATTTGACAGTCCACGACATAACTCACATCGACGCGTTGTGGGAAGTCTCCGACCTCGTTGCGGGCCCTACCTATCCTTTAAACCCGATGGAGGTATTCGTGTTGGGTGGAGCGATGCTCCTTCACGATGCTGCGCTTTGCTTCGATGCGTTTGAAGACGGGCTAGAAGGCATCAGAAAGACTGTGCACTGGAGCGACGCTTTTGCCCTAGAACAAGAAAGAAACAAAGAACGAGATACGCGACAGCCGACGTCGGCGCTCGAAACTGCCGCCGACTTTAGCGTGGTGAGGCTGTTGCATGCCGATCAAGCATCCAACCTAGTTGATCGCGCGTGGACCGACCCCGATACGTCTAATCAGATATTTTTGATCGACGACATCGAGCTAAGGAAGCGCTTTGGTTCGATCATTGGGCAAATTGCTGCGAGCCATAACTGGAACATCGAAGATGTACAATCGCGCTTGCCGAACCAGATCAACGCACCAGGCGATTGGCCAGGCGATTGGCGCATTGATCCAATCAAGCTCGCATGTATTTTGCGCTGTGCTGATGCGGCGCACATAGACAATCGAAGAGCTCCGGATTACCTACATGCATTGACGCGACGCGAGGGAATTTCCCTTAAGCATTGGAAAGCGCAAAATTGGCTCGCACGCGCCGACCTAGATCAATCCGATCGCTCCGGCACCACCCTGGCATTCACGTCCAATCGCGACTTTCAGGCAGGCGATGCGGAGGCATGGTGGATTGCCTACGATGCCATCCGACTCGTCGACAAGGAGATTCGTCAATCCAACGCCCTGTTAGGATCCAGACATCAACGTGAGATATCTCCTGAATTCCGTATTCAGAACGTTGCGGGCGTATCCTCTCCAGAAGCGATGGGAACATTTTTGCGAACGCAGGGATGGAAGCCTTGGCACGCAGAACTTCACGTTGGTAATATCGAGCGCCTTGTTAAAAATCTAGGAGGACAGAACCTCTATGGGGGCGAGGATAAAGCCGAGCACTTCGCCATCGTTTTACGCGAACTGCTTCAGAACGCGCGAGATGCTATCGCTGCTCGCAAAAAATTAGATCAGGGATATGCCGGAAGAGTAAGAGTTCGCCTTGTTGACCAGGATCAGTCCCCAGCGATTTTGGAGGTCATAGACGATGGGATAGGAATGTCCCAACGGGTGCTGTCTGGACCACTTCTCGACTTCCGAAGCTCATTCTGGAAATCCGACTTGCTAAACGAGGAATTTCCCGGTCTCCGATCATCTGGATTTGGTTCAGTTGGTCGTTATGGAATCGGTTTCTATTCGATATTTATGATCGCTGATTCGGTCAAAGTTTCGAGTCATCGTTGGGACAGAGGTTTGGACACTGTTGCGTCAATAAGTTTTCCGAAAGGTCTGACCTTACGGCCTATTTTTTCGACTGGAGCGAACAGTGAATTCAATAGCTCGATTTCCACAATTGTAACTTGCACGCTAAAATCCATAAATGATGGACGTCCAAGTGAATGGATTTTCAAGCGTTCCCCCAAACAAGAATTACACGTGCCCTTTGTCGATTTTGTTAGCCGGCTAGTATTGGGATTGGATATTCCGGTCGACGTTAGTGTAAATAACGGCGATTGGATAAGAGCTCACGAACCAGTAGAGGAAATTGTTAAATCCGACGACGCGAAGTTTAACTGGTTGAACAACGTCACTCTCGCGAAATACTTGCCGGCGGCTGGTTTTGATGCGGAGGAAGTATCCAAGCGACTACGGCCTCTTTATGTGGACGGAGCCCTGGTTGGACTTGCAGCTCTGAGTCTTGAGCTAACAAACGCGCCCTTCTTGACTGGTGGTTTAGCTGCAGTCGGCGGATTCTTAGCAGGCGGATATAAAAACCCCAACGGGCAGCAAAGTTACATCGGATATCTTGATCAATTTCCGAATTCTGCAAAAAGGGAGCCAGGAATCCGCGTTGCACCTCAGTCGATTTTACACCAATGGATCGTTGATCAACTCGAATTGCTCGGCAAACGGGCTGACGAGCCATCGCGAAGGCTTGCCCTAACAAATCACCTCTGCGACTTCGATTTTGACCCTACTCCATATATGCTAGCGCTTTTTTTTAAGGGGCAGCAGCGGTTCACATTGTCTATCGATCAGATATTTGAATTTTTGAAGTCGGAACCTATTGCCTTATTTAAGTGGGGCATAATGGATCATGTCGATATGTACGTACAGCAGAACGCGTACGAGAATTACATGACATTTAGGCCAGTTGGAAATAGCCCCTTCTTGTCGCTCGAACTCGAGGGTTCTGTTCCAAAAAATCCAAATAGCTTTATTGGCTGCTTATACAGGTACGCTTCAAGAGGTGGGAGGTCCCTAAAATTTGAAACTCGTCCGACGACGATCCATAGTATCTCGGGTTCAACGGATGTGGTTATTGTGACCTTGACGATGCCTTGACCCGCCGACCTCTACACGGTGGGAAATAGCGCCGTAAGAAGCGTCATCTTCCGAAACCTATCAATAAATCTCCGTCAGCAGATAAAAATGCCCGTCGATCTTCTTCACGATAGCCGACTTCTCCGCTAGCGGCCACAAGACCGCGCATATCGGCGTGCCCGGGCTTAGCTTGCCGGCCCTCAAAAGCCGACAGGCTGAGCGTGTCGGCGCCGGAGGCAGGTTTGGTGTCAGCCGTTTGATCGGGGAGCACGGCATCGACGGTGACGGTGGAACACGGTGCAAAATGGGCGAATTTTTGCAGACTCCGCTCAGCTTTCGCAGCCTGCCTGCTCAAGCCCTATGTTTGAGCATGATCTTTTTCGGAAACCGCTTCACACTTTTCCGGATAATGCTCTCGGCGATTTTCTTTGACAGCGGCGCGCTTATCGACCAAAAGCCCGCATGCCCAAAAAGCCCGGGACCAATCCCAAAGGCGAGTTTGCCTTCTTCAATGTCGTCTATGAAGACGACTCGCAGCGCTCCAACCGGCGCGTTCCTGCCGAATTGCTCGGCGGGCTCGACGGCGACGAGCCGGCACGTGCGTTCATCCTCGAGCAGGACCGCGAGATCGCCGAGAAATCCGGCCGCACGCCGCTGGAGATCAAGAGCATCAGCCGGGTTGGGGCGAAGAAGAAGTAGCTAGCGCGGCAGACTCGGTTCACCTCTCCCGCTTGCGGGGGAGGTCGGATCGCATCGAAGATGCGATCCGGGTGGGGGCTCTCTCCTCAGAAGAGTGTGGCTCGCGGAGACACCCCCACCCCGCCCTCCCCCGCAAGCGCCGCAAGCGGGAGAGGGAGCGCACCGGCGGCGTGGAGGCAGTTTGACCCGGTTCATCGCGCTCATCGCGGCGGCAGCTTAATGCAGGCCAGACCAAGCAAAAACGGCGGGCTTTCGCCCGCCGCTTTGTTTCGATGGATTGCCGGATCAAGCCCGGCAATGACAGTCAATACTGACTGAAATCAGTTGTCGAGGAACGACCTGAGCTTGCGGCTGCGTGACGGATGCTTCAGCTTGCGCAGCGCCTTGGCTTCGATCTGACGGATACGTTCGCGCGTAACCGAGAACTGCTGGCCTACTTCTTCCAGCGTATGGTCGGTGTTCATGCCGATGCCGAAGCGCATGCGGAGCACGCGTTCTTCGCGCGGGGTCAGCGAGGCCAGCACGCGGGTGGTGGTTTCGCGCAGGTTGGACTGGATCGCGGCGTCGATGGGGAGGATCGCGTTCTTGTCCTCGATGAAATCGCCGAGATGCGAATCTTCCTCGTCACCGACGGGGGTTTCGAGCGAGAGCGGCTCTTTGGCGATCTTGAGAACTTTTCGAACTTTCTCCAGCGGCATGCCGAGCTTTTCGGCGAGCTCTTCCGGGGTCGGTTCGCGGCCGATCTCGTTCAGCATCTGCCTGGAGGTGCGCACGATCTTGTTGATGGTCTCGATCATGTGCACGGGAATGCGGATGGTGCGCGCCTGGTCGGCGATCGAGCGCGTGATCGCCTGCCGGATCCACCATGTCGCATAGGTCGAGAACTTGTAGCCGCGGCGGTATTCGAACTTATCGACCGCCTTCATCAGGCCGATATTGCCTTCCTGGATCAGGTCGAGGAACTGCAGGCCGCGGTTGGTGTATTTCTTGGCGATCGAAATCACGAGACGCAGATTCGCCTCGACCATTTCCTTCTTGGCCTGGCGGGCTTCGCGCTCGCCCTTCTGCACGCCGTGCACGATCTTGCGGAATTCGCCGATCTCGAGCCCGGTCAATGCCGCCAGCGACTGGATCTCGTGGCGCAGGTCCTTGATGCGGTCCTTTTCGTGATGGACGAAATTCTTCCAGCCTTTGGCCGAGAGTTTCGAGACACGGTTGAGCCAGCGCGGATCGAGCTCCGAGCCCTGGTAGTTGCGCAAGAAGTCTTCGCGCGCGACGCCGTGGCTGTCGCCGAGGCGCAGCAGGCGGCCTTCGAACGAGACCAGGCGCTTGTTGATGTCGTAGAGCTGCTCGACCAGTGAATCGATACGGGCCTGGTTGAGCCGCAGCGACTTCACCTCGACGATGATTTCGTCCTTCAGCTTCTTGTATTTGCGCTCCTGCGAGGGCGACAGCGTCTCGCTCTGCAGCTGGTTGGCGATGTCCTGTTCCTGCAGGCGCCGCAGCTTCTTGTACTCGGAGGCGATCTTGTCGAAGGTTTCGACCACCTTCGGCTTCAGCTCGGCCTCGATGGCGGCGAGCGACATCTGGTTTTCGAACTCGTCGTCGTCCATGTCGCCTTCGGCGGCGGCTTCAGCCGGATCCTTTTCCTCGGTGTCGCCACCGGGTGCGGATGCAGGGGCGGCGCGGAACGGCGTCGCCGACGGCGGGGCGGCCGGCGGCGCGACATGGGCAGGCGCGCCATTGCCGTTGGCAGCAGCGACCGGCTGGCCGTCGGGGCCGACGGGCGCCGCCAGCATCGTCGGGTTCATGTTGTTCTTGGCGTCGGGGCCGGCATAGGTGGCTTCGAGATCGATGATATCGCGAAGGAAGATCTTTCCTTCGTTGAGTTCGTCGCGCCAGATGATGATGGCCTGGAACGTCAGCGGGCTTTCGCAGAGGCCCGCGATCATCGCCTCGCGGCCGGCCTCGATGCGCTTTGCGATCGCGATTTCGCCCTCGCGCGACAGCAGCTCGACCGTGCCCATCTCGCGCAGATACATGCGGACGGGATCGTCGGTACGCTCGCCGGGCTCGGATTTCTTGACCTCGGTGACGGCCTTCTGTGTGACCTCGACAAGCTCGTTGTCGGTCTCGTCGTCGGCCTCTTCCTTCTCGTCTTCGGAGTCAGCCTCTTCGGCTTCGGACACGTTGATGCCCATGTCCGACAGCATCGACATGATGTCTTCGATCTGTTCGGGCGAGGTGGTGTCGGAAGGCAGGACTTCGTTGAGCTGATCGAAGGTCACGAAGCCGCGCTTCTTGGCCTGCTTGATCATCTTCTTGACGGCGGCATCCGACAGATCGAGCAACGGCGACGGGGCGTCCGGCGAGTCCTTCTCGGGGGCGTCCGCTGCCTTGTCGTCTTTTTCCTTGTCTTTAACCTGCAGCGTCTTTGCCTTGGTGGCCATTCATCAAGCTCCCGAAACACGCTCATGCAGGATGCGGCCGCCGCACCTGCAATACGAAAAGTAAGTCACGACGCGGAAAGGGCGGCGCAGACTGTCGCCACCCCGAATCCCCGTTTCGCCGGTTATGTCTACTAGCCGTAAGGCTCTTAAGCTTCGCTTAACCCTGTTTTTGCAGCCAAACCATGGGTTTGGCGAGTCTTTTAACGGCTCCGGCACGAGCCGTCCGCATCATTTTTTCATCTGACGCTTAATCAGACGCTTTGCCGGAACCGGCCTGAAAGCTCGCCAAAACCCTCAATCAGGGCCTCGGTGCCGTCCAGCGACTCCAAACGGGCGCTGACGTCCTTTAACCACGCCAGATTGGCCTCGCTGGACTCCTCGCCCAGAGCCAGCTCGGCATCTTTCTTTTCCCTAAGTAAGGCGTGTGTTTTCTGATGCAAGGCAACGAGTTGCTGCCAGGTCGAAAGAACATCCTCGCGGGCGGCCCCGATTTGCACGCCCCACACCGCCCCAGTCGTGATCGCGCCGCCAACCCTTTGAAGAACTTGCGAAAATCCGCGCGCTTCGAGATCGGCGCGCATTTTCTCGGCCTGTTCTTCGACATCGGGGGAATGGTGATGGTCGCCGGCAAAGGCCGCAATAATACCGGCGCGGAGCTTGTTGGCCTCCGGATGGGCCAGTTCCAGGGCCGCCACCTCCTCCAGATGGTCGTGCAGCAGCCAGGGGTGGTTGATCAGGGACTGCAAAATCAGCGCTTCCCGGCGGGACATCGCGCTGCGCTGGCCGCGCATGATCGGGCTGTTGGCGAGCTGGGGGCTCGCCGCCTGGTAGGGGCCGCGGTTGATGGTCTGGCTGGCGGAGCCCGCCTGCCCGCGGCCGCCATAGGGCGCCGCCCGGCCCGCCGGGCCCGGGGTGAAGCTGCGGGCGGCAAAACGGCGGCCTGATTCGCCGGGTCTTCCTCCGAAATTGCCGCCGCCGAAATTGCCGCGGCCGTAGCCGCCGCGGCCGCCTTCGGGCGCAAAGGTGTTGCGAAGCCGCTCGGAGAGATCCTGGCGATAATAGCGCCGCACCACTTCGTCGCGGATGCCGTTCGAAAGTTCGCCGATCCGCGCTTCCAGCGCCGCGCGCCGCTCCGGCGTTGCAAAGGTGCCGCCTTCGATCTCGCGCGACCACACGATATCGGCGAGACCACGCGCCGCCGAAATCACTTCCTCGATCGCGGCGCGGCCGCCGGAGCGCGCGAGGTCGTCAGGGTCCTGTCCCTCGGGCAGCAGCGCAAAGCGCAGACTCTTTCCGGGTTTTAAATGCGGCAGCGCGAGATCAGCCGCGCGCCACGCCGCTTTCTTGCCGGCCTTGTCGCCGTCAAAGCAAAGGATCGGCTCGTCCACCATCTTCCACAGCAGCATCAGCTGGTTTTCGGTCAGCGCGGTGCCGAGCGGCGCGACGCTGGCTTTGAAGCCTGACGTGACCATCGCGATGACGTCGACATAGCCTTCGACCACGATCAAGGGCGCGCCGTCATGCGTGGCCTGCCGCGCGGTGGCGAGGTTGTAGAGATTGTCGCCCTTGTGAAACAGCGGGGTTTCCGGCGAATTCATGTATTTGGCGGGGACGTCCTTTTCCAGCGCCCGGCCGCCGAAGGCGATGACGCGGTTGCGCACATCGGTGATGGGAAACATCACGCGGTCGCGGAATTTGTCGTACGGCACCGGGATGTCTTCGCCGCCGTTCAATAGCCCCGCCTCGACCATGTCCTCGGTCGGGATGCCCTGCGCGCCGAGATACTCTTTCAGCGCAAAGCGATCGCCGGGCGCGTAACCAATGCGAAACTGCAGCTGCGTCGCCGGCGAGATCGCGCGGTCGGCAAGATAGCCGCGCGCCTTGGCGCCGCCCCGCGAAGCCAGCGTGTCGGCGAAGAATTTGGCGGCGAGCTCCATCACGTCATACAGCGTCTTGCGGCGCTGCTCGTGCCTTGCCGCATCCGGCGTCACCGCAGGGAGCGCCATGCCGGCCATCGAGGCGAGGCGTTCGACAGCCTCGGGAAAGGAAAGTCCTTCGGTCTGAACCAGAAAGTCGAAAATATTGCCGTTCTTGCCGGACGAGAAGTCGAACCAGGCCTGCTTCTGATCGTTGACGAAGAACGAAGGTGTTTTCTCCTGTTGGAAGGGCGACAGCCCCTTCCACTCCCTTCCTGCCTTCTTCAGCTTGACGCGCCGGCCCACGACTTCAGAAACCAGAAGCCGGGCACGCACTTCGTCGAGGAATTGGGGCGTAAAGCGCATGGGTGAATTGGGGCCTTGATTCGCTGGGCCGGATTCTAGCAGTTGGCCAACCGGCCATGGATACAGGGCGGGCGGCGGGAAATACGAAACGTATTGGGCTTCTCGCCGCTATTCACAGGCCCCGCCATCCCGGATGGCCCGGATGACATCTTGAACCCGGCCCGGTTCCACGCTTCCATAGGCCCATGTTCACGACCTTCAGAGGCGGGCAAAGCGGGGCCTGGCAGGTGGTGTCGCAGGCCGCGGTCAAGGGCGCCGAGCTGTTGCTGACGCCGGCGGTGTCGGTCGTCCATTCTGCCTCGATCGCGCTGCCGATCCTGCCCTCGCAGACCTCCTGGCGGCTCGCCGGGGTCGCCAGCCATGTGCGCTATACCGAGCGCGCCGAGAAGGACAAGCTGGTGGCGGTGCAGGCCGGGCTTGGCCGTCCCGAAGCGACCTGTGCGGCGCTGATCCCGATCAAGAAGAGCGCCGCGTGGTGGGACCTGACCCAGGAAGAGCGGCGCCGGATTTTCGAGGACAAGTCGCAGCACATCGCGGCCAGCCTGAAATACCTGCCCGCCATCGCCCGCCAGCTCTACCACTGCCGCGATCTCGGCGAGCCCTTCGATTTCCTGACCTGGTTCGAATACGACCCGGCGAATTCCGCGCTGTTCGAGGAACTGGTTGCGATGCTGCGCGCGACCGAGGAATGGAGTTACGTCGAGCGCGAGATTGACGTGCGGCTGGAGCAGGAGCCGCTGGGGGCGGGTTAGAGGCTGAACCTTCGCACGTTCCCGCGTCATCCCCGGGATGAACGCAATTGCGTTCACCCGTAGGTGCGCGCTCTTGCGCGCCTCGAAGGATGAGAAGCGCCCGTGGCCCATCCTTCGAGGCTCGCCCAGCGGTGCAAGTGCACCGCAAGGCTCGCACCTCAGGATGACGAGCGCGTTTCCAGAAACTTCCCCGACGCGATGCGCGGCAGGCCGGTGACCGGCCAGTTGTAGACGTAGGTCCACGCCTCGCTCGCGCTGCCGTCATGAAGCGTGACGTTCAGCATCTGCCGCACATATTCGGTCGGCGCCTGAAAGCCCGGACCGCAGGCCTCATACATGTCGAACTCGCCGAGCAACGCATCGCGGTCGCGCAGGCGATACAATTCACCGGACACGGTGTCGGCAGGATCGTCCGACAGCACCAGCCCCGGATAATGCTTGATGGGATAGAGCCGGCCGCGACACGTGGCCTCGCCGATGAAATCGGCGCTGCGCGACAAGAGCTTCGCCATCGGATGGTCGAAGCCGCGCATCAGGGTGCCGTAGACGAACAGACGATCTGAAATCATGGCGGTGTCTATACCCGTCATTGCGAGCGAAGCGAAGCAATCCATCTCGCCGCGCAAAGAAAGAATGGATTGCGTCGTCGCTTCGCTCCTCGCAATGACGAAGGAGACAGCCTCAAGCCACCACCACCTCGTCGCTGACGACGACGAACTTCACGAGGTCCATCCGGCCAAAACTCGTGGTCAGTGCGACGTCGGCGGCGTCGCGGCCGGTGCCCATCAGGATGCGGCCGATCCGCGGGTGATTGTGCCGCGCGTCGAAGGTGTACCACTGGCCGGACAGATAGACCTGAAACCAGCCGGAGAAATCCATCGGCGCGGGATCCCTGGGGATGCCGATATCGCCCATGTAACCCGTGCAGTAGCGCGCCGGGATGTTCATGCAGCGGCAGAACGTCAGCGCCAGATGGGCAAAATCGCGACAGACGCCGGCGCCCTGCTCGTAGACGTCATGCGCCGACTTCATGTGATGCGCGTGCTGGTAGCCGAACGTCACGTGGTTATGGACGAACTCGACGATCGCCTGCACCCGCGCCCAGCCCTCCGGCGTATTGCCGAACAGCGACCAGGCAACGTCGGTAAGCTTGTCGGTTTCGCAATAGCGGCTCGGCATCAGATATTGCAGCACCTCGTCCGGCAACTGGTCGATCGGGATCTGCTGCGCGGTCGGCATGACAATATCGGGCAGGCCGGAATCGCGCACCAGCGCGCTGCCGCGCAGGGTCACGCCGCCGGCGGGCGCCACCAGCCGTCCGCAGACATTGCCGAAGATGTCTCGATAAAAACCGATCGGCACGTCAGGCTCGGCGACAATGCTTTCCGTGCCGACAATGTCGGAAAAGCGCGACGGGTGGATCGAGAGCATGATCACCATCGGCGTCGGCTGCACGGCAGCATAGGCAATCTCGAAGCCGACCTTGATCTCCATGATCAGACCTTTTCCGCCTGCGCTTCGTCAATGACGGAGACGACGTTGATATTGACCTCCATGCCGACGAAGGCATCCGCCGAGCCGAGATAGGCGCCGTGCAGCGGAATGGCCTGGCGCGGATCGCGCGCCACCGCGACGCGAATGAGGTCGCGGGTGCCGATGATGCCATTGGTCGGATCGAACTCGATCCAGCCCGCGCTCGGCAGATAGACCTGCACCCAGGCATGGGTCGAACCGCCGCCGACATAGCCGTGTGCACGGTCGCCGGGAATGAAGAGATAGCCGGAGACGAAACGCGCGGCGATGCCGAGCCGCCGCAGCGCCTCGATCATGAACAGCGCATAGTCGCGGCAGGTGCCCGATCCGGTCTGCAGCGTATCGAGCGGGTGCTGCGTGCCCTGCTCGTAGCGCTTGCGATAGGTGAAGGCGTCACGGATGCCATGGGTCATGCCGCTGAGGATATTGAACGTCGGCGTCGGCCCTTCGGCGTCGAGAAATCTGCGCGCCCATGCCGACAGCTCGCCATTCGGGTCGCCATATTGCGGCGTGATGAACTGCACAAGATCGGGAAACTCCTCCTCGTCGTACAGGAACGGATAGAAATAGGCGGGATCATCAGCGGTCAGCGCGAACTCTTCGGCCGGGTTGTGCTCGACGGTGGCCGTGGAGGTGAACGACAGCGTCTCGGCCCGCTCATCAAAGGTTGCGATCGCAACGCTGTTGCCGAACACGTCATGGATCCAGCGCAACTGCATCGGCCGCGGCTCGATCGCGAGGTTGCCGGACAGCACGCGCAGATCATGGCCGTCGCGCGGACGCAGCATGATGCGGTGTTCGCCGAACGCCACCGGGTGCGTGTAGCGATATACGGTCTTGTGATGAATCGTGAGTAACGGCATCGTCAAACAATCATCGTGATTCTGGGCCCGCTAATCTATACAAAAACCTGCTCATTTGTAGGCCGACATGCCGCTTCGATAGGCAATGCGTAAGGAAAAATGGTTTTGAACGACGTCGGCGACACATCATTACTCTTGGGATCTCAGGATGTTCCCCCAGTCCGCGAATATAATGCCGAGGGACGCTCGCCGTTTCTGCTCACTTGTGACCATTACGGCCGCTTGATCCCCCGCGTGCTCGGCGATCTCGGATTGCCGGAGAGCGAACTGGTGCGGCACATCGCATGGGACATCGGCATCGCAGGGGTCGCCGAGATGCTGTCAAAACATCTCGGCGCGCATCTGATCGCGCAGCGCTATTCGCGGCTGGTGATCGACTGCAACCGCCCGCCTGATGTCGCAAGCTCGATCCCGCTGATCAGCGAAACCACGACGATCCCCGGCAATGAAGGTATCGCGCGAGAAGCCGCGGAACTGCGCCGAACGCAGATCTTCGATCCCTATCACCGCCGTATCGGCGCGATCATCGACGCGCGCCGAGAGCGGAAGATGCCGACGATATTGATCTCACTGCACAGCTTCACGCCGGTCTATGCCGGCATCGCGCGTCCCTGGCACATCGGCACGCTCTATCAGCGCGACAAGCTATTGCCGCCGCTGCTGCTGCAATTGCTGCGCGCGGAGTCTGATCTGGTGGTCGGCGACAACGAACCCTACGCGGTCAGCGACCAGACCGACTACACCATTCCCGTTCACGCCGAGGCGCGCGGCCTGATGAACACCGGCATCGAGATTCGCCAGGACCTGATTTCGGATCAGGCCGGCGAGAAAGCGTGGGCCGACCGGCTGGCGCGCATTCTTGGTGAGGTCGAGACGATTTTTCGGTCGCGGCAGGTGATTTAGATTTCAGTCGCCACACCTAAGCTGCGTTCCCTCTCCCCCTGCGCGGTCGAGACGCCGCAGTTCAAACGGATTACCGCCGCGCACCCAATGGCCTCATGGTTCGAGACGCGCGCAAGAGCGCGCTCCTCACCATGAGGGTCTAATATCCTTCAGACCTCATCCTGAGAGGCTGACCGAAAAAGGAGCCAGCAATTTCGGGCGCTTCCTAGCTGCCTGCAAATGATTCGCTTTCTCGTCATGGCCGGGCTTGTCCCGGCCATCCACGTCTTTCTTGCTTAAGTGAAACTAAGACGTGGATGCCCGGCACAAGGCCGGGCATGAAGAGTTTCACTACAAAGTCCTTCTTCGTTGGCGACATTTTGAGTCAGACTCTGAGGAGGCCGCACCGCGGCCGTCTCGAAGGATGAAGCCACCGAGGCGTGCTATTTTGCCCTTGTCAGCGCCAGCCAGATGCCGCCGCCGATCATGAAGCCGCCTGAGATCCGCGACACCAGCCGTGTGCGCTCCGCCGAGAAGAAAAGCCGGGCCCGGCCGGCAAGCAGCGCATAGACCGCGTCGGTCATGGCGGCGGTCACCATGAACGTCGCGCCGAGCAGCGCCACTTGCGGGAAGTGGTCCTGCTTCATGTCCATGAACTGCGGGATGAAGGCGCCGAAGAACACCAGCACCTTGGGATTCGAGAGCAGCACCAGAAAGCCCTGCAGGAAGAAGCCGCCGCGCGGCGGCGGTGGCGGTTCGTCTGATTTGATGCCCACCACCGGCTCACGAACCAGCTTGATGCCGAGCCAGATCAGATAGGCCGCACCAGCGAAACGCACCCAGTCGAACCAGTAGCCCATCGTCGCCATCAGCGAGGTCAGGCCGACCGCGACGATGCCGATCACGATGGCAAGGCCGACCTGGGCGCCGGCGACATTGATCAGCGCCGCGCGGGTGCCGTGGCGCAGGCCGTTGGCGATGATGAGCGTGACCACCGGACCCGGCAGCAACGCCAGCGCGATGCAGGCAGCGACGAAAGCGAGATAGACCTGGAGGGACATGGTGGAACTCGGGATGGGAGGGAGCTTACGCCATTTATGCACGTGAGCGGGGGAGATGGAAGCGGTGCATTCTTCCTTCTCCCCTTGTGGGAGAAGGTAAGAAAAGCAGCCTCACCGTCCTTCCATCGCATTACCAACGCGCCTAGCAGACCTTGACATGCAACCATTTGGTTGCCTATTATCCCCGCCATGGATGAAGTCTTCCGAGCGCTGGCCGATGCCTCGCGACGCGCGCTGCTGGACAGGCTTCATGCCAGGAACGGACAGACATTGGGCGAACTATGCGACGGCCTCGCCATGACGCGGCAGGCCGTGACCAAGCACCTTGGAATCCTCGAAGCGGCCAACCTCGTCACCACGTTAAGGCATGGCCGCGAGAAGCTGCACTATTTGAACCCTGTTCCGATCCATCAGATCGGTGAACGCTGGATCAAAAAATTCGAGCGCGGCAAGCTCACCGCGCTCAGCGAATTGAAACGGCAATTGGAGAAGCGTGATGAGTAAGGTGGAATTCGTCGCCCGCCTCGGCATAGAGGGCGCGTCATGAACATCGACAAATTCAAACCCGCGATCGTCTACACGATCTACATCGCCTCGACCCCCGAGAAGGTTTGGCAGGCGCTGACGACGGCGGAGTTCAGCAGAAAATATTTCTTCGGCCATGCCGTCGAAGTCGATCTGAAGGTCGGCGGCGCCTACATCGTGCGTACGCCTGATGGCGCGCTGCATATCAGCGGCGAGGTGATCGAATGCGATCCACCGAGGCGGCTGACCGTCACCTTCAACGTCAACTGGCCGGCGCTGATCGAAAAGCTTGGGCCGACGCTGGTGACGTACGAGATCGAACAAGCGGGCGAGGCGGTGAAGTTGACAATGCTGCAATCGCACGACCGCGTCATCAGCGACGATATCCTCTCCGGCGGCCGCCAGGGCTGGCCGGCGATCCTCTCCAGCCTCAAGAGCGTGCTGGAGACGGGTCAGCCGCTCGCGATCAAGATGGCGCCGCCGCAGCGCATGCTGGACGCGCTGAAGGCGATGGGGATCGGGACGCCTTGATGTCGTCCCGGCCTTGAGCCGGGACCCCATACTCCGCGGCGTTCGTTGTCGAGGAAGGTATCTAACACCTGGGCTCTCACCGATGGGCCGCGGCGTTTGGGTCCCGGCTCAAGGCCGGGACGACGGTGGAGTTGACGCCAGCCCTGTTAACCGCAGCACGTTCCTTCCCTTGTCACCCGCCCTGATTGCGATAGCCGACCAGAGTCTGTAGGGTCGCTCCGAGGGACTCCAATAGAAGCCATTTGAAAACTGCCGGCCCGGTTTTTCGCAAGGGGCATTTGCCATCCCCGGCGGACGGAGCGGCACACGATTGCCGCACATTATTAGTTAAAAATGAAACTGTCTGATTCGAGCTCGAAAATTACCGACCGATGAGCCTGCGCACCCGGCTACTGATACTCGTTATCGCGGCCATGCTGGTGCCGGCCATCCTCGTGGGACTGCGCTTCGCCCAAAATCGCGCCAGCGAAATCAACGCGGCGCTCGCCAATTTGTCGGCAACGGCCGACGATATTTCCAGGGATCTGGACGAGAAAATTCAGGGCACGGCGCAGCTTCACTACGGTCTGGCCCGCGCCCGCGACCTCGACACGTCAGACAAGGCGGCCTGTTCGGCCTTCCTCTCCGCGGTGCGCGAGGAATACCCGCAGTTCACCGGCATCCTGACCATCACACCTGACGGCGCCCTGTTCTGCGACTCGCTGCGGACCAACCGCACCCTCGACTTGCGGGATCGTGCCTATTTCAAACAGGCCCTGACCGCGCACGGTATCGTCACGCTGGAGCCGGTGTTCGGCCGGCTGACCGGGACCTCCGTGCTGCAGATCGCGTACCCCACCCGCTCGGAATCCGGCGATCTGAAATTCATCCTGCTCGCATCGTTCAACTTGCGCAAATTCGCCGAGTACGACAAGCGCCTGCTGAACGGCAAGGATGTGCTGCTGGTTGACAGGAAAGGCACCGTCCTGGTCGCCCCGCAGGGAAAGGGGTGGACCACGCCCGCCGGCGCATCGATCGCAAACTCGGACCTGTTCCGGTTTGCGGCCGCAGCAAATCACGAACCCTTCCACGAGATGCAAGACGCTGAGGGCCGGACGCATGTATGGGCCGTCGCCCGCTCGCCTTCGATCCGGGACGCCGGCCTCTATATCATGGTGGGGCTGCGCAAGGACGGCCTGGTTGCCGCCGCCAACCGCCGCGTCTACGAGGATCTGGCGATGCTAGCGGTGGCCTCGCTGCTGCTGCTCGCAGGCGTCTGGCTGCTGGCGACATTGGGCGTCGGCCGTCAAGTCGGACGGCTCGCCGGGATGGCGCGGCGGCTCGGCCTTGGCGATTTGAGCGCGCGGATTCCCGAGCCACACCCAGGCGGCGAACTGGGCGGGCTGATGACGCTGCTCAACGGCACCGCCGAGTCGCTCGAGCGGCAGCGCGCCGCCATCGACGAGCTCAATCAAAAGCTCAGTCAATCCCAGAAGATGGAGGCGATGGGTCAACTCACCGGCGGCGTCGCGCACGATTTCAACAATCTCTTGACCGTCATCCTGGGCAACGCGGAATACCTCGCCGAGAAGCTGGCCGCGAACCGGGAACTGCACACCATCGCCGACAGCATCGCCACCGCCGCCGAGCGCGGCTCGGACCTCACAAGGAGCCTGCTCGCCTTCGCACGCAAGCAGCCACTGACGCCGCAGGACATCGACATCGGCCAGAAAATTCTCGGCATGGAACAATTGTTGCGGCGGACCCTGGGCGAACATATCGAATGCGAATTCCTGCTCGATCGGGACTTGTGGCGCGCCAGCGTCGATCCCGGTCAGTTGGCGTCCGCGCTGCTCAATCTGGTGCTCAACGCGCGCGATGCGATGCCGCAGGGCGGCAGGCTGACGGTCGAGGTCCGCAACATCGCGCTCGATGAATCCGACCTCGACGTCAATGGCGAGGCGCGGCCCGGCGATTACGTCGAGGTGGCCGTGACCGATACCGGCAGCGGTATGATTGCCGAAGTGGCCAGCCGCGCCTTCGAACCGTTCTTTACCACCAAGGAGGTGGGCAAAGGCACCGGCCTCGGCCTCAGCATGGTCTATGGGTTTGCAAAACAATCCGGCGGCGCGATGCAAATACGCTCCGAGCCGGGACGCGGCACCGCCGTCAGGCTTTTCTTCCCCCGCATCAATGCCCCGCACAGAGGCGTCGCGCCGCCCGCTGACCAGCTCGCCGCACATGCCGGCACCGAGACCATTCTCGTTGTCGAGGACAATGATCTGGTCCGCGCGTATGTTGAGAAGGAGCTGAAGGAGCTTGGTTATCGCGTCATCGTGACACGCAATGGCCGCGAGGCGCTGGAGGTATTGCGCCAACGCAGCGAGATCGATCTGCTGTTTACGGATGTGGTGATGCCCGGCGGCATGTTCGGACCAGAGCTTGCCAGGGAAGCATCGCGGCTGCGGCCAGAACTCAAGGTGCTTTTCACTTCCGGCCACACCGAACATCCGGTCCAGCCGCTCGACAGCCTCGACAGCGAAGCGAAAATTTTGAACAAGCCGTACCGGCGAAACGACCTGGCGCTGATGCTGCGGCGTGCGTTGAAGGGGAGTTGAGCGGCTAGGAGGACAGCAGCAGGAAGACCACGACTAGATTTGCCACGAACAGGATCGCGTCGATGACAAATATCCGGAGCATCGGGCCCTTCAACACCGGCCAGTACGCCACCCCGACGCGTCCCCCGCGCATCAGGACCGGAAGGTTATAGGCGAACTGACTGAAGTGGCACGCGGCAAAGAACAGGAATAACGCAAGCTGCGCGTCAGCGGCCCCAAAGAAGGGCGGCCGGGCCAAGAGATACAGCGACAGCAGGCCGATTGGCAGATTGATTCCGCCCAGGAACGCCACGCTGGCCGACAAGGTCGGCGCGATCGGATTTCCGCGCTCCTCCCGGGGCACCAGTATTTTCAGCGTATTGCTCTGGGCAATGCTGAACTGGATGAAGGCGCCGCCGAACCAGAGTGTGTTGAGCAGCAGGACGAAATCCGAAAATCGCATCGTTACTTTCCGTACATGGCTATTTTCCGTAGAAGGCCTCGCTGCGCACCACACGGCCGGCAGCGTCGAAGTCCATGAACTCGCTGGCGCGCGTGTCGCCCAGTTGCCACCAGACCGTCAGGCGCGCGATGGTGTCGTCGAAGCTCCAGCTCAGGATTTTCAGATCGGCGCTCTCGATGTGTCCGTAAGCCTTGCGCCAGTAGGCGCGAATGTTCTCAAGGCCCGCGACCACAGGAGAATCCGTCAGTTTGAGGGCCAAGGGGGAACGCATCTCCGCGTCGTCGGCAAAGTGCGAGACGACAGCGTCGATATCAACCTTGCACCAGCTTGCGCACCACGCCTCGACAAAGCGTCCGGCGGCGGCCCGGTCCATCGTCTGTTTGCTCAAGCTCCCGCACCTCCTCGGCATCACTGCAGAGAAAGTTGTCACGGCACGATCTTCAAGTCAACGATATTGACCTTAGAAATCAATTGCTGTCGGCGATAGCCCCCATGACGGCCATCCACGCGGCAGCGCCACGCGGGCCGACACGATCGAACGCCTCGCTCACGACCTTGCGCTCGTAGTCCGATGCCCGTTGTTCCGTGCGTTTACCTGCTTCCGTCAGCCGCAGCAATTTGGAGCGATGCTGCTCGGGCGACCGCCTCGAGGTCAGCATCTTGCGCTCCAGCAGCAGGCTGAGCGGCCGGTTCAGGGCTTGTTTGGATATGCCGAGAATTTCAATCAGCGAGCCGATCGACACGTCGGGCTGCCTGGCAACCACGTAGAGAATGCGGTGGTGCGGGCGCGACAGGCCAAGGGTCGCAAGATACTGATCGGCGGAAAGCGTCATCCCGCGCCAGCCGTAATACATCAGCTCCAGCGCCGCGTCCAAATCGTGGAGTTTCTTGAGCGAGGCGCGGTGCAAGCCCGCGGCGTGAGGCACAGTTTTTTGCATTTTCCTACCGCATAGATTTGCTTGAGGAGAGGTTACCCGAGCGCCCGCAATTCGCGTCGAAGCACCTTGCCGGTCGCGGTCATCGGAAGGCTTTCCGCGAACTGCACGAAGCGCGGATATTCGTGGGCGGCGAGTTGCACTTTCACGAATTCCTGGATCTCGCGCGCCAGCGCGTCACTGGGCGTAAAGCCCGGACGCAGCACGATCCAGGCCTTGATCGATTCGGTTCGGATCGGATCGGGAATACCGACGACCGCCGACATCGCCACCGCCGGGTGCTTCATCAATGTGTGCTCGATCTCCGACGGACCGACGCGATAGCCGGCCGTGGTGATGACGTCGTCCTCGCGGCTGACATACCAGAAGTAACCGTCCTCATCCTGCACGCCGAGATCGCCGGTCAGCAAAAACTCGCCGGCATACTTCTTCGCCGTCGCTTCCGGATTGCGCCAATATTCGATCATGGTGCACGGACAAGGCTGGCGAACGCCGATGACGCCGCGGGTACCACGCGGCAGCTCCTCGCCCTGGTCGTTGACGATGCGCACGTCAAAACCGGGCGTCGCCCGGCCCATCGAACCCGGCCGGATCGGAAACAGTTTGGAATTGCTGCCGATGACGAGATTGCATTCGGTCTGGCCGAACACTTCATGCGCATCGACGCCGAAAGTAGCGCGCACCCAGTCGAGCAGTTCGCCGCCCAGCGACTCGCCGCCGGTGAAGATGCTGCGAAGCTTTACGCCCGCGTTCTTCACGCCGGCCTGCCGCATCAGTTTCAGCGCCGTCGGCGGCAGGAACACGTTGCGGATGCCGTGCTCGGCCATGACCGCCATCGCCGCCTGCGGCTCGAATTTGCGCGCGCGGTGCCCGACCAGCGGCACGCCGTGATACCAGAAGGCAAACAGTCCGTTGATCAGCCCGCCGATCCAGGCCCAGTCCGCCGGCGTCCACATCAGGTCGCCGGGTTTTGGAATGAAGTCGTGGCACATCTCGACATTGGGCAGATGGCCAAGCACGACGCGGTGCGCATGCAGCGCGCCCTTGGGATTTCCCGTGGTGCCCGAGGTGTAGATGATCAGGCCGGGATCGTCGGCCGACGTATCGACGGTCGTAAAATCCGGTGATGCGGCTTTCAACGAAGACCAGAACGGCTTGGTACCCGCGGGCGCGCGATCGCCGATCACATAGATGGTCTTCAGCTCGGGCAGGCGGTCGCGGATCTTTGCGAGCTTGTCCCAGCCGGCCTCGTCGGTGATGACAGCTTTGGCCTCGGAATTACCGAGACGAAACTCCAGCGCGTCCTCGCCGAACAGCGCGAACAGGGGAATCGAGATCAGGCCGGAGCGAAACGCCGCCAGATGCGCGATCGGCAATTCCAGCGATTGCGACAGAAACACCGCGACGCGGTCGCCGCGCACGAGGCCATCGGCCTCAAGTACATTGGCGAAGCGCCGCGACAGGTCCGCAACCTCGTCGAACGAGGTCTTGGTGGCGGTGCCGTCCTCGTCGATATAGATCAGCGCGAGGCGGCCAGAGCCGTCGGCATGACGGTCGCAGCACGCGGTCGCGATGCTGAACCGCGCCGGGATGTCCCAGCGGAAGTTGCGGTACAGGGTTTCGTAGTCGGAGGCTTCGGTGAGCATGGCGGAGAGGCCCTCGAATTCTTGCGTCGTCCCGGCCTTGAGCCGGGACCCATATGTGGACGGCCCCCGTGCCACAAGAGTTTTTTGACGGTCTGATCGGATCGCTTGCATCCATATG